>DYOK01000167.1 GCA_020720565.1 Acetofilamentum sp.
ATTTCAAGCTGATTTATCTAGTGTATTTTTTTAATCGAATCCACCAGTTAATGAGTCCGATTAATATCAGAATACCAAGTGGTGCCAATACGTTGGTAATTTGCCAAATTGTTTTTGTTCCAGTAATTTTGGTAGGATCGAGTAATCTAATTTTATATTCTTTGGTTCTCATGTTCAAAATGCCAGAATCGTCGCACAGATAATGGACCGCATTCACCAAAAAGTCTTTGTTTCCATATATTTGACCCGTAAACTTGTCTTTTTCTAAAGGATATGGGGTGTAACCTTTTTCGGTCATTTTTAAACTATTCCGCATAATTGAAGCATCAGCAACAACAATTTGTTTGGTTTGGATGGACTTTTTCTGAAACCGAATCTCGTTCGATTGTTCAATTTGGGGTGTCATCCGGTCAACAAATACAGACTTAAACACACCTTCGAGAAGGTAAGCGGTTGGAATATTCGATTTATTGTAGAAATTTTTGTTTTGCTTTTGGTTGATAATATTTAGGTCGATACGCACTGGAGCACTTAGTTTTTTTGAATAGTTGGATGTCGTCAATAAAGGGGTCTTTTTAAGTTCGGGTTTGTATCCTATGGTGTCGATTGAACTTACAAATTCATGTTTAACCAAATTTAGATTTCGGCTGATGGGGTGGTTATAATTCCCCGTAACAAGCGGGAAAAACGACCAAGGGAACAGCTTGAAATCAGGGTACTTAGAGCCAGGTTGCGATACGTCGAGTGGAATACTGCTGCATTGCATATCTTGAATTAAATCCGAATTGATACGAATACCGTATGTAAAAAGTTGGTCGTCAATATCGATATCGGGAATCATGGCCATTGTAAACGACAGGTAGGCTAAACTGTCCATGCTGGTATTGGTTCCATTCAAAAGCCAAAGCACGCGTCCACCATTCATAATATATTGGTCGATGATGAACTTGTCTTTTTCCGAGAATTTTTGAGTGGGGCCGGCAATTATTATGGCTTTGTACTTATTAAATACGGCATATTGGCCAGAGTCGCGTTCGTTTCGGTCGGACAAAGCGTAGATTTTTTCGTCAATTTTTACCCGTTCAATGGCATAAAAATCTTTTAAAGTTTTCCCTAAATCTGCGGTTTGAGCTTTACTCAACTCTCCATGACCTTCGATAAACGCAATACGATCGGGTTGGTCTTGCGAAAGCTTTTTTAGAGTAGACATTAAGTTAAACTCCAAATCTTCGATTGCACTGTTTAAGTTCTGCTCTGGATTCAAAGTTGGGTTGTTGATCAAAAAATCGATAGGGACTTCGTTGCCTTTATAATACACAATACCTCCTGGGAAAACCGTTTTTTGAGTCAAACTGCCTTCCTCGGTGCGTTCTTGGATATTCATCGGATTTAATCCTTTTTTTATCAGTTCTTGAAAAAGCTGATTTTTTTCTTTGATGTTGGCACTTTCGTTGGGATTGATAAATTCGAAATCGACATGTGTGCCGCCAATCACCTTAAATTCGTTAAGCATTTCTTCGATGCTACTCTTTAAGCGCTCCAGACCCGGCGATAATTCGTCCCCCTCGAGATAAATCTGAAAAAAAACCACATCGTTTAATGACTCCAAATGTTTTTTGGTCACATCGGACAGCGTATATCTCTTTTCTGATGTTAAATCGATTCGAGCAAAAAATAGACCTCCAATGAAATTTATTAATACAATTAGAATGACGATAGCCACAAATTGTGATAGAGATTTATGTTTGAATGTTTTCATTTTTAAACTTAAGTATTATGTATAATTTAATGTATTTTTTTTGTGCTATAATATAGATATATAGCTTGTTACAAAAAACAATAAATCGATCGAAGACCTTAGTATTTTCTATATTCTAATTTTAATTTAGTGAGGCTTAAAAAAAGCACAACCAAGCTTGCAAAATAAAGTACATCTCTTGTGTCGACAACGCCTTTGCTCACCGAACGGTAATGTTCCGAAATTCCCAGATCGATTATAAAATTCTCGATACCTTTGAACCATTCGAGATACCCAATGGAATCGAACCCTATATATATAATGTAGGCTAATGCCACAGATAAAATAAACGCAATAATCTGATTTTTGGTGAGCGACGATGTAAAAATACCAATCGAAACATATGCCGATGCCAGAAAAATTAAACCAATAAATGAGCCCCAAAATGCGCCTTGGTCGATATTACCTACGGGATTGCTTAAGTAATATACCGAGCCATAATAAACCAATACAGGAATAAGCGAAATCATTACCAAAGTCAAGGCACTAAAATATTTGGCTAATATAATTTGAGAGTCGGACAGTGGTTTAGTAAAAAGCAACTCGATGGTACCGGTGTTTCGCTCGTCG
Source organism: Acetofilamentum sp. (assembly GCA_020720565.1). Lineage (GTDB taxonomy): Bacteria > Bacteroidota > Bacteroidia > Bacteroidales > JAFGXI01 > JAFGXI01. The sequence continues at coordinate 2,369 of DYOK01000167.1, forward strand.
GAAAAAGTACGCATGGTAATAGCCGGAATTAAAAACAAGAATATCCAGGGTGCAAAATAAAACATGGGCGCTAAAGTAGCATATCCATTTTCGATAATATTAAACTCACCCGGAAATACCCATAAAAACAAGCCATTGGCTATGATAAAAATACCCACGACCAAATAACCAATTAACGAACTAAAAAAAGCTCTAAGTTCTTTTTTGTAAAGTGTAAACATCTTATTGATTTTTTTCGCAAATTTACACTTTTCTCGCTTAATGTATGCCTTAAACTATATCTAGGGCTGTTTTTTTTAAATATAATTTACAATTGTTCAGAATAAATTTGCAACTCCAATATACATATGTAACTTTGTTGAAATTTTAAAATAATATAACAGATGAAAAATTTATTTTTAGTATCTATTTTGGCTATGGCCATTGGCGTAAACGCGCAAATTGAATCTGGTAAAATAATGGTCGGTGGATCATTGGGACTTTCTACAAGTGGGGGGGCTTCTGAAGAAATCAATAGTGGCACAAGCGAAACAACTGATTTAGACAAGAGATTCTCATTTTCAATTGTACCGCAGGCTCATTATTTTCTATCAGAAAATTTAAGCGTAGGAATGGGCATTGGCTATTCTTTTACTCGTTATACAAAGATTAATTATTTTATTAATGGTACCGATAAGTTTGATCAAGTCATTAAAACAAGCCTTGTTCTTTTTTTACCTCAAGCAAGATATTACAAAAGTTTAGGCAAAAAATTCTATTTATTCGGTGAGGTCGGCATTCCTGTTATGATAGGATCTCAAAGTCAACTTAAATGGAACGATACGGGCGATGGAGTGATTGAAGACGACAGTGTAAACAAAGTATCTGGACTTGGATTTGATTTGTCTTTAGGTCTTGACTATGCTATATCGGATCATTTTGTCTTAGAAGCAGGTCTCGGTTTATTGAATATGAGTTATTCAAACGTAAAATCAACTGATACTGACAAAGATGGTAAAAATGGTGAAATTACAAAGGAAACTGATTTTAATTTTAGTGTTAATACAGATAATCTGTTAAATTTAGGGAGTTTAACAATTGGGGTTAAATATATATTGTAATTTCCTAATCGGATAATTTAATCAGCCGTTCTTTTTTTAAGAACGGCTTTTTTTATGTCGTATAAAATCATTAACATTGTTCATCCTAATTCAAAAATAAACTTTAAAAAATCGTATTATGTTTGGTAACATGCAACTCGACAGCTTTATGTTTGGCATTATCAGTGCGGCCTCTTTACCTTTAGGAGCAGCCATTGCCATGTTTTGGACACCCAATCGAAAAATCTCGGCAGGATTAATGGCCTTTGGGGGAGGTGCACTTTTGGCCGCATTAACCATCGATTTGGTAGCCGAAGCCGTAAGCAAAGGTGAATTTTATTTTGTGGCCGGAGGTGCTATAATGGGAGGAATTTTGTACGAAGTACTCAATTATATGCTCAATATGCAGGGTGGATTTATGCGTAAACGTTCAACGGCTATGCGTCATGTCAGACGAAAACATCTTAAAGAATTAAAACTATTATTCAAACGTATGGGCGTTCTTGGCTTTTTAAGACATTTACCTCACGACGAAGTACACAAATTAGTCCCATTTCTGAGTAAAAGACATCTAAAGGCAGGTCATTTTTTGTTTAATCAAGGCGATTTAGGTGACGAAGTTTTTGTAGTCGAATCGGGCGAAGTTCAAATTTTAAATGCGAATCAACAATTGGTAGAGACCCTTAAAAGCAACCAAGCTTGGGGCGAAATTAAATTTCTGAAACAAGACGTACATCACGAAACGGCCAAGGTGCTTTCGGACAGCATCATATGGGTTTTGCATAAATCGGATTTGGAACGAGTGGCTGCTAAATCTCAACCGATAAGAGAAGCTTTAGAGCTCTATCTTTCGGTACATGTCGAACAGCAAAGTGTCGAAGTAAGTGCCGACGAAATCGAAATTTGGTCAAACAATGCCATGGAACATGCACATGATCCTTGCCATCACGAGATCGCCGCCGAAGGTAAAAAACATGGCAATGCGGCCTTAGCCATTTGGCTCGGGATTTTGCTCGATGGTATTCCCGAATCGTTTGTGATTGGTGCCAGTTTTTTAGTGGGCACACAAGCAGGGCACGGCGAGGCTGCTGCAGGTTTAAGTTTATCCTTGTTAGCGGGTTTGTTTTTATCAAATTTTCCCGAAGCATTGAGCAGTTCGGTAGGGATGAGAGAAAACCATTACAGCAAATTCAAAATTATGGCCATGTGGACTTCCTTGATGATAATTACCGGATTGGGAGCTTTGTTGGGTAATTTCTTACTCGATGGAGCGAGCCCTACTATATTTCCAATTATTCAGGGAATGGCTGCAGGTGCCATGTTAACCATGATTGCCGAAACCATGTTGCCCGAAGCTTTCGAAAAAGGCGGTGCCGTTACCGGACTTTCGACTTTGATGGGCTTTTTAACAGCAATTTTCTTTAAAGAAATCGGGTAGTAATCAATCAGAATTTTGACCTATCGTATGGATAAAATTGAGTTGGCATGTTTTATAAAATACGCCAACGAATTAAAAAAAGTTATATCTTTGAAAAAAAGAGAAATAAATGACTGAATTTAGGGAAAAATATATCAATCCATTTACGGATTACGGATTCAAACGCCTGTTTGGCGAGGAACCGAATAAAAATTTGTTGTTGGATTTTTTGAATGAGTTATTAAAAGAAGAGCAAGGTAAGATAACGGAATTAACATTTTTAAAAAATGAGAATTTAGGAACAACAGAATTACATCGCAAGGCTGTTTTTGATTTGTATTGTACAAACGAAAGTGGAGAAAAATTTATAGTAGAATTACAAAAGACTAAACAAAATTTTTTCAAAGACCGAACAGTTTATTATTCGACGTTTCCAATTCGAGAGCAAGCCATAATCGGAAGTGAGTGGAATTTTGAACTAAAAAAAGTATATACCATAGCCATTTTAGATTTTGTATTTAACGAAGATAAGAACGAACGGAATAAATTTCGATACGATGTTAAATTAACCGATATTGAAACGAATAAAATTTTTTACGACAAGTTGATGTTTGTGTATTTGGAAATGCCCAAATTCAATAAGACAATCGAAGAATTAGAAACACGATTTGACAAATGGCTTTTTGTGATAAAGAATTTACACAAATTGGACCGAATACCGGAAAAATTGCGAGAGAATATATTTCTGCAATTATTCGAAACGGCAGAGATTTCTAAATTTTCACAACAAGAATATATCGAATATGAAGATAGTTTAAAATATTATCGTGATTTGAAAAATTCCTTAGATACAGCAAAAGAAGAAGGAAAGATTGAAGGAAAGATTGAAGGAAAGATTGAAGGAAAGATTG
>DYOK01000374.1 GCA_020720565.1 Acetofilamentum sp.
TAACAAATAGGTCTAAGGCCTTAAAATCTTGATTTTAAAATGAATTTACATTTCGTATCAGGCTCCAGTTTTTCCAGACCATGGGCGACATGGGCCGTACTCTTGTTATCGCTATTTTTTTGGACCTCTTGTGGAGAAAACAACACTTTGCCCGCAGATTTAGACCAATTCAATATTAAACAACTCAACGAGTTAATTGTCAAAAATCCCGACAAAGCCGACTTGTATGCCGCCAGAGCTATTCAGTATCAAGGTCTAAAACAAATTGACAGCGCTATTATCGATTACGAACGGGCGGTTAAACTTGCTCCCACTCAGATCGACTATTACATCGAAATTAACAATCTGTATTTGCTCAAAGGCTCGTGGGACGATGCCAAAAAATCGCTCGACGAAGCCTTAAAAGTAGACCCTAACCATCCTAAAGTTCTATTTCATATTGGCGTGCTGTATTTGTTGGTCGAAGACCACATCAAATCGTTCGAATATTTGAATCGTGCGTTAGACGTAGATCCCAATTACTTTCAAGCCTATTTTTACAAATCGATTAACTACGAAGAAATGGGCGATACCACTCGATGTATTGCCGAACTGCACAAAGCAGTCGAAAAAAACCCAGACTACATCGAGGCTTACATACAATTAGGTTTGATGCACGATGCCAAAAAAGACACTTTGGCCAAAACATACTTCGAAAATGCCCTACGTATCGACTCTAGCAATGCCTTTGCTCGCTACGATTTGGCTTATCACTATCAACAACGAGGGCAATTTGATCAAGCCATTGAACAATACCACTATCTTCTTAATCGTGTCGATTCGAACTTTTCGACGGCCATGCACAACATTGGGTACATCTTTTTGGTGTATTCCGACCAACTCGATAGCGCTGTATATTACTTCGACAAGGCGACCAAAAGCGACTTTAACTACACCGAAGCCTATGCAAACAAAGGCTATGCGCTTGAACTGCTTAAGCGATACAACGAAGCTTTTGTCGAATATCAGACTGCTTTACGCATCTCGCCCAAACACGAGCCCGCTACACAAGGTCTAAAACGAATTTCGAAACACATCAAAAAATAGATCGTAAGAGAATTTATGAATCATGAATTTT
>DYOK01000168.1 GCA_020720565.1 Acetofilamentum sp.
AACTTATCTATTCCACGCCTCTTTAATCTTATTCGCAATTGAATTGGCATCAAACCCACATTCTTTGTAAAGTTCTTGTTGGGTGCCATGGGCCACAAAGTAATCGGGTATTCCAAGTATGGTTACGCGATTGGTATATTGGTGCTGAGCCATAAACTCTAGTACAGCAGAGCCAAAACCACCCTGTTTGCTGCCATCTTCTATGGTTATCAATTCTTTATAATTTTTGCAAATCGTGTGTAAAGCCTCCTCGTCGAGAGGTTTGACAAAACGCATATCGTAATGCGAAGGATTTATCGGCTCATTTTCTAAGCCTTGAACGGCAGTGCGTGCTAACTCACCTGTTATTCCAATGGTCAATAAAGCTACTTTTTCACCTTTGTTAATTAAGCGAGATTTACCAATTTCGACCGTTTCGAATGGTACTTTCCAATCGACAACCGAACCGCCACCCCTTGGGTATCGTATGGCAACTGGGCCATAATCTTGTGTCTGAAAAGTATACATCATTTGGCGTAAATCGATGGCGTCCATTGGTGCGGCCACAATCATATGCGGAACTGTTCTCAGATAAGCAAGATCGAAAGCTCCATGGTGTGTTTCTCCATCGTCGCCCACCAAACCGCCTCTATCGAGACACAACACCACGTTGAGTTTCTGTATGGCTATATCGTGGATGATATTGTCATATGCCCTTTGCATAAAGGTTGAATATACATTGCAAAATGGTAATTGACCAGAAATGGCAAGACCAGCTGCAAATGTAACGGCATGTTGCTCAGCAATACCGACATCAAAAGCCCGATGCGGCATAACTTTCATCATTAAATTAAGCGACGAACCTGATGGCATAGCAGGCGTAATACCCATTATCCTTGGGTTTTTTTCGGCCAACTCTACAATGGTATGCCCAAACACATCTTGAAATCGCACCGGCTGAGGTTCGGAATGCTGTGGTTTAATTATTTCGCCGGTATGTTTGTTAAATTTCCCAGGGGCATGAAATTGAGTTTGATTCTCTTCGGCAGGTTTAAACCCTTTCCCTTTGGTGGTAATTACATGCAAAAGCTTAGGCCCTTTTATTGTACGTAAGTCGCTAATAATCTTACTTAAATAAACAACATCGTGCCCATCGACAGGACCAAAATATCGAAAATTAAACGATTCGAACAAATTGCTTTGTCGCATCACAATCGATTTGAGGCTGTTGTCGATACGTTGAGCAAACTTTCGGGCTTCGGGTAACTTGCCTAAAAGTCGCCAAACATCGCTTTTAACTTTGTTGTATGTTTTGGACGTGGCAATATCGAGTAAATATTCGTTTAAAGCCCCAACATTGGGATCGATGGCCATATTATTGTCGTTCAAAATGACCAATAAATTAGCATTTAAAGCTCCCGCGTTGTTCATTCCCTCAAAAGCTAAACCAGCAGCAATACTTGCATCTCCAATAACGGCTACCACCATTCGGTCTTCCCCTTGTTCTTTTGCTGCCACAGCCATACCAAGTGCTGCACTAATCGAGGTAGAAGCATGTCCTACTCCAAAAGCGTCATATTCGCTTTCCGAAGGTTTTGGAAATCCGCTAATACCCTTGTACTTTCGATTGGTATGAAAATTATCGCGTCGTCCAGTTAAAATTTTATGTCCATAAGCCTGATGCCCCACATCCCAAACAATTTTATCGTAGGGTGTATTTAAAGCATGATGTAAAGCAACTGTAAGTTCTACCACACCCAAGCTGGCTCCAAAATGACCTGGGTTATCGGACACCACATCGATAATATACGAACGCAATTCGTTGCTAAGCGGTATGAGTTGTTCGACAGTTAACTGCCTTAAATCGGCAGGGCTATTAATATGTTTAAGCAATTGATATTCCATATATTAAGGTCTTAGACCTATTTATTATTTTTTAAAACTGAATGTGGGTTAAGAACTGGCTTTAAAAAAAATTAATTGCTACAACTTCTTAACTAAGGTACTTATCCCTATATATTCTGATGTTTTTAAACTTGGTACATTGGCAAAAATAGCGTCCTTACCAAAGGTGGGCACAAATTTAAACATTTATATAACGATAAATCCAAAACGCTTCATTTATTTTTTTGGTACAGTATTAGGAATATATGGTAAGTTAACCTGTTCAAATTGAGATCGATAGTTAGATAATTCGGTATGAATTTCTTCAATAAATTTTTGATAAACAGCCCATTTTTGATTTAATATGGCATAATCTTTTTGTTGTGTTTGAGTCGGGCTCGAATTAGATTCCCAAGTCACTTCTAAAATATCGTTTAAGCGTACCAAATCGGGATAAAAACTGAGGGGCAATTCCTCGAAGCTGGCTTTTGGCATAGGCCCATTGAGCAAGTAGCTAACAGAATCGATTTGCTGATTTAAACGATTTAAAGACACCATCAAAGTTTGATTTGGAACAGATGCTTGTTGCATGGCTTGTTGCATGGCTTGTTGCATATAATTGACTTGTGTTTTGCTGTCGGTTAAGTATTGACTTAAGCCTCTATATAGACGCCACAGTTCAGATATTTGATGAAAAAACTGATCTCGGACTTCCAGATTTTCGGCTGGTAAGGTTCCCACATTGAGCAATTGTGCATCGAAAGGTACCGCTTTAACTAAAACAGTTTCGGTATCGTTTTTCATCAAACACATATCAATGGTATATTTCCCGGGTAGGGCAAAAAATCCGTCTTCGCTATTTTCTTTGGGATTAAATGCACCTTTATCGAGCGAAACGGGTTCAGGCAAAGCATATTTTAAATTCCAATTCATGGTTGAGACACCTGCTTTAGCTTCGGCATAGAGCTTTCGCACCAAATCGCCTTTATCGTTTTTAATTTTAAACATTAAATACGCAGGTGTTTCGGCATTTTCTTTGGCTAAATCCTCGAAACTTGGTTGTGGAATAGGTTCTCCTTTTTCGAACAATTTTTTCTCTTTTTTAAGTCGCAAATCTTTCGAATTGGTAATGGTATCTTTAAAGAAATAAGTCCATGTGGCTCCAAATTTTGGATTAGGAGCTAAAAAATGAGCCGCTCCTGTCCCATAACGGTCGTCGTTTTGGATGAACATTTTAACTTGTTTTACTGGAAAAATATGGGCAGCTTGGTCAAATTGTTTTTTATCAAAATTTTGCAAAGGGGTATAATCGTCAATTACAAACATTCCTCGCCCGAAGGTTGCTGCAACTATGGCATGTTCGCGTTCTTGTATCGCTATGTCTTTGACCGACACATCGGGCATCCCACTACCCAATTTGCTCCAATTTTGACCGCCATCTAGCGAAGCAAATATGCCCAGTTCTGTGCCTACCAATAACATGTTAGCTTGGGTTTTATCTTGCACTATGCAGTTGACCGACTGAGTATCGGGTAAATTAGCCGAAATCGATTGCCAAGATTTTCCCTTATCGGTACTTTTAAATACATAGGGTTTGAAATCGTCGTTTTTTAAATTGTAAAATGTGGCAAAAACAAGGTTTTCATCGACTGGTGAGGCAAATACATCGCTAACGTAGGTATATTTTGGCACTCCAGGCAACGACTCAACTTTGGTCCACGATTGTCCGTCGTTTTCGGTAATCTGAATCAAACCATCGTCGGTGCCCACGTATATTAAGCCTGCTTTCAATGGCGATTCCGATAATGCCACAATGGTACCCCATTGCGATGAAGACACATCTTTTGCTACCGCATCGGCCGGCCAATATTTACCCATTACTTTAAATTGATTTCTGTCTTCGTTGCGGGTTAGATCGTCACTCATTTTTTGCCAAGTTTGACCTCTGTCGTCACTTTTGAATAATTTGTTTGAGGCCAAATAAAGCCTTGCAGGGCTGTGTGAACTCAGAATAAATGGGGCATCCCAGTTCCATCTGTAAGCGGCCTCTTTTTCGTCGGGTTGCGGTTTAATTTTAATGCGTTCGCCCGATTTTTTGTCGAATCGATAAATGTTGCCATATTGGTAAGCCGAGTAAACAATGTCTGGGTTGTTGGGGTCGATGGCTTGAAAAAAACCGTCGCCACCCAGCGTCGAGATCCACTCATCGTTACTAACGCCTCCTCTCGACAGGTTAGCAGATGGGCCTCCGATGCTGTTGTTGTCTTGCGTGCCACCGTATATCCAATAGAATGGATACGAATTGTCGACATTGACTCTGTAAAATTGAGTTACAGGAAGGGTGTTTTTGTACACAAAAGACTGTCCACCGTCCCAACTTTCGTACACACCGCCATCGCCGCCAATCATAAAATGCGAACTGTTATTGGGATCTGCCCAATAAGCATGGTCGTCGACATGGCGTCTGCTGGTACTAATATGAGTCCATGTTTTACCACCATCGAGTGTAAATCGAGAGTAGGTATCGACCGAAACCACTTTTTCGGCATTTTTGGGGTCGGGAAAAATTTCGCTGTAATACTGACCGCTGCTAAAATAATCGCTCATTTTTTCGAACGAACCGCCCTTGTTGGTCGAACGATAAAAACCACCTTTGCCATTCGAGGCCTCGAACATGACGTACACATAATTCGGGTTTACGGGCGAAACAGCAATGGTCATACCACCTTTATCGACATCGGGTATTCCGTTGGTCAACTTGTTCCATGTCGTCCCTGCATCTGCCGATTTATAAAATGCCGACTCGGGGCCTCCTCCAATTTTCGTAAAAGTTTTGCGTTGTCGTTGCTCAGCTCCGGCATACATAACATCGGGGTTTTGTGGATCGAAACACAAATCGGCTACCCCGGTATGTTCGCTTACAAACAAAACCTGCGTCCATGTTTTTCCGCCATCGATGGTTTTGTAGACGCCTCTGTCTTTACCGGAAGCCCAGATTGATCCTTCGGCGGCGACATAAACCACATTCGAATTTCTGGGGTCGATTAAAATTTTGCCGATTTGTCGTGAGTTTTTAAGCCCCATATTTTTCCAAGTTTTTCCGCCATCGACCGATTTATAGACCCCGTTGCCGTAGCCTATTGCTCGTTGATGATTGTTTTCTCCCGTACCAATCCAAAGCACCGACGATTGATTGGGATCCATCGCTATACAACCGATGGAATAAGCCCCATAATTATCGAAAATAGGATTAAAACTTGCTCCGTTATTGTTCGTTTCCCAAACATGCCCCGCGGCTGCTGCCACGTAGTAATGTGCCGGATTGGCTGGGTCAACCGCAAAGTCCGAAATCCGACCCGAAGTCATGGCCGGACCGATGCTTCGCCATGATAAGCTGCTCAACATTTGTGTGGTCAACGTGTCTTTCCCCGATTTGGGTTCACCTTTTTTAGCTTGTAGGCTGTTAGAAACCGTCATTAAAAACGACAGTAGAATTACAAAATATTTCATGTTCTGTTTTTATAAAAATCGGATAAAGTTAAAACAAAAGTGTTAAAAGAAAGTCGGGAACATTTTATTAATTTCAAAAAGCGAAAATTGTGTTCAGGGCAACCGCACACTTTTTTAATAGATATTATCGTTGCGATATACTGAGAATGGCATTAATCATTTTGAAACTTTACGTTTTTAGTGTTGATTTAAAGATAGAAAATGGCACATAAGCTTCGACAAAGTTTCATATACCCTAAAATACGAGGAATGGATTTATAATGATAAAACAATTATAAAGCTTTACACGATTTGAAATCTATCTGATTATTGACTCTTTTACTTTTGTCCTGATACAAAAGTAACAAAAAATTGAGGCTAGATTTTA
>DYOK01000169.1 GCA_020720565.1 Acetofilamentum sp.
TAACATTGAAATAATCCCTTATCCTAATAAAATCCGACAATTCGTTTCAAATCGAAGAAGAAATTGAGTGCATCAATTATTCGGCATCAGACTTAGTTTTTGAGCATTTCGATAGCTTTGCCAACTGTTTTATCGTCCGACAAAATAATGGGATAAAACCCTTGATCGTCGAAAATATTGCGTACGATATAAGCTTTTAGATGGGTTTCGATAACGCGTTTAGACGTTTGTAAGTCTTGCGGATTCATTCTAATGCCTTTCGACTTGGCGTAAGCATTCAATTTATCGAGAATTTGGATACTTTCGAGATAACGTGTTAAGGTTTGATAATTGTTAAAAGCTTTAAGTTTACTTCTGTTTTGGTCGGTATATTCGAATGCAAACTTATAAATATGTCCCCCAGCCACTAAATCTCTAAAATAGGGCGAATAACCTGCGGTATCGACTGGCACAAAGGCATCGGGCATAATTCCGCCACCGCCATAAACAATTTTGCCTTTGGGTGTTTTATACTTTAAGCTATCGGCAAAATGTATGCTATCGGCCTGAGTAAACTCACCATTTTCGTACCGTTGATTGATATCGGCAAAATATTCGTTATGACTCTTATAGTCTTTTTGAATACAACGCCCAGTGGGCGTATAATATCGAGCAATGGTTAAACGCAAACCTGAGCCATCGGGAAATTGACTGGGTTCTTGAACCAAGCCCTTACCAAAAGAGCGTCTGCCAACAATAGTCCCTCTGTCGTTGTCTTGCAACGCTCCTGCTAATATTTCGCTGGCCGAAGCCGACCATTCGTCGATTAGAATAACAACTTTGTCATTTTGACAGAGACCAGCAGTGGTCGCATAAATATTTTCTCTTGGTTTAGAACGACCTTGTGTATAAACAATTAATTGACCTTTATTTAGAAATTCGTCGGCAATTTGAACTGCAGCTTGCATAATTCCGCCACCATTGCCTCGTAAATCGATAATCCACGAATGAATTTCTTGTTTTTGATACTTGGCAATTTCCGAAATAAATTCTTTGTACGTATTCATTCCAAATTGACTAATTTTAAGATAAGCCACATCGGGCGTAACGGCATAAGCCACATCGACCGATTTAATCGGAATTTTATCGCGTTTAATCGTAAATGCCAACAGCTTGTCGTAGTTTTGACGCTTAACTTTAATATTAACCTCGGTTCCACTTGGGCCTTTTAAGGCTTTCATCACCATTTGATTCGAAATATGTTTGCCTGCAAACAACGAGTCGTCAACCAAAACAATTCTATCGCCAGCCATAACCCCAACTTTTTCCGATGGCCCACCATGAATGGTATTAATCACCATAATGGTATCGTTCTGAATGTTGAACATAACTCCAATTCCATCGAAATTGCCTTCGATAGGCTCGTTCATTTCGGCCATTTCGGTGGCTGGAATATAAACCGAATGTGGGTCGAGCTGTTCCAGAATTTTAGGAATCGCCAATTCTATCAAATCTTCTTGGCTAAGCGAATCGACATAATCTTGCTCTAAATAATTAAGTAAAGCATGGAGTTTATCCACTTTAAAGAGATTCGAGTATGCCTGTTCGTTGCTGTGATTCAGAGATTTGCCAATGTAAATACCAATAATAAGTACAAGGGCAAATAGGATGGGCGATAATATGGCTGCGAGTTTATTTTTCATTTTTTTTAATTCGATAATATCTAACCCACTGGAGGTAATATTACTAGTCTTAATTGTATGTTTTTGAAAAGAATTTTAAGTACAATTATTTTTAGAAAATAATCGGCCGAAAGTTAATTAAAAATTATCGATTTCACGATGGATTGAACACCTTAATTTTAAGTTCTTACCAAAACATATCTATAAAATAAGTCAGTAAAAAAAATTTTGTTTAAAAAAATAAAAAAAATTTGTACATTTGAGGACATTAAAATTCAAACCTTTAAGTCATGAAAAAGAATTTTGTTCTGATCGTTTTAATTAGTATTTGGAGCATTGGGTATGCCCAAATTGTTGCGACCTATTCATCTGCAAATGTCACTTGTTTCGGTGGTAGTAACGGATCAATAACTTTAATTGAAATAACAGGAGGAGAATCTCCCTACACCTACTTATGGAGTGGACCAAGTGTTGATGGTATGACTTTATCAGATATATTCAATATACAAGCTGGCTCCTATTCGGTAACAATAACTGATTTCCAATCTAACCAAACTACTCAAAATTTTACAATTACAGAAAACTCTCAAATTACCATCACTCCACTTTTAACTCAGAATTTAACTTGTTTTGGAATACCCACAGGCGAAATCAACATTTCGGCAAATGATGGATCTGGTAATTATAATTATGAATGGTCGTGTGACGAACACACAAATTACACCAGCACAGTAGCTCATATTTCAAGTCTAAATGCTGGCACGTATCGTGTTACTGTTACAGATGATCTTGGGTGTAACGTTACACAAGCCTTCCCAATTACTCAACCTAATGAGCTTATCATCTCCGAAACGGTACATCATTTAAGCTGTTTCAATTCAAATGACGGGAGCATCGACTTAGACGTAAGCGGTGGCTCTAGTCCATATTTTTATATTTGGAGTAATGGCAGTACGACCGAGGATATTAATAACTTGTCAGTTACAGAAGGTTCTTCTAGTTATGATGTCACAGTAACCGATAATAGTGGTTGCCAAAGTTATGGCTATTACATGATTAACAATGCTTCGCCTATCCAGGTACAATATTTAATCACAGAGCCCACTTGCCAAAACGATGATGGCTCTATTGTATTAGAAGACATAATCGGCGGAATTGGTGGTGGTGGTCTAAATCGAGGCATTAATCAACTCAGCGACTATACTTGGGTGTGGAGCGATGGCAGCACAGAGGCATCGCTTGAAAATATTGGAGCTGGCACTTACTCAGTGCAAGTTACCGAGAACACATCGGGTTGCACGCATGTTGAATTTATCACTCTGCAAAATGCAAGTCCCTTACAAATTAACACGAATGTGATTAATAGCTCGTGCTATAATTGTAACGATGGTCAAATTTCGCTTGTTTTATTGAGTGGCACTCCGCCTTATACGATTAATTGGAGTCATGGAGCAACAGGTGGATCTATCAATCACTTATCGCAGGGTTCGTATAGTGTCACTATTACCGACCATGCGGGGTGTGTCAGACAAGAATGTATTTCCGTCAATTCAAACTTAGAAATGTGGGGCTATATATACTCACAAACAACCGGAGCATGTGGTTTAGCAGACGCCTACCTCGAGGCCAATATTTACGATGGAAATCCTCCTTATAGCTACCTTTGGAGCACCGGAGCAACTACACCCATTATTGAAGATATCGGATCTGGCTTTTATGGTCTAACCGTTACCGACCAATCTAACCACGAAATGGTATTAATTGGCAATGTTTCCGACCTAGGCTTAACGCATTACGCCGTGTGGGATGGTCAAAACGACGTAGTTTGTAACCAGAATAATGGTTCTGTACTAATTCATGCAGAGGGCGGTAGTGGCACCTACAGCTTTTTATGGTCTAATGGTTCTACAGACGAAGACTTAAGCAATGTCCCATCTGGTAGATATAGTGTTAAAATTACCGATGGTGCGTGTAGTTCCGTAACACAATATGATGTGTACCAAACGAATTTAACAGAACACGAGATTTGTATTGTTACCGTCGACAGCCTAAGCGATCACAATTTGGTGGTTTGGGAGCCATCGACACAAAGTGCAGTTCACCATTATAACGTTTTCCGCGACGATTGTTCGGGCAGTTTTACTCAAATTGGTTCAGTTGCAGGCAATGCCATTACAGTATTCGAAGATGTAAGTGCACAGCCATCAATCAAATCCTATTCTTACGCCATTTCGGTGGTCGATAGCTGCGGCAACGAATCGAACATGAGTGCTGTCCACAAAACCATTCACCTCGAAATAAATGTGGACGAAGCCAATGGAACCGCTCAATTGCTTTGGGACGACTATCTCGGATTCTACAATCCATTGTTTAAAATCTACAAAAAAACCACTGCAAATCAATGGATTTTAATTGATGAAGTGAATGAAACCATTTATAGTTATATCGATAACAACTACGATTACAACACGGTGTCATACGCCGTATTAGTCGAAAAAACCGACGGTGTTTGCGACGCTTGGAATGGAAATCAAGCGAGAGCCAGCGGTGGACCCTATTACCAATCGACTTCAAATATCGAAGACGAGGGGATTATCGACCATACTTTAATCGCAAAAATAAATGTGAATCCATCGCAAGTTTATCCAAATCCGGCCAATCAAAACCAAATTGTTACTGTGCAAGCTGAGCAAGACATTAATTCGTGCACCCTGTACAACCAACAAGGGCAAATGGTTCGAAGCTATCAAAATATTCAGCAAAATAAACTAATGTTCAATACCCAACATTTACCCGCTGGATTGTATCTCATCGAATATCAAGCAGGTGAAACCTACAAGCAAAAATTGGTAATTGAATAGATTCAAAATTTTGCTACGACCCTATCAAACGAAAAATGCTGCCCAATTTTGAGCAGCATTTTTTATTGTTAAAAAGTAGAAATAAGCTTGTTTATAATAAGGCGTTAGTTTTCTTAACTTCTTCGGCAGAAGTAGTCATTTTTTCTTTTTCGGCAGAAGAAAGTTCAACTTCGACAATCGACTCGATACCATTTTTACCGATCACGCAAGGTACACCGATACAAATGTCATTTAAGCCAAACTGACCATCTAAATATGCAGAACAAGGGAAGATTTTTTTAGTATCTAATGCAATGGCTTTAACCAGTTCCGATACAGCGGCACCTGGAGCATACCATGCACTAGTACCTAATAATTTAGTTAAAGTAGCACCCCCAACTTTAGTCGCTTCTACAACTTCTTGTTGTTTTTCTGCTGATAAGAATTTAGCAACTGGAATGCTGTTACGGTTGGCTTTTTCGATCAAAGGAACCATTCCTGTATCGGTATGTCCTCCAATCACCATAGCGTTAACCTCAGACGAAGGGCAGTTCATGGCCATAGACAAGTTGTATTTAAAGCGAGCGCTATCTAATGCACCACCCATACCAATTACTTTGTTTTTAGGCAATCCTGTTGATTTAGCAGCCAAATAAGTCATGGTATCCATTGGGTTACTCACCACAATTAATGTTACGTTTGGAGAATATTTAATCAAATTATCGCAAACACTTTTAACAATACCTGCATTGGTAGAGATTAACTCTTCGCGAGTCATCCCTGGTTTACGTGGAATACCGCTTGTGATTACAGCAATGTCGCTATTCGCTGTTTTCGAATAATCGCCAGTTGTTCCAGTAATATTAGTATCGAAACCGTTTAACGATGATGTTTGCATTAAATCCATCGCTTTTCCTTCGGCAAAACCTTCTTTAATGTCGATTAAGACGACTTCGTCGCAAAAATCTTTAATGGCAATGTATTCGGCACAACTTGCTCCTACAGCACCTGCTCCTACAATGGTTACTTTCATGATATTGATTGTTTTATTAGTTAATATTATTAAAATGTTTATCGAGCGACTAAAATAATACTATTTTGCTTCGCATAAAATATTTAACAACATATTACAATGTACATATGGATACATATTTTAGCTTATTGAGATGTTGATTTGTGATTGAACTAAAAAACTACCATCTAAGCTGATTTGGTATTTATTGGTTTAAAGGGGC
>DYOK01000170.1 GCA_020720565.1 Acetofilamentum sp.
TTTTTTATTGTACCTTTGCACCCGTATTGGGTATCGAATACATTGGTATTTGAGCTCATTACAAATTCAAGTTAAAGATAGTATCAATTTGCTAATCAATAATTTGCAGATTGACTAATAGGGTGTTGTAAATTTATAAAGAGGTCTTAGACCTGATATTTCGAAGGTATGAAACTTTACACCAAAGGTTTATTTAAAAAATACGGCTCTCGAACCGTGGTTAACGACGTGTCCATTGAGGTGGAACAAGGCGAAATTGTGGGTCTGTTAGGCCCCAACGGTGCCGGAAAAACCACCAGTTTCTACATGACGGTCGGGTTGGTTAAACCCAATGCCGGTCAAATCTTTTTAGACGATGTCGAAATAACCAAATATCCGGTTTACAAAAGGGCTCAACTTGGTGTAGGATATCTCGCTCAAGAATCGTCGGTTTTTCGTAACCTTTCGGTCGAAGATAATTTAAAAGCAGTTTTAGAGCTTTCGAATTTTACCAAAACCGAGCAAAACGACCGAATGGAGTCTTTGTTGAGCGAATTTGGGCTAAATAAAATTCGAAAAAGCTTGGGGATTCAACTCTCGGGAGGTGAGCGTCGCCGTTGCGAAATTGCCCGTGCTTTGGCCATCGACCCCAAATTTATTCTGCTCGACGAACCTTTTGCTGGTGTCGACCCCATTGCCGTAGAGGACATACAAGCCATTGTAAAAAAATTAGTCGACAAAAATATCGGGGTTCTTATTACCGACCACAACGTGCAAGAAACCCTTAGCATTACCGACCGAACTTATTTGTTGTACGAAGGTAAGATCCTTAAATCGGGCACCGCCCGCGAATTGGCCGACGACGAAATGGTTCGCAAGGTGTATCTGGGTAAAAACTTCCGCTTGCAAGAATATTGATGGTATTAAATTTTGGGAAATATCCGGTTTTTTATTAAATGAGTAAAGAACATAACATAGTATACGAAGAATATGTTAGTATTCTGAAGCAAGCTGTAGACCAAATTCGCTCAGCACGTGTTGTTATTGCCAAACAAATAAACAGTGCCACACAAGCTGTTTATTGGAATTTGGGGAAATTGCTTTTTGAAAAACAACTCACTGAAGGTTATGGAAGCGGTATTGTCAATCAACTATCTATTGATTTGAAAAAGGAATTTCCTGAGATGGGCATGTCTCCTCGCAATTTATGGGATATGAAGCGCTTTTACGAGCGTTATCATTTATCAGATGAGAAACTGCGACAGCTTGTCGCAGTATTGCCATGGGGGCACAATTTGTTGTTAATCAACAAGATTCAGTCGTTCGAAGCCGTTGAATATTATGCCGGTGAAGTTATATCAAAAGGTTGGAGCAGAGATTTATTGCTTAATGCGATTAAAATGGATAGCTTCTCCAAAGTACAAAATTATATTAGCACAAACAATTTCAAACAAACGCTTCCTCCTAAGAGTGCCGATTATGCCAATGAAGTATTTAAAAGCTCATACAATTTAGGTTTTTTAGGTATAACGGAACCTGTAAAAGAGTTGGAACTTGAGAAGCGGCTCATTTCAAAAATCAGAAGTTTCATTTTAGAATTAGGTAAAGGTTTTAGTTTTATCGGAAACCAATACCGCATAGAATACAACAATAAAGAGTATTTTGTGGATATGCTTTTCTTTCATAGAGGGTTACAATCATTAGTAGCTATCGAATTGAAAATTGGAAGGTTTAATGCGGAATATGTAGGTAAAATGAATCTTTATCTCTCTTTGCTTGATAAATTTGAAAAAAAAGAAAACGAAAATCAATCTATAGGAATTATTCTGTGTGCCGATCGAGACCATTTGGATGTGGAAATTGCTTTGCAAGATATCAATAAACCAATAGGTGTTGCAGAATATCAGCTATTGCTGCCTAAAGAAGAACTGCAAGCCTTATTGATAAACGAGATTAAATATCAAACAGATCAAATAATTTAATAACAGAGATTTAAATGGGTCGAAGACCTTAATAATTAATAATATATGAGTTTTTTTAGAGCTGAACATATTCATAAAAGTTACGCCAATCACGTGGCTCTGAACGATGTTTCGATAGAAGTCAAACAAGGATCGGTTTTCGGAATGTTGGGTCCCAACGGTGCTGGTAAAACGTCCTTAATCCGTATCATCAATCAGATTACGGCTCCCGACAGCGGGCAAGTCTTTTTTAACGATAAGCCTTTGCGTCCCGACGATGTATATCGAATCGGATATTTACCCGAGGAGCGAGGTCTGTATAAAAAAATGAAGGTAGGCGAACAAGCCGTTTATCTGGCTCAACTCAAAGGATTAAAACGTCAAGAGGCCATTAAGCAACTCAAATTTTGGTTCGAAAAATTCGAAATAGCTGGTTGGTGGGACAAAAAAGTGGAAGAACTCTCCAAGGGGATGCAGCAAAAAATTCAGTTTGTAGTCACCATTTTGCACGAGCCCGAGTTACTCATTTTCGACGAGCCTTTTAGCGGATTCGACCCCATTAATGCCAATTTGCTGAAAACCGAAATTTTAAACCTCAAAGCCAAAGGGGCAACCATCATTTTTTCGACGCACAATATGGGTTCGGTCGAAGAAATTTGCGACGATATTGCCTTAATCAATGCTTCGAAAAATATTCTAAGCGGTTCGGTTACCGAAATTCGTCACAGATTCAAGTCGGATGAGTTTCTCATCACATTCGATGGTGTTTATAACGGCATGGAACTGTCGCTTAGGCATCAGTATCAAATTTTGGACACTAAAAAAGACCAAAATTACGTGCATGTCAGACTTAAAGTACTCGACAAACAACTAACGACTAACGACATCATTGCATCGGTTTTGCCATTGGGTCGTGTGGTGTCGTTCAACGAAATTCTACCGGGCATGAACGATATTTTTATTAAAGTGGTCAACGAGCACAAACAAAACCAAAAAGCAAGCGAAACACAGGTATAATGTTACCTCCAATCCTAAAAGATATCGAAACATCAAGTAATTAAAAAATAAACAAATAATCCTAATAATATTAAATCGTTGTGCTTCATGCTAAAAAGAAACAGTGCCAATAATTCAAACTTGAAAAATGACTAAACATACTGACATCGAATTAGTAATAAATGACTTCAAGGAAAAATCAAAGCCCGATGATAGATATACTTCATTTGATTATTGCTATAATTATTTTCAGACGACAAAAGACTTGACCATAGATATCGAAAAAAGTTGTTTAGTTCTCGGATTTTATTTGGCAAGTTGGGGAATGTTCAGGGGGTCAAGTTTTTTATTACAGCAAAGTGTTAATCACTTTAAACCAACAATTCTTTATATTAATTCATTGGATAAATCTGTTTGGAACATCGATGTAGATAAATATGATGATAAAAATATTGAACTAATTATTGAAATCTACAAGGAAATAAAAAATCGTCTAATTCCAAATGGTAATACTGATTTGACTTTAGTAACCAAAGTATTACTTGGTGTTTTTGGCTTTATTCCTGCATTTGATAACTACTTTTGTGACACATTCCGAATGCTTTTTGACGGACAATGCGGATTTAGAAGAGTAAATAAAGCGTCATTAAATTTTATTCAAAATTTCTATCAGGAGAACAAGTCATCAATTGATAATTTATCTATAAAAACATTCACAACTGACTTCTTAACAGGCGAAAAGACGAAAATAAATTATCCGAAAGCAAAGATTATTGACATGTATGGCTTTAATAAAAGTAATTTCATGACAACAGAAAAAGTTTTTGAAATTTTAGCAGAAGGTGGTGGGATTTGCATTAACCGACAAAAGAAGAAAAATGAAGAAATTTTTTTATATAATCATAGCGAGTTTGACCCAACTGAAGAAGGTCTTGATATAAATGAAAAGGGTGTATATCCAAGTTTTGAAATGCCATTTCTACTGGTTAATAATAAATATCCTTGGTATATGCTGCATATCGAAACAATACATGAAGATTATCGGAAATTTATCATTGAAAAATTAATTAAAAAACTAAACGAAAAATCAATCAAACCAGATGATTTGGAATACTCGAAAAACCAATTGGAAGTAAAATTGGGAATTAAATTAACATTTAAACTGAATAACGGTAAAGCGATTTGGATTTATACTGAAAACAGATGAATAAAAAGCACGAAAGCACAATAAACGGTATAAAAAATTGCCGGTTCAGTAGGCTATTTAAGGGTTGTAGCCCGCTTCAACTTTTGTTTAACTTGATAGGAAATCGCCCGCAATCGGCAACTTTTCATACCGCTGTCTGATAGATATAATTACGGAAATTTAGTGAATGTCTAAAAAAAGAAAAATAAATATTATGGTAGCCTCTACGGTGTATCAAAATCGAGATTTGCTTTTGCAAATTTGTGGTATTTTGAATACCTATGGTTACCACGTTATCAATTCTGAATACGGGACACTTCATCCGCCATTAGGAATGAACAATACAGATGCTTGCAAATCAGCTGTCGATGAATGTGATATTTTCTTTGGCATAATCAATCCAATGTATAGCACAGGAATTACACATTTAGAATTTCAAAGAGCTATCTCTATCGATAAACCACGTAGATTTATTGCTCACGGTTTGGTAACTTTCACACGAAAACTGCTCGCCCAATATATGTATGACGATGCAGCCAAAACTCAACGCAACAATTTTGAAATTCAACCCAATTCAGTAATGGACAGTGTGAAGGTCATTGATATGTATAACGATGCAGTTCAAACTAATTTAGCCTATCAAGAACGAAAACATCATTGGGTACAGGAATTTTTTAGACCTGATGAGGCATTAAGACACGTTGAAACTTTATTTCGTGATATCAAGCGTGTAGAACGTGAATTAGCTAATTTAACCAATCCGGCACAATGAAAACAGAACAACTCATAAAAGACTTGCTCAAACACGACGAAAGCGGACAGTTTGAGTTTAAAGAAGTTGTTCGTAAAGATGCTATTGGAAAAACTATTTGTGGGTTTTTAAATAACAAAGGTGGTCAGTTGCTCATTGGCGTTGCCGACAATAAAGAAATTAAAGGCATTAAAGATGCAAATAAATGGCAGTTTGAGATTGAACAATTCCTGATTAAAGAAATAGTACCCGAAGCACCTGTTATGGTTTCTGTTGAGACCTATGGCAACAAACAATTGCTTTTAATCAAAGTTTGGGAAGGCTCAAAGCAACCTTACATTTTTAACGGCAGTATTTATTACCGAAGAAATGACAGAACGATTCAGGCATCGTCAAAGGAAATTTCCGAACTAATCCATAAAAGGCAGGAAACAGAAATTCATTGGGAACGCCAAGCCGCCTTGGGTGTAGAGTTGGAAGATTTGGACGTTGAGGAAATCAAAAAAACAATGGATGCTGCATTTTCTGACAACAAATTGAAAGACATCATAAAAGAACCACTTGAGTTTCTATCCTACTATGGACTTTTTCAAAATGGTAATTTTACTAATGCGGCTGTAGTCCTTTTTGCAAAAAAGCCATCACGTTTTATGCCACAAGTAAGCGTTCGTGTGGCGTTTCTCGACCACGGAAAAACAGGCGATGTTTTTAAAGATGACCTACTATTAGAAGGTAATTTGTTTGCCAATATAGAAGCCATTCAAAATTTCTTTGAAAAGCATCTATCATTTACTAGAAAATTTGAAAACAATAATTGGAAACGAACAGATGATTATGTTTTTCCAATGG
>DYOK01000375.1 GCA_020720565.1 Acetofilamentum sp.
GTATTTATAAAATAAAAGGTAAGGATATTAAAGTTCAGGAAGGAAAAATAGTAATTGAATAACCATGAACATGGCCTAACAAAGTCATTATGCAATAAGCCTGCCTGCCGCGGCAGGGGTTTCAGTGGTAATTCAAGCATTCTGCCCCGCATAGAATTTCGGTGTAGGTGGACAGGGAAGTAGCCCGCAATCCCTTACCTCATATAGCCTAAACCGTTATGTGTAATAATGCCTCATCCTAAAAAATGTCTACACAAAATGAAGTAGATAGGTATAAAAATGAACATGTAACCAGACGTTACAGTGAGGGATTCAAACTCAAAATTTTATCTGAACTCAGCACGGACAAGTATATCAAAAGAGAGCTATCCCGCATTTATGGTATCCAAAGCAGTACTGTAAATGAATGGATAAAGAAGTACGATCGCAAAGACTTAATGAACACTCGGATTATGATCGAAAACAAAGATGAAATTATGCGTCTCAAAGAGCTTACTAAGGAAATCGAGCAACTCAAGAAGCTCTTGCAAAAGAAGGATTTAGACCAGTTGGTCAATGATTCTTATCTGGAAGGGGCAGCCGAGTTGTTGGGCTATAAAACGGTAGCTGAATTAAAAAAAAGTTAAACACCAAGCACTGATGAAAGCAGTTCCCCAAGCCCAAAAGACGGGCGTATCCGACATAACGGAGGTATGGTTCTATCGGTTGTCGTTTTCTATGGTAGCGTCTTCCAGCACAGGCGTAGTGGCATTGGGTTGAGCAAGGTTGTACATTTGGCTCGAACCATCAATGCCGTAATACATCTTTTGTTTTTTGCTCCGTCGTACACTGGAGGGTGTAACGGCTGTAACGAGTTGCATACTGTGGTCGCTCATTTTAATAGGATAAATTCCCCATTGATTGTTTTTGCGAATACCTATGTAAATGTACTTACTTTCGGGTAATTTTATAAAAAACCATTCGAAAAATACTGCTATAGAATCGGTTAATTTAATTTAAGAATTAACGCGAAGAAATTAGCTACAATACATTGGGTGCTTTACAACACTACGTTAAAGTTTTAATTTGCTCAATTGTCAATCCAGTGGTGTTTGCAATAAT
>DYOK01000171.1 GCA_020720565.1 Acetofilamentum sp.
GAGCCGAATGGATATAATACGTTGGTAGCTTTGCGAATCATGGTTTAGTGCGTTTAATATTCCTCTTCGCTTGGTTTTACGTTTTCTTCTTTGCCTCCCTCCTCTTCGCCTGTTTCTACTTCGTCGCCATCGCCAAATTGTTTTAAAAACTTCTTGACCAACGATTCGGGTGCACCCATAAACGAGTAGGGAAGCTTCTCTTTTTCGGCAGGTAATTTTCTGTCGCCGGGTTTCATTTCGCGTAAGATGGTATTGAATTCCTGATTCGAGCTGACAGCCTTGAGCACATTATGGTCGTAATTGAAATAATACCATGTGTTATCGTTGGCTTCGAGATACAAATGCAACACATTTCCACTTCGTTTTTTAATAATTTGCATGTGTCCAAAGACTTCTCTATTGACCTGCTTTTTAAGAATGCTGCCAATTGCAATGGGACCATCCGATTTATACATCCGCTTGCTGCCGTCCCAACGTAGTTTTACATTGCCTATTACCATACCGGTTTCGAGTACTTTGGGATATTTTTTAATGCTTCCTAAACTCAAGTTCGAGATGTATTCTTCGGCTTCGGTTTTCCCAACAATTTCGGTAATTCCTTGATAATATAAATCTTCCATATTAAAACCATCGGAAGCCGATTCTAAATCTTTGGCCATAATGTTCATACATTTATCGGGGAAGAAAAATTCCATAAACATGACTAAGTTGAGCACTGTGTTTTCGGCCGTCGCATTTTGATTGATATTACCTCCATTTTTCAGGATAAAGCGCCCTAGATTAACACCCAAATTGATGGTGCCCTCGCCATAGAAATTACAAACAGAATGGTGTAAGCTGACCAAATTGCCGGGTAAGGATTCTTCTTCGAGTTTATCTTTGCTGGCTATTTTGTACTTGCCTTCGGCTTTATCAAAAATTAAAAATCCTTCGGTAGGAATTATCTCCGTATCGCTATACTTTTCGTGTGGTCCCAAAAATGCAGGATAAATATGTGCCGAATCGTTGGTTATCATTAAACTGGCGTGTAAAATGGCTTCGTTAATGTTTTCGATGGGCGAAGTAATCGGGATTTGGATCTCTTTGGGGTCGATTGGGGCTTCGAACTTGATCCATTGCGGCATTGTTTTGTTACATTCGTGGGCAATTTTGGTATAACCCGAAAAGGTTAAATGTTCGTTATTGGCAAACAACAACACTTTTCCATTATATGCAAATTTGGGATTGAATGTAAACTCGTCGGTAAGGCCAATTTTACCACGGGCATAGGTTTGCATGGTGGAATCGACACCCACAACATCGAAGTGAATGACCTGTTTGACACTGTCTTGATTATAAAAATCGTAATAACCCGACGAGGTATATTCTCTACGTCCATAAATATTGGTGGCGGCGTTGTAAATGGTATGAAAACGTGTGGCACTATTGGCGACAATTTTTGAGTTGGTTAAGGTTCGCATTACGGCACGTTTTTCGACTTCGACAATGCCATCGGTCGGATAAATCACCGCATCGGCTACCCGAATGTATTTGACATCTTTGGCTGTAATTAGCTTGGTTCTTGTGTTGTAAGTGGCAATTGGTGCCACAAAATTGAGTGAGTCTTGACGCGGATGAACCGATATAAATTGTGAGCCTTCTAATTCTACATCTTCTTCCATCAGCGGGCCAAGATCTTCGTTGGTTTTAACCGCACTTTGGGCTTTTTCGCTGGCACTTAAATCTAACTCGTCACGATCCATGTACCAAGTAAATTGATCCATAAAACAAATGTATTCGTTAGCCGTAAACTCGACAAACGAAGCTTCGCCATTCGATTTAAACACCCCTTTTCGCTCCACAAAATCGATATGTGCATTGACGTTGTTGGTTTTAAAGTCAAAATCTTGTGTACCTTCGGTTTTCAAGCTAAAGCTCGATGTATCGGAATCTAAGGTATTTTCGTTGAATCTAATTTTTTCCGAAATCAACTCTCCTGTGGTCATATCGACCAAGCCCCATCCCGACATTCCGCTTGGCTGCAAAATGGTAGCACCGGTAAGTTTGGTTCTATCGTCGTAAATCATTATAGGCTTTTCGACCGATTCGGTGACCATACTGTCGCGATATGCATACCAATTCACATTGACATCGGTAGCCACAACCAGTGGATATTCGGGCGGTCCCGAAGTTTTGGTGTTATCGAAATTCTGAGCTTTGGCAATCAATTGCTCGGGCAACATGGTAATGTTGTCGGACTTGGTAAGCGAAGTCAGATAGCGAATTTCGCCCGTACTCATTAAACCCGCATTGCTCAAATCGACCGTACCACTCAAATTGGCTTTTCCAGAATAAATTGGATAGCCTTGTGCGGGCGTTTCTTTATGAAAACCAAGCGAATAATCGGGTCTTAGCACCAGTTTTTCTTCCATTCCGGGCAAAATATCGGCCGAATTAAAATAACCATCGAACACTAAACTTTTGCGTTTATAGTTATCTAAACTATCGAAAGAGTGCGGATACACTTGAAAGTAAAAATTGTCGCGTTTATAAGCTCCATTTTGAATATCTGGACTTTCGTAGTACGCATACGACTCTTTAAAGCTGTTGAATATCGGATATTCGGGTGCAGGTTTTATACCCGATTTATTAAATGGTTTGTCGATTAGCAAGTCCCCCTTAATGTTATTAAGTTGTGTTTGAACCGGAATTAACTCAGGGTCGCCGTATCGATCGAATTTTTCGAGGCTTTTAACATGCATTTGCAAACGTTCGACGTTGTTCAAATCAATTTTAAAATTCTTGTACGAGAATTTAAAATTACTGCCGTAAAAGTGGAACATGCCCGCGTTGACTCTTCCGTCGAAAGAAAAATCGCGGTCTTTGCCCAAGCGAATTTCTCCATTTTTTGGGAACACCACCACATTTTGCGAATCGGACAGAAATATTTGAGTAACGCCGTGTAGTTTAAGCTCTTTCGAAATTAAACTTAGCTCACCATTTTGCCCTTCGGTATTGGAGATAAAGCCCAGCACATCGTAATCTTTATCGCCCACGCTGGCCTTTAGGTAATGGTTCAGTTTTTCCTTGGCTAAAACTTTGTCGTCGTTCAAATTATAGTTGATAAATCCTTCGAATGCCAAGGCCAAAAGGTATTTATGAGCTGCGGGAATCGACATACGCATGTAATCGGCAAAATCTTTCACATAAAACTCGTTATGATTGCCATGGCTTCGAATATAGTTTCGGACTGCGGCCAATGGATTTTCCATATCTAACTTCTGCAATTCGAGGTATTTATCTTCGCTGTAATAATCGGCCGATTCGAAATATGCAACTTGCTGTGTAGGTCCTGGCATAAAATCGAGTTTGGGTTTGGCCATATCCCATAATATTTTACCGACCAACATGTCCACTTGATGATAAGTATTGATATAGGGTGCTCTACCCATGTTTTCTTTGTCGCGAGTAAGCGTAATCAATCGCTTTTTAATGTTGAAATTAAATTTTAACCCAGGGTGATAAATGGAATCTTTATCGAGTACAATCTTAGCAATAGCATCGGAACTTAATACTTGTTCGGTTTTAAAAATGATCATATTCGATTTTATGGTCATTACCAAGGTGTCTTTTCTGAAGAATGTCAATTGGGCAGGTTCTTCTTTCGAACCAGAACCATAAAATTGACTCCCATTCATGGCAAATCCACCAGAGTAGTTAACTTCGGGGAAGATATTTTTCATTTCGAAGCGACGTGTGAACGAGTCAAATTTGGGATACGACACTTTGGCTTCGTCGCCTGTATAAATCACTTTTTCGTGAATCGACCCGTACAATCCTTCGGTAAAATAGGCACGATTCAAAAACAAAACCGAATCGATATGATATTCCGATTTACTTAAATCGATATTAAACTTTTTAAAAGAAGCCGAAATTGTATCACGCCCTATCCCCGACCGCTCCCATGTTATAAGACCTTCGTCGCCATGAAACACAAGCTCTTGGAAGGTATAATAACCTTTGGTTTCGAAAATTTTAGCACTGTCTCTTTTGGCCAAACAGATTAAATCCATCTTAGGATAAACGACTTTAATGTCGTTGTTTTCCACTTTCAGCACGAAATCGTTTGTCGAAGATTTCCATTGTACAATCGTATTTTTGAAAAGGGAATTGGATTCGAACAAATTCAAGCTATTATCGAGAAATCGTTCAATATTACTTAAGCTCAATTTGTTGCGTTTGATAAATTCATTAAAATAGCTGCTCCAAACCACATAATTGCTTTCTTGATCGGGCTGCTGTGCAAAGGCCATCATCAAATACAAATAGGCTTCGAAATGGGGATAAGGTTTCGCTTTTTTATCGAGCATTAAGTTCGAATGTCGGTAAATATCGGCTCGAAATCGGTCGTTAATTATCCCTTTTTTCCAAAGTTTTTCGAATTTATCCATTACGGCATTGTTTCGATCTTGATCTTTGGTATTGCCCATAAAATCGGCCATTCGTTTAACAAACTTCACACTATCCGAAGGGAATGACTCCACATTTTGCGCTTGCGTTTGAATCGAAAAAATGGATAAAAATCCAAACAATACATACAAAATCCACTTCATATCAATAGGTTCAACGGTCTTTGATTTATTTAATAATTTCATAATTTACGGTCTGTTAAAGATTTACATTTGCAGAATGCAACAATATTTGTATTAAATCAAATTTGAATTTTAACCCTATTACGTGTTGACAAACTAAAATTTAATGTCGTATTTTATTAAACTAGAATGTCGATATATAGCAAGTTACAAAAACAATAAATAGTTCGAAGACCTTATTTCTTAACAAAAATAGCAGCAATCCAATTGTTTTTGCTTCGGAAAGTATCCAATATCAGATTGTTTTTAGCAAAAGTATCTCTAATA
The DNA here is from genome assembly GCA_020720565.1 of Acetofilamentum sp. Lineage (GTDB taxonomy): Bacteria > Bacteroidota > Bacteroidia > Bacteroidales > JAFGXI01 > JAFGXI01. The sequence continues at coordinate 4,899 of DYOK01000171.1, forward strand.
ATGGGTAAATCTTGACTGTAAAAACCGCTTACAATTATCCGGCCTTTCAGATTTAGCGACTGCGAAAAGGCTTCAACGTCGTTTAGTAAAATATTCCGATTGATATTGGCTAAAATGGTATCAAAGATTTTACCTTTAATTAAATCGACTTTACCTTGTTTCACTTCGACACCTTTTACTTTATTTATCTTAATATTCTCCATGGTATTTTTGTACGACCACTCGTCGATATCGTATGCAAAAATGCTTTTCGCCCCCAATTTTGATGCAATAATCGACAAAACACCAGAGCCTGTTCCTGCATCGCAAATCGTTTTATTTCTAATTTTTTCTGAAAATAAAAAATCGGACACTAAAAAAGTAGTTTCGTGGTGTCCAGTACCAAAAGCCATTTTGGGCTCAACTATGATATCGAATTCGGGACTAGGGTTAATCTGATGAAAAGGAGCCCTTATCACGCATTGTTCGTTTACAAAAACTGGTTCGTAATCTTTTTCCCATTTTTCGTTCCAATTTTGATCTTCCAAGGCTTTTACTTCGAGTTCGAATTCGTATAAATGTTTGATACTAAACAAAATACTTTCGATTGCTTCGGTTTCGATAAGTTTGGTTTGAATATAAGCCTTAACGCCAAAGGCTTCGGTTGTAAAACTTTCAAATTCGGTTTGCCCAAGTAATGCCATCACAATCTCGGCTTCTTCTTCGGTAATGTCTCGGTTAAAATTGATGTAGTACTCGGTATACATAGTTAAAA
>DYOK01000376.1 GCA_020720565.1 Acetofilamentum sp.
ATGATTTTAAATTGCACAAAAGTAAAAATAGCACCTCAAAAAAAGAATTAAACAAAAAAAGACTTTCTTTTATTACAGAAAGTCTTTTTTATTATAATCAATTTAGCCTGATTACAACATCTTTAAAAAATTGATTTCTTGCTCCGAAAGAAAACGCCATCTACCTCTGGTAATATTCTTTTTGGTGAGACCAGCGAAGTATACTCGGTCGAGTTTTTTAACCGAATAGCCCATATGCTCAAACATTCGACGAACAATTCGGTTACGACCAGAATGCAATTCAATTCCAATTTTCTTTTTATCATCGGCGTCGACATAGGCAATTTCGTCTGCATGAATTTCGCCATCTTCTAACACAATTCCTTCAGCCAATTTATCCATGTCTGATTTGGTAAGTGCTTTATCTAAGCTTACTTGGTATATTTTTTTGATATTACTACTAGGATGTGTTAACTTTTTAGTTAAGTCACCATCGTTTGTTAATAACAACACGCCTGTAGTTGCTTTATCTAAACGACCAACAGGGTACAAGCGTTCTGGACAGCAATTTTTAACAATATCAACTACAGTCATATGACCCTCTTCATCGGAACTGGCCGATATCACGTCCTTTGGTTTGTTGAGTATAACGTAAACCTTCGCCTCGTTTTTAATAACTTGCCCTTCGAATTCAACTTTATCGTAAGGTTGAACTTTATACCCTAATTCGGTTACAATTTTGTCGTTTACTTTTACAACCCCAGCCGAAATAAAGGTATCTGCTTCGCGACGTGAACAAATTCCAGAATTGGCAATATACTTATTTAAACGAATAAGCCCTGATTTTGGCGACTCATTCGTTTTTGATTTCGATGCAGAATGACTTCGTGGCTTAAATCCATCGCGAGAATAAGAAGGTTTTGAATGCGAAAAACGATCTTTCGAGGTTTTTTCTGGCTCAGCTTTGCTTTTTCCAAGCCTAAGTCCCGATTTTCTCTTTTGATAAGGAACTTTTTCTTCGTTTTCAACTTCGTCGAAAGAACGCGATTTTCGAACATAAGTCGAATGTTTATCGCCATCCCTCGTGTCGTGCTCACGTTTTGGGTACGAAGTGCGTTT
>DYOK01000172.1 GCA_020720565.1 Acetofilamentum sp.
ATATCGGCCATCCGTTTTTAAATCAAAATCGGCTCGATTAAAAAGCGCTTCTAACTTAACATTAAAACTCCGGGCAAATGGTGTTTATTTCCCTTAAAAAAATAAATAATCAAATATACCGATTCTCAAAAAAACCAAACGGGCTTATTTCTTTTTATTAGCCTCTTTTACGTACTGTTCTAAAGCCATGGTCATAGATGGTGCTTTGGGCGTTGGCGACTGAATATCGAGTCGCAAACCAGCGTCTTCGACGGCTTTTGCAGTAGTAGGTCCAAATGCTGCAATTCTGGTTTCGCCTTGTATAAAATCGGGGAAATTTTGAAACAACGATTTTATTCCCGAGGGACTAAAGAACACCAAAACATCGTATTTGATATCGGCTAAGTCTGACAAATCGCTTAACACAGTACGGTACATAATGGCTTTAGCATATGTTAATCCCGACTTATCTAAGGTAGCAGGTATCGACTGTTTGTGTATGTCAGAAAGTGGAATTAAAAATTTTTCTTCCTTGTGTTTTAGAGCCATGTTCACCATATCGTCAAATTTTCCGTTGGCCGAAAAAATCTTACGTTTTCTATACACAATGTATTTTTGAAGATAAAACGCAGTAGCTTCCGACACACAAAAGTATTTCATTTCGTCGGGAATGGTCACCCGCAATTCTTCGGCTAGCCTAAAGTAATGGTCAATGGCAGTGCGGCTGGTAAAAAAAACCGCCGTAAAATCCAAAAGAATTATTTTTGATTGACGAAATTCTGTAGCACTAATTTCTTCTACATGAATAAAAGGTCTGAAATCAATATTCAGATTATACTTTTGAGCTAAATCGAAATAAGGTGACTTGTCGGTTTGCGGTTTGGGTTGCGAAACCAGAATGCTCTTGACTTTTTTAAACATGCAATGCTTCCTTTAGTTAAAGCTCGATATGATTTTGTATAACCACATCAAGGGTACAATTTCAAGGGTGCAAAGATACAAAAATAGGTATAAATAATGCACTCTATGTTTAAAACTTATTTCAAACCCTCTAAACCATCGTATTAATGTAGTAATCAGCCACAAGAATAGCCCAAAAAAATATAAATAATTCGATGTTTCGTCTCTAAAATATGGGTACAACGTAACAATTGGTACCCAAAAAACACCCAAAATTCTGTTGTAATAATATACACTATAAAGATATTCGCTTATTAGATCTTTTGATTCGACCAAATAGGCTAAGAATTTATTTGATAGGGTAAACCATAAAAAATAAGCTGCTAATGCGGTTATAGCTGCAATAAACATTGGAAATTGTCCTGCAATTTGCCACAAATGCGTGTATCTAACGCCAAAAAAATAGAGCATTAAACCGCCATTGACATAGAATATTAGACTCAAGAAAAATTCCAACTGAATGCTGAGCGAATTTTGCTCTTTAAACATTTTATAAAATTGCTGATAACTAAAAACCGACTGCAAATACATTTTAATTTTCGCTTTAAATTGAAAGCGAAGGGTCGCTACGGTAAACCAAATAGCCAGCAATATTATTATTAGCCAAATGGAAGTGTTCAGTGGTTTATTTTCAATTTTTTTGGCTTCGACCACAGGTTTAGGTGTAATCAAAACAACCTGATTTGGCGATTTTAATTGACTTTGCACCTCATCGATCCATTCGTCTTTCGATAGCTCCCATGCACTTGGCTGCCCAAAAAAGTCTTGAATTTCGGGTAGAAAATGACTTTTTTCTGGTCGGTTAACAAAACCTGATTTTAACCATAAAGTATCGGGTTTTAGCCAAATAATCGAAGATTTTGGTATATAACTGGGCAGGTTTTCTTCGTTTTTGGGGCGAAGTTTTTTGGTATTTTGAATAACCAGTTTATGAATTTTCTTACTTTCGGCAAAGTCGGTTCGTAAAATCGATTTTGCCTGTGCTCCATAGAACGCCGCTTCCCCGGTTTGACTCGAGTCAGCTACCTGTGTAAGTTCTTTGGGCCAATAGTAAAAATTCATTCTTACCTTTATTTAAGTGTTCTGAATAATATAATGTCGAATTTTATTCAACTAAGCGCTAGACAAATTGCCCGTTTTAACCAAGAAATCGGTCAAAGACCTTATGGTTTCATTTAACCGAATTTTGGATACGCTATCGATCATTCGAATTATCGAATCTGAGCCGCATGTTCGTTTTGAAAAAGATAAATTAACTTGCTCATCATTTTATCAATTTCTTTATCGTTAAGCGTTTTGGTTTCGTCTTGAAAAATAAAACTTAGAGCGTACGATTTTTTTCCTTGTGCTAGTTTTTCGCCTCGGTACACATCAAAAATGTCGACTTTTTTCAAGAGCTTCTTTTCGGCTTTTTCGGCTGTGCGTTTTAAATCGGTAAAGCTGACAGTTTCGTCAACTAATAGTGCTAAATCGCGTCTTACTTCGGGGAATTTAGCCACTTCTTGATACTTAATATCGTGTTTGGGCATCAATTGTATGGCCGCTTGGGCATCGAATTCTGCATAAAAGACATCGGCATCGATATCGAATGGTTTCAAAACCGCAGCATCAATAATCCCCATTCTGAGTAATACTTTTTGATTCGCACTGTATATCAAACCCTCGGCCCAAATGTCGTTGCTAAAATACTCGGTTTGCCATTGGTCGATACGTAATTTTTTAAGTACCCCTTCGACATGGCTTTTGAGCGTATAAAAGTTTTGGTCTTTGGCCTTGCCAATCCAACTTTCGGGTTGATTTTTTCCACAAATGCTTAATGCCAATCTATATTGTTCTTTATAATTTTTTTGTGGATTATCGTTTTTAACTTGGTTATTGTACACACTGCAATTGCCCCACTCGTACCACATTAAATCGGCATTTTTATGATTAATGTTATAGGCAATGCTTTCCAAAGCTCCGAACAAAAGGGTTTGACGCATCGCATTTAAATCGGAACTCAACGGATTGCTAATTCGGACGGTTTGCTCTGCAGGGAATGTTTCGGATTGATCGTAATACGATGCTTTGGTCAACGAATTGGCCATCATTTCGTTAAAACCGTTGCTCGACAGATAGTCCGAAATGTAATTGACCACCGCTTGTTTGTCGGGTTTGGGCGAGAAGGTAATGGACGAATGCAAAAGTTGCGGTACTGCCACCCGGTTATACCCATATATCCGTAAAACTTCTTCTACAATGTCGGCAGGTCTTTGCACGTCGACCCGATAGGGTGGAACTTGCAATTTAAGTATATCGCCATGGTCTATCACCTGAATTTCTAAGGCACTGAGTATGCTCAAAAGTTGATTTTTTGGTATCGCTTCGCCAATAAGTGCATTAATTCTCGATATTGAAACTTCGATATCAAAATGAGCTATAGGTTCGGGATAGATATCGAACACCTGCGAGCTAATTTGTCCGCCAGCCAGTTCTTGAAGTAAAAGTGCCGCACGTTTTAAGGCAATTAGGGTCATATTGGGGTCGGTGCCACGTTCGAAACGGAACGAAGCATCGGTGCTTAATCCATGACGTTTGGCTGTTTTGCGAACCCAAACCGAGTCGAAATAAGCCGATTCTAAAAAGATAGAAGTGGTTTGGGCACTCACTCCCGACTGGGCACCACCAAAAACACCCGCAATACACATGGGGGCTTGGGTGTTGCAAATCATTAAATCGTCGGCGTTAAGTTTTCGCTCAATGCCATCGAGTGTGGTAAACAAAGTTTGATCGGCAACTGTCCCTACCACAATTTTACGCCCTGCTATAGCGTCTAAATCGAACGCATGCAAAGGCTGTCCAAGCTCGTGTAGGACAAAATTAGTAACGTCGACCACATTGTTAATGGGATTTAAACCTATCGATTTAAGTCTGTTTTTGAGCCATTCGGGCGATTCTTTTACGGACAAGCCTTCCATTAAAAGTCCCGAATAACGTTTGCATCCGGCCGATTGCTGAACTTGAACGGTAAAATCGTTTCGATCTGGCCCAGGTCGAAACGCATCGACCGATGGCAGTTGATAGCTGATATTTTCGCCGCTGGCTTGGAAATAAGCTACCAAATCGCGCACCACACCTAAGTGCGAGGCCGCATCAATTCTATTGGGTGTTAATTCGACTTCTAAAATGGTGTCCGACTCCAGTTTAAAATAACTACCAGCCGAAGTCCCAACTGGGGTTTGACTGGGTAGAACCATGATGCCGGCATGGCTTGTTCCCAAACCAATTTCGTCTTCGGCACAAATCATTCCTTCGGAAGTTTCGCCTCTTATTTTCGATTTTTTAATGGTAAACGATTCGTCGCCATGGTACAATTCGGTACCCACAGTTGCCACCACAACCTTTTGCCCAGCAGCCACATTGGGTGCACCGCAAACAATAGGTAAGACTTCCGAACCCACATTAACAGTAGTTATCGACAAACTATCGGCGTTAGGATGTTTTTCGCATGTTAAAACTTCGCCAATCACCAAACCTTTTAAACCGCCTTTGATGGTCTCGAATGTTTCGATTCCACTCACTTCTAAACCAATGCTGGTTAATGTCTTAGATACGATTTCGGGTGTAATTTCCTTGCTTAAATATTGTGATAACCACTGATAAGAAACTTTCATAAACTTGTTTTTGTATATAACCCACAAAGTTACAATAAAATATTTTATTCCGAAAAAACGTAGTATCGACTCAAAAGGGCAATCGCAGTTGTCAGTTCGAGCAGCTTTCGCCAGAAAGCATATCGAGAACTTTTCCCAAAACGTGGCACAAATTTATCTCGATAAATACCATTCTGGAACACTCGACATGACATTGTTTTGAATTTTCTCTCGCCTCTGTCGTTAAATGAGATTCCAATATTTTTTCTTTTACTATTGTCCTGATACAAAAGTAACAAAAAATAGAGGCTAGATTTTATCTACCACCAAATTGATATATAGGGGCGTAGCCCTGAAATCATCGTAGAAAATGCATAAGACCGCGAAATAAATAGGGGCGTAGCCTTGAAATCTAAATATTTTAGAAATATTATTTGAGGTTAGATTAAAAAAGCTCTGAAAGCGTTTTTTAAATACTTATAAATCAAGATTTTGATTATTTTCTTATTAAAAAATCCTGTCAGGGCAAATGTCTTATGATCTACCTTTTTATACTAAATTCTTATTTGTTTTATATCAGGGCTACGCCCCTTTGTGTTGTGGGTTTTATTTGTGCTACGAAGATAATAGGGCTACGCCCCTTTATTGGATATTTTTTTCGCTGTGCGTGCATAAAATTGGATTTATAATCTTTAATACTTTACCGATATTAGTTTAAAGATACTGCGTTCCAAACTTGTTAGGGGTGCTTTCGGTATTACTCAGATAACAGAAAGTAAGAGATGTATATCTGCTTTTTGGTACACTCGATACTTCACTAAAATCCCCCTTCGAAAGCCTGTTCCGCAAAGCATGAGGGTAACAAAGGGGGGTATTTTTTCACTCAGTGGTGGTTGTCATTTGCATTTAGCGTGGCTACCATTAACACTCAGGCGGAATTGGTTTTAACCAAAAATATAAATTTACCATTGAATTAAACAAACAACTCAACAATTCAACAACTCAACAAAAAAAAAAATACCTTTGTCGAAAAATCAAATTTAT
>DYOK01000173.1:0-1660 GCA_020720565.1 Acetofilamentum sp.
AGCAATCACTTATTTGGGCAACATCGAAATAACAGGCACCAACATTTCTTCCATCGACACTCCGCCGTGTTGGAAGGTGTGTTTGTAATATTTAACAAAATGGTTGTAATTGTTTGGGTAAGCCAAAAAGTCGTCGTTTAAGGCAAAAATATAAGTCGATGTTAAATTAGACGAGGGCAGGTGAGCTTCGGCAGGTTTTCGAATTTCGAACACTTCTTTGGGATTGTAGTCGAGATTTCGGCCAAGTTTATACCGCAAATTGGTCGATGTATTTTTATCGCCAATCACCTTTTTGGGTTCGTTTACTTGAATGGTGCCATGGTCGGTGGTGATTACAACCCGTACTTTTTCTTTGCTCAATTGTTTGAGGAGTTCCAAAAGGGGCGAATGTTCGAACCACGAGAGCGTAAGTGAACGAAAGGCCGAAGTATCTTGAGCTAACTCTCGAATCATTTTGGAATCGGTTCGGGCGTGCGACAGAATATCGACAAAGTTGTAAATCAAAACCGATAATGGGAAATTAAGCAGATTTTTATATTGCTCACTTACTTTTTTGCCTTGTTTATTGTTAAATATTTTTTCGAAATAGAACGATTGTTTGTAACCTTCTCGGTCGAGTTGCATGCGGAGTAAATCTTGCTCAAACATGTTTTTGCCGCCTTCTTCTTCGTCGTCGAGCCAAAAATCGGGGAAAATTTTATCAATCTCCATGGGCATTAAACCTGCAAAAATGGCATTGCGGGCATATTGCGTAGCGGTGGGCAAAATAGCACAATAGATTTCGTCGCGTTCGATATTAAAATAAGGACGAATTAAAGGGGCGATGGTTTGCCATTGGTCGTATCGTAAATTGTCAATTAATATAAAGACCGTTTTTTGTTCCTCAGCCATAGCTGGAAATACATATTCTTTAAAAATTTGTGGCGACAAAATAGGCTTATCGTCAGAACCCTTGAACCAGTTCAGGTAATTCGATTTGATATACCGACCAAAAGCAATATTGGCTTCGGTTTTTTGCATCAAAAGCACTTCGTCCATCACATTCGAGCCCGATTGTTCGAGTTCAAGTTCCCAGTAACTGAGTTTTTTAAAAACCTCTAACCAATCGGTAAATTGACGTGCCATCGAAATTTCGCTTAAGATAGACTGGAACTTACTTTGGTAGGCTTGGTTGGTTTTTTCGCTAATAATTTCTTGTTGTTGAACGTGTTTTTTAATCGACATCACCACTTGATTTGGCTTGACGGGCTTAATCAAATAGTCCGCAATTTTAGCTCCAATGGCTTCTTCCATAATCGATTCTTCTTCGCTTTTGGTCACCATCACCACCGGTAATTCGGGTAATAAACGTTTTATTTGAATCAAGGCTTCAATGCCTGATATTCCAGGCATGTTTTCGTCTAGGAATACAATATGGTAGTGGTTTTTTGCGACCATTTCTACGGCATCGTTTCCATTATTGACGGTTTCGACTAAGTAACCTTTGTTTTCTAAAAATAAAATATGTGGACGAAGTAAATCGATCTCGTCGTCGACCCAAAGTATTTTAATTTGATTCATCATGCTTGTTTTAAGGCCAAAGACCTGTTTATTGTTATTGAAATTGTTTGGCGGAATTTTGAAAAATTAAAGATAAAGAATTGATAAATGTAAAATTATC
>DYOK01000173.1:1760-5593 GCA_020720565.1 Acetofilamentum sp.
CAGCTAAGCACTAAAATATTCTCGAAACTTTATGCAAGTTAAACTGGTTTTTACGTAACCTGAAATCTACTTGGCGGCAGATTTATCGACCGAAGGTTGACAGGCTTGTAACTTGCAATATCTAAACAAATCATTAAATCAACAACTTGAGATTATGGTTGGTAATTCTGATTGTAGAACATCAGGTATCTCGATAAGTCTTTTTCTTTGAGTAAAATGTCCAAATTGCTTTGCGTTATGATAAGTTGCTGCATCTGTACGCTGTTAAACTCGCTGTAAACTTGTTGGTTACGTTGAATTATTTTCAAGTATTTTCGGGCTTCTTTTGCATCGTTAAGCGTCTGAACCAAAATAAGTTTGGTGTCGCTCGATAGACTCTTGTCCGAAATTTTGAAATCGAACATCAAGAAATGTTCTAAATTGTAATTTAAAATATTGTATTTCAGACGATTAATGTCTGATATTTGCCCTGTGGCTACCATCATGTACAAATGTGGCACATCGGCTTGATATTGGTACAGATTCTTTGGCACAACGGGTTCCAACAACTCGTTGGTGGTGGACGATGAGCTCTGTGCAGTTTCGTTGTTAGATACGGGTTTGTAGGCTTGATGCCCTTGAGCCACAAAGTTAGTAAATCCGTTGGCTTCGATTCGACTCAACATAAAATCGGCCATGTCTTGTTCTTCCGATTTTGGGTATGTTTTGGCAATGTACTGAAGCTCATTTTTCATCAAATCGACATTGCCGGTGGCCCCAATAGATTGTGCTTTGAGCAGCAAAAATTTAGATAAGACAGGCGAGTCTTTAAAGTTGGCTTGAGCAAAGTTGCACATTTCGATTACTTTGTCGAATTGCTGATTTTCAAAAACTCGGAACGTTTTGTAGTACACATCGAGTGCCTTGTTTTGTTCAGCTTCCATTCGGGCTAAATAATTGGGATCGCTTAATATTTTTGCAGGAACACTTTCTGGATAACGATCTAAAATGAGCTGTTTATAAAACTGGGCTTTTTCGGTTTGTTTCTGTAGTTGATACAGCTGATACAAATCGTAATAGGCTTCGAGTTGATACTGTGTTTGAGGATAACGTTCGAGAAGTTGTAAATACGTTGCAATGGATTGATTGTAGTCGACAAATTTTTCGCGGTATACTTTAGCCAGTTGAAAAAGCGAACGTTCGATTAATAAATTGGTCTCAACTTTAGCCGAATCGGTCAGTGGGAGCTGTTTTAAATAGTAATCTTTACTTTTTAAGTCGACTTTTGCGGCGGCACTGTCGCTCGGTGCAGATGGATCGTTAGACGCCAAATCTTGGAAATCGCTCACTCCTTTGTTGCGTCGCCTCCAGTTGTCTTCGAGTCTGCGCTCGCCCCATTTGCGCGTAAAGTCCGATTGTCCCATTCCTAAAGCCACAGGATTATAAAAATACCACTTGCCTGAGTTGGAATTATTTTCAACGCCAGGGCGGTTGTTTTCGTTGTACAGAGCAATGTTTTTTTGTCGGTCGCGTTCTTCTTCGGCTTTGCGTTTTTCTTCGTCTAAAATCCGATTTATGACTTCGGCAATCGCTTTGTTTCGATTGGCTTCTGGCATCAAAGCTAGTTTTAATAAACTATCTTGTTTTTCGACCGTTTGTATGTATCCAACCAATTCGCTTAAGTAATCCGATTTTTTATCAATTTCGTCGTATCGGTTATTCTTTTTCGATAGATTCATCATGGTTGAATCGTAATAGCACTTTGCATTGACGTAATCGAGATTTTTGAAGTAAATATCGGCTAAGGCAAGGTAACTTTGAGCTTTTTGATTGTTATTGCTCACGCTTTTTTGTGCCGAAAGTTTATAGTTGCCGATTGCATCGGGTTCAAGTTTTTCTTTGATATCGATTTGAGCTATGGCAAAATAAATTTGGTCGAGATAATCTTTGTTTTTTTCGTCTTTTATCATTTTAGCCAAATACTTCCGAATCTCTTTACTGTCGCTGGTATTTTGGTCGAATAAGGTTGCTCTTTGAATTTTAGCAGAAAATTCCATGGCATAAGGCGGATTCAATTTAATTACTTGGCGGTACATCTCCGAGGCTTTTTGGTCTTGTTTGAGCTGCTGATAAATTTGCGCCATAATATACTTGTATCGACGAATATACACTTTTTTCCCGCCTTCTTTTATGGCTAAATCGAGCCATGGCAAGGCTTCCGAAAATCGATTTTGCTTAATGTAGTAGTCGGCATAGGTCACAAAAAGCTCTTTGTTGAGTCGCTTCTCTGGAAAATCTTTTTCGGCTTCGGAACGCTGCAAATAGTCGAGCGCTTTGGAAAACTGCTTGGTTTGTATGTATGCTCTGGCTAACCATATTTGAGCATCGTAATAGCTTTCCGATTCGGGATACTCCGACAAAATCCAAGTAAAACTTTCTTCGGCAGTTTTGTAATCGCCTTGATACATATACGAACGCCCCATCATTAAATGAGAATTGTCGACCCAATTATTGAATTCTTTTTTTGCGTTGAATTTCTTCTCTTTATCGGTCATTTTACCCGCCTTACGTTTGGGGCGAGCCGTAATAGAATGGCGTTTTACCACTTTAGCCGCCTTGTCGATGGCACGCTGCATTTGGCTGTTTACCGAGTTTGCCGAAGCATCGTCGTATAAAAATACATTGAGTATGTTGTTGTAATCGTCGTTATTGCTTTTTTCGAGGGTTAAAACACCTTCTTTGTAACTCTCTCGACCATTAAAATAGGCGTTGTAATGCGCAGTCAGATTATGATACCCACGTCTAAAAGCCGTATTTTTTTTGGTGGAACACGACACCAAAAATAAGAGGCTTAATGCGATAAATAGGACTCGGTTTTTCAAAAGTTGATCATATAAGGTCTTCGACCTATTTATAAGTTTTGTAACTAACATCAAAACAAGCTCTTAGGTTAATAACATCTGACCTTATTTATTCCAGTACGATATAAGTAGTTGGGATAAAATGCTGTCGTGTTATAATTGAAATAAGCAAAAAGCGAGTATCATAAAAATCAAATTACTCGAACTTAAAATTGAACTCAATATTACTTATTAAACCATAACATCCAAAAGTATAAATTATCGGCAAAACAAACAGAATCAGAGCGTAATAATTTTAAAGTTTCGATTCGATAATCAAATACAAAAATGCTAAACGTAAAACTGTTTATTTTATTGCTATTTTATCAATTCGTTTTTGATGACGTCCGCCTTCGAAGCTCGAATTCAAAAAGGTTTCGACAATAGCTTTGGCCTCATCTACCGACACAAAACGGGCAGGGATGGCGCAAACGTTTGCATTGTTATGTTGTTTGGCTAATGCGGCCAATTCGGGTTTCCAACACAATGCAGAGCGAATGCCTTGGTGCTTGTTGGCCACCATATTTATTCCGTTCCCGCTGCCACAAAGCGAAATGCCAAGTTCATATTGACCCGTTTCGACGGCTTCGGCCATTGGATGTGCATAATCGGGGTAATCGCAGCTTTGAACGGAGTACGTTCCAAAATCTTTGCATTCGTGTCCCATTGTTTTTAACCATGCCATCAAAACTTCTTTGGTTTCGAAACCTGCATGATCGCATGCCATAGCAATACTTTCCTTTTTCATGTCTATATTTTTTTTATTGTTGATGCGCTCCCTCGCTAGGTTATTGTGGCAGTAGTTCATGAATCGTGCTCCTTCAGCCGATAAAGAGCTCACTAAACACCTGCAATCAATCTGCCATAAGGTTTAATCGTGAGTTGTACGCTGTTTTTTTATTTATTCATTCTTCGTATTTAACTTTTCCCAATCTTTTTCAATCAAAGCATATA
>DYOK01000377.1 GCA_020720565.1 Acetofilamentum sp.
ATTAAGTCTTAATGTAAAATTTTGAAAATTAATTCTTTAAGTAAACTATCCGGATTGCCACCAGAATATCCAAAGCCTTTCGATTTTAAGTCGTAATCGCGAAGTATTTCGATAATTTGGACTGTTTTTCGAATGTCGTATTTTTGAGCTGTGGCGATATATTCTTCGGCCACATATGGATTAATACCCAATGCCCCAGATAAACCCATTTTGGTTTTGTCTTTGACGTAATGAATCTTTAAAATGGTTTGAAAATATGAAAAAAGCATAGGAATGACTTCGTTGATTGACGATTTTGGGTTGCTTTCGAAGTAATTGGCAATGCGATTCGCTTTTAAAATATCGCGTTTTCCCAAAGCGTTATTCAGTTCGAACACGTTGTAATCTTTAGAATAACCAATGTTTTTTTCGATATGTTCGGGTGTAATGGCTTTTTGCCCTTCGGGTAAAGTAATAAGCAGTTTGTCAATTTCGTGAATAATCAGGCTTAAATCGGTGCCCAAAAACTCGCTCAGCATATGACAGCTTTTAATATCGATGGTCTTGTGTTTTTCTTCGACCATTTTCGTGATTAAACCAGGAATTTGATTGTCGTATAACTTTTTCGATTCGAAAACAACACCTTTCGACTCGATATCTTTAACAAAGCTTTTTCGTTTGTCGACAGGTTTTTCTTTATGAGCAATAGCTAAAATGGTAGTAGGAACCAGTTGTTTTACATAGTGTTTAAGTTCCTCTATTTTCTTTAAATATTGAGCCTCTTTTACAATAATGACTTGATACGAAGCCATCATGGGGTAACGCTTACACAAGTTGATTAGATCCGTAATTTCGGTGTCTTTGCCATAAACGACCGTCTGGTTGAATGCTTTCTCGTCTGGTGTTAATATATTTTCGATGGCATGAATGACTTCGTCTATAAAATAAGCCTCCGGGCCGTGTAAAAGGTAGATGGGCTTAAGCTTTTTGGCCTTAATATCGGAAATAATGGTTTTGTATTCCATAAAGCAAATTTTGATAAAAATAAGACATGTTACCATGCCAAATTGTAGCCCAGCTGCAAATTTATCAACAACTTTGTGAAACTT
>DYOK01000378.1 GCA_020720565.1 Acetofilamentum sp.
CATTTTCATTATAAACAGAGGATGTTTCCCATGGAGTTCGGCCAAATATACTTGTTCGGCTTGCCCAGGAGTAGGAATCAATAAAGCGGGTACATTGAGTTGTACCAAGTCCATGATGGTCGAATAACCCGAACGGCTGATGACCAATCGGCTTTTTAAAATCACCTCTTGCATTGCCGCAGTCGTTAATAAACCCAAATAAATCACATTTGAATCTGAATGTGTATTTTGAAAGTCGCCTACAACCGCAATCTTTTTGTTTTGCTTAGAATAAAATAACAAAACTTGATTTAAAAAACGAGTGCGTAGTGGTTCAAGTCCCGTCGGAATGAGGCAAATATCGTAAATAGGCTCTTGAATATTGCTCGGTTCAAACCTAGATAACGGGCCCGTATAGCTGAAATCAATTTTTAGTCCTTTGGGCACACTCATACGACCGGCCATCGAATGTTGGGCATCGTCGACAATCCGAATGGCATTAAATCGATTGAGTTGTTGCATCAGCAAATACTGTATTGGCCATGCAAACCAATGGTAAAATGGGGGATACGGCAATTGCAATTGATGGGTGTATAGCTCACTTTGAACGGCAGGATGCCTAAATCCATATCGATTATCGGATAAAATTAAATCTACAGAATGCTTTTGTATATAGGTTTCGAGCCACTTACGGTCGTGATGTATAACGCTTAGCAGGCGAGGTACCAATTTGAGTAAATGTGCCCATAAGTAACCCGAAGTATGGTAACTCAGCTCGGGTAATTGGGTATCGATGGTTGCAAGCTGTGGCAGTTCTTGTCGAATAAACTTTAGTGCTCTACCTTCGCTTACCACTGTTACATTCCAGCCATCTCTCTCGTACAATTGAATAACTGGAATCATACGCGATGCATGACCCAATCCCCAATTTAGTATTCCTATCAAAACGTTTTTCTGTCGACTCATGTGGGAATGATTCGTAGATTTATTAATAGTTTATGCGTTTATTTGTTGAAAGTTAAAGGTTACAGTATAATAGATAAATACGATTACTATATATTGAAACGTCGAGGGCTTGATGTATATATTCGTTTAGTTTTTT
>DYOK01000007.1:0-27722 GCA_020720565.1 Acetofilamentum sp.
TTTTTTATGTTATTTGACAGAATAGATAAGTGCAGGCCAGAAAATGATGTAAATCTCTATAAAGTGTTTAACTTTGTGCACAAGAATTTTTAAAAGACTTCCTACACCCAATTTTTTTGAAAATTCTCATGAAAACTACATTTTTAAGTATCTTAGTATTCTTTATTTTTCATGTTTCCGTGGCTCAGACTTCGGTACGTTGGTTTGTTGAAAAACCTTTAACACCAAAAGCCCTATTGTGTTCTGTTTATGGGCAAAAACTCAATGTCATTGCAGAGCAGACTTTTAAGAATCATTCGTTTACATTCAATTTCCGCCAAAATCTGCCCAAAGGGTTGTACAAGATTTTTATTAACGATACCAATTGGGTTAGTTTTATAATCGATAATGACCAAGAAATTGAGCTAAACAGCCCAACATCTCACTACAAATCGCCTATTTCGGTCATTAAAGGTTCCGATAATCAACGCTATTATAGTTTTGTAAATTTTAAAGCTCAGCAAATTCGACAGCTCGAAACTCATTTGAGCAAGATTGAACAAAGACCGATGTCGAAATCAAACATTCAGGATGCCGAAAAGATGGGCTTCTTGAAAGGCGTTTTTTATTACAAAATTGAGCAGTTTACCGACAGCCTTGTTAAAATTGATTCAAACGCTTTTACTTCGAAACTTATTAAAGCAGAGCTTATTCCAAATGCCACTTTGTTCGATATTCAACACCCCGAATCGAATTTGCATCGAAACGATATAGAATTTTTGATGACCCATTATTTTGATAGAATCGACTTTTCGGACTCGCTCATGCTCTATGCCGATTTAATTGAAAAACACATCAATACCTATATCGAAAAAATTGTGCTGCCAAGAAACGAATCTGGCTTTAAATACGCTAATCTGCTAATACTCGAAAAAGCAAAAGTTAATTCGACCATGCACAAGGCGGTAGTTGTTATGCTGTTAAAAATTTATGAGCGAACTAATTTAGAAACCATCTTTGTCGATTTGTTTGAAACATACCAATCCGAGATTCAAGCACAATTAACACCCGATGCGTGGATTGCTGTAAATGAAAAAATCAGAATTATCAAAGCCAGAAGCGTGGGTTCGTCTGCCCCCGATTTTACGATGTTCGATAGCATTGGAATCAAATTTCGACTATCGGAATTGATAAAACCCTACACTGTATTGGTATTTTGGAACAGCAAAAAAGGAAATACCGATCAAACCATGATGCAATTGGCCGACCTACAAAAGCGCTATTCCGATAAAGGGTTTACCGTAATTGCTGTTTCGACAGACACAGAAAAAAGCAATTGGATGTCAGCTTTAGCACAAAATAAAGTTTTGTTTGCAAGCTATATAATTGATACCAAATCGCTTTTAAATCCACTAAACCAGTATCAAACTTGGGCTTTGCCATCGATTTATATTTTAGATGCGCGGCTAAAAATTGTAGCTAAACCCATCAATATCGATTATGTGATTAAAGAATGTGAGAAAGCTTTTGGAAAATGAGTAATTAGCGTATAATAATGTCGTATTTTATTAAGCTAGATGATAGATAAATAGCAAGTTAGTAAAACATTAAATAGGTCGAAAGCCTTATTTATCAAAACAGAATCTTAGAACGAATTTTAAAAAAAGGACAAACAAATAGGTCGAAGACCTCGAATATGAAAACTACACTTAATAAAAGAACCTCATCTTTAAATCGAACTAGACTGATTGGCTTAATGTTGCTTGCATATGGTTTGTTGCTTTCGCTTAGCTCAAAATCGCAAACGACCATTACACACGATATTCCATGGCATTCGGACACCATAGGTGTGTGGGGTTCTGGTTCTACTGCATGGAGTATTAACCAAGTCGATACCTTGGCCGAATTGACTTTAGGTCCATACAGCGACAATTATTCTTTGGTTTATCAGATTCCATTTCCGATAAGCGATTCGGTAGGGGTTATATTCGATTATGGTGCATATTTGGATATGCGACTTATTTTCGAAATGAGTGGATGGGATGGAGGGGCATCAAAAATTAACTATCCAACTAAAATTGAGATGGATTTCCCAACCAATGGTACATTTTCGAATGGGGAATGGGTAAGCATTCCATCGCAATACCGTGAGTTAGACCCCAATGTTCATCCTGGCGACGCCGACCAATGGGAGATTTATGCCGATTGGCCCGATGCAGGAAAAATTGAGCTTTTTATTAATATAGATTTAGAAGCTCATGCCGATGTAATATACTCTGACCCAACCGACCCGCTTAACATTATTTGGGATACTTTGCATGTATTCGACCCCATTGATATTCACCTCGATACCTTCGATATCTTTTTAGCGGATTTGGTCAATAATGAGTATGTAATTCCATGGGTCGATTATCATACCGATGCCATTACAGGTGCAACAGTTGTCGATTCGGTGTACTTTTTACACGATTCTATTGGGTGGCCACTCAGTTTTCCGACCATTTTTTACGATTTGATTGGTATAAGTGGCGATATTTCTATTCCCAATATCGATACGTACACCCACTGGATTAACAACGAGCAAAGGCTATATGCTTGGGGGCAAGACGAATATCTTCACATCAATCTAGATATTGTCAAGTTTATTCAAATGACTACCCATTATTTGGCTTATATTCCATCTATGCAAGCTTTAGAATCGGTGAGTCAAGCGCTCGATTACGAAGAGGGTGATACCAGTATTTACGTATTTACCGATCCTGTTTCGGGCGAAGATTTTACCGCAGAACTGTCGTGGGATTTACTCGATGCTGAGCTTTTGTTTACCAATTCGATGAACCAAACCCTGATGTTCGAAGATGTGACCGAATATACCTTTTTCGGAATGCCTATTGGCCCCGATACCTATCCCAATGTTTGGAATGTGTTCGATTTCCCATTCCCTGTCGAATATCAAGTTCTCGATACATTGGGCGTTGGAATCGAAAGTGGGACAGCACAAAGTATAAAATTTGGATCAGATTACGACTTGATGCTGCGTTTGCCTTGTTACGAAGCCGATACCTTACCCGTAAGTATAAGCCATACCATCGATCCATGGTTTACAAATTTGGTTAGAGATAGCATCGATGTCGATTTATATCTAAAAGTATTAGATATTAGTTATAGCCTCGGAACACCTTCTAATCCAATTATTTCCGAACATTTTGTGTTATACGAAGATACCCTTACTTTAGGTTCTTTTGCTGGCCCACCATTGTTTGGACCACCTATTTTTATGCCTTGGTTGATCGATGGCTATTTCGTCGATACGACCTTTGTGCCTGCATACGATATGATTCCAACGTTTACCCCATTAGCCGATTCGCTCAATGCTCAAGATGTAGTTTGTTTTGGCACCCCAACAGGGCAATTGCAAGTTTGGGGACTTGGAGGCTCACCGCCTTATACATACCAATGGGCCGATCAAAGTGGAATAATAATATCAACCAATTCAGTGGTAAATAATGTGGGTATAGGCGAATATTTTGTGACGGTAACCGACCAAAACACTTGTCAAGTTTTTGATTCAATTTCGGTAGTCAGTTTATATTCCGAAATTCAGATTAGCGAAGGCTTGACCCATATCGAATGTTTTGGCGAAGCTCAAGGGAGTATACAGCTTGGCATTACTGGTGGTACGCCCAATTATCAATTTGCATGGACTCCTTTGTTGGGCAATACGGCATTCCCAACCGGCTTAATTTCTGGTAATTACATAGTAACTGTGACCGATCAAAATGCTTGTACGCAAACCGATACTTTTACTCTGGTCGATTTATACCCTGAAATCGTCATTCAAACCATTCATGTAAACGATGCCATTTGCTATGGTACACCTACTGGTTCTATCGATGTAGATGTAACAGGTGGCTTAGCTCCCTATTATTATACATGGAGCAACGGGCAGCACGTTCAAGACCCCGATTCAATTTTGGGTGGTACACACACCCTTACGGTAACCGATAGCAATGCTTGTACTCAAACCCATACCGTTACGGTTGGACAGCCAGCTCAAATACCAATTGTAGCCCAAGCTACACCCACACACATTTGCCCAGAATCAAGTTCAGTTTTGACGGTTACGGGGGCGGTGTCCTATGTTTGGTCACCAGCAACGAGTTTGTCATCTGGCCTAGGTGCAAGTGTGACGGCATTCCCCGATACAACCACCACATACACCATCGTAGGAACTGATGCTGCTGGATGTACCGAAAGTACACAAGTTACCCTTAATGTGTACAGTTCGCCGGTTGTTTTGGTAGGAGGGACGCATCATCTTTGTTCGGGTGATAGCACAATTTTATCGGCTACTGGTGCTGTGTCGTATGTGTGGAATTCTGGTCAAACCAGTCAAACGGTGGTGGTATCGCCTAATCCATCGTACACATTCCAAGTGATTGGTGCCGATGCACATGGCTGCAAAGACACTGCAACGCATTATGTCGAGGTGACGCAAACGCCTGTGGCCAATGCGGGTATCGACGATTCGGTTTGTGTTTTAAACTATCAATTGCATGCTATTCCAAGTGTAGGATATGCCCAATGGTACAATATTTCGGGCTACGGCTTAACATTTAGCCCATCGGCCAATGATCCCAATGCTCAAATTACGGCAAGTTATACGGGTTTATATACTTTGGTTTGGATCGAAAATAATTCGAATGGTTGTGTCGATTCCGATACAGTTCAAGTTTTGATGACCCAAATACCGACTTCAAGTTTTACTATTTCCGATGTGTTGTGCTATGGCGATCTGGCTACGGTTCATTACACCGGAACAGGCCATTCTGCTTGCCAATATAATTGGGATTGGAATAACGCCAATGTCATTTCTGGGAGTGGAATGGGTCCTTATCAGGTAAATTGGAATGTGGCTGGCGATCAGACCATTGGGCTTACCGTTTCGCTTAACAATTGTACCTCGATTGGTACTTACGAAAGCACATACCACCCTAGCGATTTGATGTCAAATGTGGTTCAAACTTCGGTCAGATGCCACGGGGAATCGAATGGTGCACTAACAGCAAACGCCATTGGCGGATCTGCACCCTATCATTATGCTTGGAGTATTGGTTCTTTCGATAGCCATATCGACGGCTTAGTGGCTGGCGATTATATTCTAACCACCAGCGACAGCCATTCTTGTCGGCAGATTGACACCATTCACGTCAGCGAACCAGAAATATTTGACTTGCAAATCCCTCAAAATTTTACAGTTTGTCCAAATCAAATCGCTAATATCGAGCTCATTGGAACAGGAGGGACGCCGCCTTACCAATATTTTTGGAACAATGTGCCGTCTGGTTCGGGGCAAGACATACAGATTGACACCACGCATACATATTACGCTTCGGCTGTTGATTTGAATGGTTGTCTCAGCCCTATTAGAACGCTTGTGGTTACCATTCCAGAACCGGTTGTGTTAACAGCTACAAGCGATAAAGACACAACTTGTTTGGGCGAAACCATTCGTGTTCAATTACATATTACCGAAGGGATAGAGCCGTATTTAGTCACCAACCAGAACCATCAAATGGTTAACGATTGGTACGAAAATATTGTTTTAAATCAGTCGACTCAATTGGAATATTTTGTAGTGGATGCTTGCCAGCAAAAAGATACAGCCTCAATCTCGATTGGCGTATTTGCAAGCCCAAACATCGATTTTGTGGCCGATTACACCAGTGGATGCGAACCCTTCGAAGTTCATTTTGCGGTACAAAGTCATACACCGCAATCTTACGAATGGCATTTTGGCGACGAAACCATGGGTTTGTCGAATGGTAGCACCGAACACACATACCGCCAAGCAGGAATTTTCGATGTCGAGGTTCGAACAACCGATGCTCATGGGTGTGTGTATCAGCAAATGTTAAGTCAGCCTATCAGCGTGTATCCAAAACCGCAAGCCGACTTTACGCATATGCCCAACGAAGTAAATTACATCGATGGCACGGTTCATTTTGTGAATCAATCGGATAACCAGTTGAGTAGTTATTGGACATTTGGCGACGGGGCAAGTTCTTGGGAGTTTAATCCAGACCATCAGTACAAACAGATTGGCCAATATATCATTCGACTAAAAGTGACTTCGGCTTATGGCTGCACCGATAGTACAGACCGTTGGATTAGGGTTACCGATGCCTTCCGATTCTATTCAGCCGATGCCTTTACACCCGGTGGAGATGCGATAAACGACTATTTCTTTCCTCAGATGCTGGGCGTTGATGCCAGCAGAGCATTCAATTTTAGAATCTATGACCGCTGGGGAATGAAGATTTACGAATCGACAGAAATCCCAATTGGTAGCAGTATACCAGGTAACGAATACCATGAAGTCGGAATAAAAGCCGAAAAACATGGATGGAATGGCCGATTTGCCAATACGGGCGAATTTGTTAAATTAGGTGTTTACATATGGATTGTCAGACTCACCGACACCGAAGGTGTTGTGCGTGAATACGAAGGTACAGTCAATGTGATTTTTTAAACAATCGGTTTATGAATTAATAAGATTGCAAGCAAATGCTTTAAGCCGCCGTTTTCTCTTGATTTGGGGTAAAGGACATTTGTGAAGAAATTTGACAATCTTAATTCGGTAATTCCAATCATTTAGGCATTCAAATCAATCGCATTGAACAAAGGATTGAATTATCTTAGCAAAGAAAAACTTCCTTTTTTCTTAATGGGAACGGGATCAATCCATGTTTCTGCTTCGACGTAGTATGCATAGGTATCGGTATTTTGTTTTTTACCGTTATGTATTCCATCCCAACCTTTAGTAATATCGTCAGTTGTGAATACTTTTTCGCCCCAACGATTGTAAATGCTAAATTCAATCAATTTTTTGATACCCCAACCAGCCACATAAATCACATCGTTATGTCCATCTCCATTGGGCGTAAATGCATCGGGGACATCAATAGATGATATGGGTAGAACTTTTACATTGTATTCGTTTTGTGTCGAAAATCCACAATTCATGGTATCCGTTATCACCAAAAAGTACTTGATATCTTCTTTGGCATCGGTTATCGGATCGGGACAAGCCTCGCAGGTAATGTGGTCGTTTGGCGACCACAAATAAGTGAATCCACTCCCTTGATTTCCGTTTAAATTGAAAGTCTGCCCAATGACAATTGTAGTATCTCTGGTCCAATTCAAAGGTTCTTGCTGTACAAATATTTTTGTTTTTGCGGTGTCCTTACAAAAATTGATATCGCTGTAATACACTGTGTACTCGGTAGTTTCTTGCGGGAAAGCCGAGGGCTGTGCCACTGTATCGTTATCTAAATAGGCTACAGGTTCCCACATAAATGTACCTAAAGTTTGATTCGATTGAATAATTAAGCTATCACCCACACATAAGTTACCACCTTCGATAGATAAATCGGGTTTTGCAAATATTTGCATAGTTTTAATAATTGTGTCGTGACAACCAGAAACAGAATGGTAAATTGCCAGTTGGACGGGATAAATTCCTGGTGTCAAATACTCGTGTTGCGGGTTTAGATCTTGGCTAATCTGGCCATCGCCAAATGCCCAATTCGAAGTGGTGTTGTTTATAGATAGGTTCGTAAATAGATCGTTGGAGCCAATACAATGGGCTGTATCGCTTGCCGAAGTTTCTAAGTTTCTGTCGAAATCGGCCATGACGGGGTGTATATTAACATTTACATTAATTACTTCGGGGCACAACATATCGTCTGCATATATAAAAAGCTGTGCTTGTGTTTGTCCGGTAATTGGGGCGTAATTGTAAGTGTGATTGTCACTTACGCTGGCTTGTCCATTGTATGTAATGGTTGGAGAGATTACGCCATCGCCATAATCGAAATTATAGAAATATACGTCTTCGAATTGTGAGACCGTGAATACGATTGATTCGCCTTTGCAAATATCGTTTGGTGCTATGCTAACTACTGCGGCAGGCCCAACTATTTCTACAGTATCTTTTATGGTCGAATCGCAACCGAAAGAAGTTGTATGGGTTAATGTGATTGGGTAAAAGCCGCGATCAAGGTATGTCCAACCTACTGTTGGATCGGGATTGATAGGTGTTGTGCCGTTCAGTGTCCAATTGCGAGTCGAAGGATAAATCGAGTTTGTGGTATCGGTAAATGTGACCATTGTACCATGACAAATGACGGCATTTAAATCTGGACTGGTCTCGAACCCCACATTGGGATAACTCTGTACATATATTCTGCTTGGATAGGCCATAGAGTCGATGCAATTAATACTATCCGTTACCACTAAAGATGTTTGATAATTGCCATGTATTAAGTATGGATGCTTGTAGATTTGACTCGAAAGTGTGAAAAGGGTGTCTTCGATTCCTTGTCCAAAATACCAATGGTAATGTGCTGAATTATCGATTACTAAAGGTCTAAACCATACCGAATCGCCTTCGCAAATCTGTTGGCTAGTCAATATATTATAGCGGGCATTAGGAAGTGAAAATCCTAAATTTTTAATAACACTTTTATGGCAACCTATGCTATCCCATGTGGTGAGCTTAATTGGAATTGTATTCTGATTATTATATACTATTTCGTAGATTGGGTTGATTTGATCAGAAAATTCGGTAAAATAGTAATATTGATCGCCCCATTCCCATTGATATCGTTTGGGCCCGATTAAATAATCGAAATGACTGGTATCTGTAAACTCGGCCATAAAACTGGGTTTACATCCAAACAATGAATCTACAAGAAATCCAGGATACACATCGTGAACTTTGTAATTTTGCCGCACTGTGTCTGAGCAACCATTGATATCGTAAACTATTAACGAAACGGTATAGGTTCCCGTGTCTTGATAAGAATGTTGGATGTACGAGGTGTCAGTTCGGGTTGGTCTAGTTAGGTCGCCAAAATCCCAATAATAACCACGATTGCATGAGTGGTAAACGTCTTGGCACAATGGAACCCTAAATCCAGATGTATCGTCGGCACAAAGAAGGGTGTCTTCGGAAGCAAAGGCCATAATTTGTCTTACATGTACAGCAATAGAGTCGGTATATGCTTGGCAGCTTGAGGCTGAATTGTGTGTAAGCAATTTAACGTTGTAATCGCCTCTTTGCAAATAGGTATGTTGAATTAAGGTGTTATTTAGGTCGGTAAGACCAGTTGTGCTTTGTCCATCGCCAAAATCCCAATCCCAAGAAGTAGCACCATCAAAATTGGCGTCAAATTCGAAAGTAAACGGATCGGCACAATCTAAATTGTAGTGTTTTATTTTACCAATAGCACCATCGACAATTACGGCATTGCTGATGTAATTTGAGGTGCAACATCCATTTGAACAGGTCGTTATTCCGAGTGTCATGGGACCGACCAAGTTGTTAAATACCCAATCTGTTTCTGAAGAACCAGGACATTTCGATATCCCAACTTGATCGATGGAATAATGCCATTGATCGATTTCGCTTGTGCTTAAATCGGAGAAGTGTACTGTTTCACCCGGACAAATGTTAGTTTCGGAAATACTGATATTTGGAATGGTTTCATCTCCAACACGAATTGGCGTGAGGTATGATGTGTCGCGGCAACCGTTTTCGGTTTCGATTACTAAATAGGCATCAAAAATACCTACCGCAGTGTATGTATGAAATGCGACCGAATCTAACGGGCCACCAAGAAAATAGGTGCCATCGCCAAAATACCAATGATAAGATACAATGTTATGGAATGCAGAGCTTGAATCGTGAAAAGATATCACAAGTGGCATACAGCCCTCTGTGATATTGGTCATAAATAAGGCATTCGGCTTCTGTATGGTGTCGGGATGACAAACCGAATCGCTCACACAACCATGCGATGTGTATACCTTTAAACAGGTCAAATAAATCCCCATAGTATTGATACTGTATGTCGTGTCACGAAAATAAACCGTATCGGTTGGGTTTTTGAGTGAAGAGGTGTCTAATGCGCCATAGTAAAAACCGTGTTCAGGATTGGTTTCTAATCCAAAATCCCATTCATATACCACGGCATTCGTCGAGGAGGTGTCGTGAAAATGAATGATGTTATTCGGGGCATCTAAATCGCATAAAAATGTAGGGTCGGAGAAAAAACCAGCAAAAGGTTTTTCGACATAAATTCTCTTTTCAAGGGTATCGGAGCAAGACCCTGTTCTGGTAATCTGCGTAACGATATAGCTTCCTGTGTCGGCATAAGTGTGTTGGTTCGAAGAGCCAGTTAAATTGTCGCCATAGTTCCATGTTGTATATACTCCTGTCGCCGTATTTTCGAAAGTGGTTTCTAAGCATACTGTATCGCCTACGTTAAAGCCCGCATCTGGAGAACCGATTTTTACAGTAGCAGTGGCCGTGTTTTCGCAGTTATTATCATCGCTAACGATTAGACTTACGGGATATTCGCCTACTGAAGTATAATTTTGAGAAGGGGGATTTACACTGGTCGATGAATTACCGTTTCCAAAGTCCCATAAATAGGTTAAAGTGTTGCCGGTGGTTGAGTTACTAAATGAGTTTGATCCAATAAAGCTTACATTCAAAGGAGGTGTACACGAAACTGTGGTTCCGCTTGAAATTTGTGGAGTTGGTTTAATCGAAGTGGAAATCATACCACTTGTATTTAACGATGCCGTACAACCATTGGCATCAATAACAGTTAATGTGACTCCAAACGATCCCGGCAGATTGTAAGTGTGACTGGGATTTACACCCGATCCAACACCTCCATCGCCAAATGCCCAAGTGGTTGATGTAATTGCACTGCCACCACCACCTGTCGAATTAGAAGTAAAGTCCACTGGTAAACCTACGCAACCACTTGGTTCTGATGTAGTAGAAAATACAGGATTAGGCAATGGGTTAACTGTTAGATTAAATGTTTGACTAATCGGGGTACTGCCATTCATCGCAGTAAACGTTACAGTGAATGATCCTGCATCTGAAAATGTATGACCTGCATCGAGCATATCAGCACCTGTACCAGCATCGCCAAAGCTCCACTGTGGGTTGGTGTAGTTTTCACCACCTATGTATGTAAACGAATACTGGGTACCTATACAGCCCGAAGATGGACTAATCGATATTTGTGCAAAAAGTGTATTGGCCCAGAATAGAAAAAAGATTGAAAGTAGTAAATAGTTGATTCTCACTTAATAAAAGGTTTACAGTAAAAAAGTCTAAATTATTAACATATTTTAATACATTTGCGAAAGTATAAAATATTGCTTGTATTTAACATATCAGGCAATTAATAATTTAAAACAATCTAACAAGCTCATGGCATCGTTTCGTTATATTTCTATTTTGTTTTTTATTTTGTTCATTAATATTAAGAGTTACAGCCAATTTACAAATGATGCTAATTCTTTTTATTCTTATGCAGCAACCAGAAACGCATCAATCAATTTTGATAGAGTATTGCCATGTTACGAGAAAACCTTGTCTGTGTCGGTGTTTGTAGTGCTCGATAGTCTTGGGCAAAGCAATATTACCAATAATCAAATCAATAAGGCAATAGACTCTCTGAATGCAAAATTTAGTCCCATTTGCATACAGTTTCGGGTTTGCTCTACTACCGAGATTGCTAATTTTCAATGGGATACATTGAAGGTTAACGACAACGATGGACTACAAGAGGAAGCACAACTTATAACCAACCACTTTGTCGACCATACCATCAATTTGTATTTTGTAGCGGCTTTCGAAAATCTTCCCGGTGAATCTGGTTTTACCTCATACACGCCTAGTTATCAGTCCATTTTTATGATAAAAGATCAGCTCGACGATTATGAATTGGTGCACGAGTTTGGACATTTCTTTGGTTTGTTGCATACGTTTGGGCTTGGTAATTCGTCTGAGTATGCGAACGGAAGCAATTGCACAACTACGGGCGATTTTTTATGCGATACGCCTGCCGATCCGACAAACGATTATCCAACTTATCCGCTATCTGTCGATCAGTATTGCGAATTGGCGTCTGGTCAAAAAGATATGTTACAGAACTGGTATATGATTCCTTCCGATAATTTGATGTCGCATTACAAATCTTGTCGATGCAAATTTACCACACAGCAGTACCACGTTATGGCATACGAGTTTTTGTATCATATCAATAATATTATATGGTAAGGCACCTCCTTTTTATTTTGGCCATTGTGGGTTTGTTTCTAAAAGTAAATAGCCAAGACATACATTTCTCTCAGTTTTATTACAGTCCTTATCAGCTTAATCCTGCCAACACGGGTCATTTCGATGGCGATTGGCGCATTGCCAATATATACCGAACACAATGGGGGGCTGTATCGAAACCATTTAATACCATTGGTATTGGTATCGACAAACAAATTCGCTATTATAGCCAACATTTTGGTGCAGGTATTTATTTTCTAAACGATCAATCGGGAGGTGCCAATTTGACAGCCAACAAAATAATGTTGGCCTTGGCTTATCATACCCGTTGGCAAGCATACAAAATTCACGGCGGCATTCAGCTTGGATTTGTTCATAAAAAATATGGTTCAAACATTTCCTTTCCCTCTCAGTTCGATTGGGGTACAGGCCAATTCAATGCCGAGTTGCCCAACAACGAATCTAACCTTCAAGACCATCTTTCGTACCTAGATGTTAATGTTGGTTTAATTGTGAGTCGAAAAATGGGCGCTTTTGAACCAGAATTTGGCTATTCCGTTTCGCATATTAACAATCCGACCGAACAGTTTTCGAATGTTAAAAGCAGATTGCCCCTCCGTCACACATGGCATGCAGAGGTGCGGACAGAACTAAGCGAAAAGTTTTTTGCAATTCCTCGAATTTTGATTATGAACCACAAACGTGCGGGGGATATGGTTTTAGGAGTTAATTTGGGTTATTATTTACCCAAAAATAATTTTTATGCCCAATCACTCTTTTTCGGACCTCACTTACGAACAGTACTGAGCACTACCGATGCCTTGATTTTTGCTTTGGGACTGAATTTCAAAAACATGGACATAGGGGTGAGTTATGACATTAATGTTTCGTCATTATCTAAAGCAAGTTCGCATCGTGGTGCACTCGAGTTTACACTTATTTATCGAACCCGTAGTTCTCACCCAAAAACAATAGCTATTCCTTGTAATCGTTATTAACCATCAGAATAATTCATGAGATATTTTTTAACCAGCTTTCTAATTGTTTATACAATTCAACTTTGGGCTCAAGCTAACGAAAATTTGGTAGGGTTAAAATCGTGGCAAGTACTCGATTTTGCTAAGGCTGCCGAACGTGAGGGCGATTTATATTCTGCAATAGATTATTACGAATTTCATTATAAAATTAAACCAGAACGCGAAGCAACAGTTTTTAAACTTGGTGAGCTGTATCTTAAAACTCGGAATTACGAGAAAGCAGAATCAACTTTAAAAAAAATGTTCTCGTTTAATACCGATAAGTTTCCATTAACCTTCTATTTTCTGGCTCAATCACAAATGCAGCAAGCCAAATATAGCGATGCGGTAAAGAATTTTGAATTGTTTTTGAAAAAATCGAAATCGTCCGATGAAGCCAAGATGCATAAAGGTATAGCACAAATTCAGTTGCAAGCATGCCAAAATGCACCAAAACTCAAAGACAGCACCACCAATGTTGTTTTAACCCATTTGCATCAAAGTATCAATAAAGCACACGTCGAATCTAACCCAATATGGGTCGACGACCAAACCATGTGGTACAATTCGCTTAGAGCTGACGAAGTAGAATATTTCCCAGTTAACGATTCGACGGGTTTACCGAAACGAAAATTTTATTCAGCATCTAAAAAAGGACAAGAGTGGCAATATACTGACAGCCTACCTTTTTTTAACGATGCTAAAAATGATGTAGGCAATGGGGCTTTTTCGGTCGATAAACAGCGGTTTTATTTTACTAAGTGTGCACTCAATTGGAAAAACGAAATGATATGCCATATTTGGGTCAGTCAGAAAAAAGGTGCATCGTGGACCGAACCAATTCAATTGAATTCGAATGTTAATGTCGAGGGATATTTTTCGACTCAACCCACTCTTGGAACAGATATTTCGACTGGCGAGGAAGTGATGTATTTTGTCTCGAATCGTCCAGGGACCAAAGGATATAGCGATTTGTGGTTTGCTGTGTATAATTCTAAAAAGAAAGAATTTAAAAAAGCTAAACGCCTAAATAATAGCATCAATACCAATGGGAGCGAGTATACTCCGTATTATGATAACGCTTCGCGAAACCTCTATTTTAGCTCCGATGCCTTTTTTGGATTGGGTGGATATGATGTGTATAAAACGACGGGCAGCCTTAATCAATGGCTTGCACCGGTTAACTTAGGGGCACCAATTAACAGCTCTACCGATGATATATATTTCGTCATAAATCCGAACCGGAAAGAAGGCTTTTTTGTGTCTAATCGCGAAGGTGGTGTTTCGCTAAAAAGTAAAACTTGCTGCGACGACATCTACGAGTATATCTTTTCGGAATTTATCGATATTCAATTTGTTGGGACGCTTATCGCTAAAAAAGACCAAAGCTTTTTTCGAATCATAAACGAAAAAATGGGTTTAAAAATTGTCGATCAAAATGTGGACAGTATATACACAAGTTTATCTCTTTTCGACGAGAAAAATGGGCAGTCGATCGAAATCAATTCAAACTATACCGATAGCCTTGGAAATTGTCATTATAACCTAGAAGTAAATAAAGATTACGAAATGAAAGTGAATAACTTTGGTTATTTCGAAAAGCTTATTAAAATTTCGACACAAGGGATAAAAACGTCCACGGTATTAAGAGATACCATTATTATCAATACCATTCCGCAAGAACCTATACCAATTAATATTTATTACGAGTTCGACCAATCGACCCTAACCAAACCAGCTATGGCTACAATTGACTCCACCTTGTTAATTGTTCTCGAAGAAATTCCAAACGTAACGGTGGAGATTAGCTCACATACCGACAGCAAAGGTATAGATGAATACAACAAAGAATTGTCACAAAAAAGAGCTGAAAGTGTGGTGAAATATTTAGTTAAAAAAGGCATCGATAAAGCAAGGCTTGTAGCCAAAGGGTATGGCGAGGAAATACCTGTGGCAGCAAACGAGAACCCCGATGGTACCGATAATCCCGAAGGGAGAGATAAAAACAGAAGAACAGAATTTAGGTTTATTAATATAAAATCTGGGGCAGAAGACAGCGAATAAATAATATAGTACACATTTTTATCTAATTTGATATGAAGAAAACAATTACACTATTGACGATTTACATACTTTTGAGCGGATTAGCCCAGTCTCAAACGTATGTTTTGATGGTTACTTCGGTCGGAAGTAAAAATTGGGAATATGTAGACCTTAACGATAAACCACTTTTCGAAAAAAAATATCCTTTTATCCATCCGTTTTCAAAATGTGGATATGCCGTTGTTAGCAAAACATACAATCGAAAGTATTTGATTATCAATAAAAATGGAGATTTAATTTCAACAGAACTAAATAGATATAAAGTAAAAAATATTGTGGGCGTTTCTCAAAATGTGTTTACAAACGGATTGCTAATTGTTTATAAAAACTCTAAATACGGATGTATGGATACTACAGGAGCTATCAAAATTCCACTGAAATACGATAATATTTTAGAGTTTGATAACTTCCACAGTATCGCAATTAAAGGTAGAAATTTCTTTGTTATTGACCATTTAGGCAACGAAACACCGATTGGAGTAAAATCGATATCTACCATGAAAAATTTTCATGAAAATTTGGCTCGATTCCGCCTGTCAAACGATAAATTAGGATTTGTCGATACCAATGGCGTTGCCGTAATACCTGCAAATTTCTATAATGTAGGTGAGTTTTCTGCTGGATTGGCTTGGGCAAGAAATGAAGATGAACTTTTTGGATACATCGATTATCAAGGTAATTGGGCAATAAAACCCCAATACACAGCGGTCAAAGTCTTCGATGCTGTGAGTGGATTAGCCTTAGTCAAATTACGAGATAATTGGGTTTATATAAACCAAAAAGGTGAAGTTCAGAACTTCGAAATGCCAGAGCATCCCTACAGTTTTGTCGAAGGTTTTGCAAAAGCCAGAAAAGATGAGAAGGTTGGTTTTATAAATACGAGAGGAGAATGGGTTGTTAAACCACAGTTTGATTTTGTAAATAACTTTTGCAATGGATTTGCATCTGTAATAGTAGATAATAAGATTGGTTTCGTAAATACGCAAGGAGAACTTGTAATAAAACCACAATTTGAGTCCACTCGCGAATTTAAAAATGGCTATGCAGCTGTAAGAGTAGGCAAACTATGGGGATTAATTGACACCAATGGTAATTGGGTTATCAAACCCAAATACGATAAAATTAAAGATGTAATTGTAATTGATTAATTTCAGCTACAGAATACTATTTAAAAAAAGTAAGGCCAACAGCCTTACTTTTTTAGTACCAAGTTAATTTTATTAAAATTTGCTGCCGCATTAATTACATCGCGGTATGAATTCCAAACCGATTTATCGTATTCAATCCCTTCGTACCATTCGTCCACTATTACTTTTAACCATTCTCCTTCGATGGAATAGTTCGACTCGAATCCAAACAATTTTACACCTGTACTATCGGTATAATAGTGCTGCATTTTGATGTCGTTTAAGTTCTGGATTTGATATCCTGTTGGTATTTGAACCATTAATTCTCTATGGTACTTACGTGCATATTGAAACGCCACATTAAGCTGGCGGGGTCTTAAGTCGTTATATATTTCCATTTGTGGCCCAATTAAGGCACCAAGTTTAAAAAGATACGTTTCTCCCGATTTTTGAACCAATTCTTCTGCATTAAATTGAGCGTCGAGAATAAAAGGTTTAACCCCAAAATCTTTACCATTGTCGTTCGTAAATACGACCGACTCCGCCTCGGCATCGAAGTTCATATACTTGGTAATTTGATCTTGAAATTTCTTTAAATCGGCAGGGTCTGTTATGAGCTCGAATACAGGTTGGTAGTAATATGCGTCGTATCCAGATAACTCTTGGTGAAAATTTAATCTGGGTTCTGAAAAATCGGTTCCCATGGTTACTTTACATTGCATCAAATTCATAGTGGCATCCATAGCTAGCGGTTTGATGAATTTAATTTTGCCAATTCCACTTACAAAGTCGCCCATTTTTACTTCTTTAATAAATAAGCCGTAATTGTGCGTAAACTCGTAAGGAGGGAATCCTAACCTCGAATAAGAACGGGTTGGTGCGAGATACTTGTCGATTTGAGGAAAATAAAACATATAATCGTCAATGTAAACAAACGATTCAAAGTTTGGATCAAATTTGATATCGTCACGATCGGTTGTTACAACCAATTCATGAGGAATGGCAAGTTCTTTAAATAACTGGGCATAAATAAATACAGAACCTACATCGTTGAAAGCTTTGTTTTTATAAATCATTGTGAAATTTTCTAACTCGTTGCTCGACGCATTGTAAAAGGAGTAATTCGATTTAAGATAGTCTTCTATTTCGCGAACCAAAAGATCTTGTTTGGTATTTTTAAGATCCATATCTTTTAGAATCTTTTTCACAATACCTTTTCGTTCTTTATCTTGTCTATAAACGCCTTCGTATGCTTGTTTAGCCCAAGGGCCATAGGAGGTAATGTCGTTCATGCCTGTTGCTGTATTTCGATCGAGTTTAAAGCCAAAAGCCATTCTGCTGGTTTCGTAATTCGAAACTTCTTCGTCTAGCAGTTCAGGCATGTTCTTCATCGCAATTTGCCAATGATTTCCTTCTGTATAGCTTGTGTCGACTTGCGCTTCGGGTAAACCATTATAAGATTTGAATTTGTAAATCAAATTTTCTGGAACATACAAATCAAAGGAATATTCGACAATAGGATATCTTGATTGGGGTGTAAAATATAAACCTTTGTGATATGGATTTTTTTTAATGGTGTAAATGTATTCGATTTCGCTACCAATTTCGATACCTTCGAAGGCAAAGTAACGATAGGTCGATCCACTTTCTTCGTCAATTCCTTCCTTGAAATTGTCTTTTGTAAGTTCGACAATTGTACCGTCATTTCTAATCACACGTGCTTGTTCGCGAGTAATTTCCGAATCTTTCGATTTAGGAAAGTATATGGTTTTAAAGCCTTCTAGAGCTCTCGATGTTAATATTTTAACTTTATTATGTTCGGTGAAATATTCAAACAAATTATCTTGTTCATAGATCATTTCTTTAATATTGGTTTTTTGTAAGTAGACAGCCTGCAAGCTGGTATCTCTATTTACATTGTCCTTTTCTGGCTTGGCCTTCCATTGATACGAATTGGTAATGCTTTGTGCCGAAACCTGAGCCAAAAGGGCACTCAATACGATTAAAGTAAATAGATATTTCATAAATGTATGGTTAATTGTTAACGATTAGTTTTTAATGGTGCATGATTGTGAATAAATCTTAAGTACATAGAATAATTTAATGTCGTATTTTATTAAGCTAGAGGATTTATAAATAGAAAGTTAGTAAAACAATAAATAGGTCGAAGACCTTAATTTCCTTAAATGCCTTAATGTTTGAATTTATTTTCAACTTTTATTTATCAAACATTTTTAATCTTTAATTTCATCATTATTAATTTTAAATAAATCATCAATTCTTAAAACTTACCACTTCTTTAAAATTCTTTACAATAGCTTCGCGCAAAGCATTTTCGAGTGGGAATTGCTCAGGCTCTAACAGTCTGGCACGATAAGCGATGTGCATATCGTATATAATTTTGTTGTTTTTTGAGCTATAAACAATGGTAAAATCGTATAAATCGTTTTTGAAATCGACATTTGGGGGCAAATAATCTAAAACAAAACCCTCGGGAACTTCTAATTCGACATGATAAGAATAACTGTTGTGAATGACCATTAACAAAGGAACATTACGTTCTTTTTCTATCTTTTGAGTAATGGTGATCGTGAATAGATTCAGGTTTACATAGATGGCATGGTCCAAATTTTGGACGTAACTGCCTATGTTAAATTTGTAGTCGAAAGCTACTTTGCTTTGTTCAGGGTATAAGTATGCTTTGACAGATTCTACTATAAATTTATTATTTCCTCGTTCAATATGATGGTTCAAAAATTCGACACGCTGTTCGTCGCTAAAAATATTGGCGGTCGTATAACGCACATCTTCGTATGGATAACCTATAAACCAAATATTGCCGGTGCCAATTAATTGATCGTTTTTTATTTGGAGTCGGATGGTGTCGCAAATTAAATTTTGTTCCGCAGGAACTATAGGTATTTCTCGAATCTCGAATTTATCTCCAAAATCGATCATGGCTTCTTTGCCCTGAATAAACGACGAAGGTCTATCGTAAGACAAATATGTGTTGGTGGCGTCCAGATAATGGTAAATATCCGCGGTGTCGATATAGGTTAAAATCATGTGGTTATCGACCGTTGGAGTAGGCACATCTTGATATCGATATGGCAATTCGTTGGTTCC
This sequence comes from Acetofilamentum sp., assembly GCA_020720565.1. Classification (GTDB taxonomy): domain Bacteria; phylum Bacteroidota; class Bacteroidia; order Bacteroidales; family JAFGXI01; genus JAFGXI01. The sequence goes on from DYOK01000007.1 coordinate 19,503, forward strand.
CACCCAAGTTAAGTGCGACGCTATTCCAACGGATTTTAACATTTCGTGCATAATGTTCGACATGCCTTTACAGTCGCCATATTTGCTGTTGAACACTTCTGAGGCACAAATGGGAACAAAGCCTCCAATGCCAATTTCGATGGCAATGTAATGGATATTGCTCTGCACCCATTGGTAAATTGCTTTTACTTTATCGGCCTCGGAGCTTAAGTTTTGTGTTAATTTAAGAGCTGTTTCTTTTAATGTGCTATTTTCGGCACAAGTTTGATTTAAATGTTGATGATACCATTGATAAAGGTCGTTGGGCGATTCTAAAACTTGAATTTTTTTTGAATCAACCGTATAATATTTTACAAATGGGATGATGTGCGGTGCATAATAACGAATTGGAGGCTCCATGTTAAAATCTTTAAACTTGTCGATGTTTTTGACCTCGAAAGTATAAATCTTCCTTTTTTTAATGTTTTCAAATGTAGAGTCGATTTTAATGTTTTCGGTATTAAATCGGGAAAATCCCATTTCTACATTTTCATCCACATCAATTATCATTTTACTCGACAACAAAGGGTGAAAATCTTGAAAGAAGAAAGAGGATATAAATCGAGCTTCCTTATAGTGATAATCAACAATCAAGGTTGATATAGCATCTTCTCTTAATTGAGGGAAGGTAAATTTGTGTGTAACCACATCGTCAAGAAAAATTTCGGAGTCGATTTGTGTTTCTGTTTTGACTTCATCTACTTTTATTTTTTTATACTGGTCTTTTTCACGAACCTGTGTATAAGCATTGATTTTCTTTATTTCGACAAAATGCGAACTTTGAACCGAATGTTGCGAGAAGCCTTGTGCTTTATTATTAAGATAGAGAACTTGCGAAATTTGTCTGGCATTTACCACCAGTTTGCCTTTAACAATATCGATAGTTAGTCGACTTTCGTCCTGCAAATTAAGAGCGAAATTTCCTTTATATTGAGCTTTAAGGCGATCCATTTCGGCCGCGTCTTGTGCCCAAAGCGATAAACCAACACATAAGCTCCCAATTGAAAGCAAAATTTTCAGATTATTTAACCTGATCGAGCATATCATTGTAATTGTATTCAAAGTGATTGGTTAGATTGCCGTTTTGGTCGTAAAATTTAGATGGGCCGTGCAAAAAGCCTTGTAAAAAAGTTTCGGTCGATTTAATAGTTCCATTGGGAAAGTATGTGGTTTTAACGCCCTCTAATGCATCGTATGCGTAATTGCTCTCAATTTTTATTTTACCATCGATGTAGTATTCTTTAGATTCCCCATGATAGTTGTCATTTAGCATGACCATTTTCTGATAAACCTTTCCATTGGAATAGTATCTGATAAGTTCTTTTTGAAGCCAACCATTTTCTATTGTAAACTTGCGTGCAGGGTTACCATTTTTAAAGTAAGTATTGATTGTTCCTGTTTCTTTTTCGATCTTTTGTTTGTGCACCCCTTTTTCTGCTTGGTAGCTATACGACATTAACCAACCTTCGTCGTAATATCGCGAGTGGTCGTACATACCGTCGTACGAGTAATATTTGGCTTCTCCATCAATTTCGTCGTTTTTGTAGATTCGTTCGAATTCAATTTTGCCATTATCATAATATGCTTTATATGCCCCTTCATTTAAGCCTTTTACAAATGTTTGTTCAGTTTTTAGCTGACCATTTTCGTGAAATGCTTTCCAAACGCCTTGTTTTTTACCATTGTGATATTCGCCTTGAGTTTTAAGTTTACCGTTTGTAAAATAGTAGCTCCAAAGGCCTTCTCTTTCGCCCATGTAGTACTGACCCTTTATTTCGACCTTTTCGTTGCTATTATAAGCGACATATTCTCCTTCCATATGATTGTTTACAATGGCATATTGATAGAGAATGCTATTCTTAGACCCACCATGTCGGACTACTTGGCCTGAGCCGTTTTTAAAATAAATAGAATCTGTTATTTCGCCTTGTGGGTTATAAAAATATTGCTCAGTTATCAATCCGGTTTCGTAACGGTAGAGCGAGTGTATTTTGCCATCTGGCGCATAGGTGTGTGTAAATCCGTTACGCTTATTGTCTTCAGCAAAATATTTTTCCTTTAATGTGCCATTATCAAAGTATTCACTCCATGATCCAACGCCTTGTCCATCTAAAAAATAGCCCGATTTAATTAAAATGCCCGAGGCATTAAACTTTTCGTATAAGCCCCAATCTTTATCATCTTTATAAAATTCTTTCGATTTTACTGCTCCATTATTATGATAAGTTGTGGTTTTGCCTTCGTAATTGCCTTCGTTAAAATTCTTCTCGCTAATTAATATGCCGTTTTTATTGTAGAATTCCCATTTGCCTTGATGCAATTTATTGCCATAAATCCCTTTGGCATTAATTTGACCATTTTCGTGTAAACCAACAAAATCGAAATTACTAAACTTGCGTTTGCCTTCGCCAATAATTTTCCCCTGCTTATCGAAAAAACGATAAGCCGTGATATTGCCATTTTTATAATCGTATTCGACAAATTTCTCACCGGTTCTATAATATTCGGTATAAATCCCAGTTAAATTGCCATCTGTGTCAAATTCTTTTTTGACGGCTAAAGTTTTATCGGGTCTGTATTCTTCCAGCAGTCCAACCACCACGCCTTTTTTAAAATTTGAACGTTCGTTTAAAGTGCCATCTTCAAAATACTTTGTATATACACCTTCACGTGCTCCATCTAAAAATGTTTGGCTTATTTTAATTTTTCCGTTTGGATAGAAAATGGTATCGGAACCATTCAATTTATCGTCTTTATAGACAGCAACCTCCTCTAAATTGCCAAAATAATCGTAACTTTTGTAAATACCATGAGCTAAACCATTTACATAGGGTAACTCGTACGATAATTTTCCATTCGAATAATAAGCACGTTTTACGCCTTCCACCTTTTCGTTTTTGAAAGGAATAGTAGAGCTTATTGCACCAGAAATGTCGTAATGAATTATGGGGCCGTCAATTTTCTCATCTTTAACGGGGTAAAAGCTTTCGATAATCCCCAATTTGGTATAAACAATTGAGCTGTCTTGTATCATACCTTTTTTGTAGTACGTTCGGTCTTTTAACCGGCCATCTGGATAAAAAATCAATTTTTCACCTTCTATTTGACCTTCGTCGTTGTAAAACCCTGTCGATTGTAACGACCCGTCGTCATAATAGCGTTCCGAATAGCCTTGAATTTCTTGATTCTGTTCGTTCACATGTGCAATTAGGCTAACTGAATAGCCTTTGTTGGCTCTATACACGTTAATGTCTTTGGATTTTGATTTTGGAAATGGAAGGTAAAATTTCCGATGGCTTTCGTCAAGTTCGTTAAATGCCCATTTTTCGAATTCGAGCAATTTTGAATAATTCGATTTAATAATTTTTTGATGTTGTTCGTTGCCACTACTTAAGGCAATATAATAGGAATACAATTCAAATTGATTTTGTTTTAAAATGGCTAAAAAAGTGGGTGCATACATGCGGTACCAAAAGTCTTCGCTTGCAGGCATTTCGGCCAATTTGGTCAATACCAAATGACTTTGTTTGATAAATGGCAATTGAATTTTCGACTTAACTTTGTATTTCTTATCGAGCGCTAAATAATTCGAAATCAGTAAGTCAATTTCGGAATAATCTTCGCCTTTCGAAATATCAACTGATTGAAAATCGGTTTCCTGATCGTATTTTGATGAACAAACTGTATTCAAATAAGAAAGAACGCTGTTCGAGTTATCGGCATTGGGTTTTAATAACAAATAGAAATTCATAGCCATTATGGCTTGTGCGGTTTTGCCTTGGTTAATGGCCATAATTGCCATTTTCAAGTGGGGTTTGGCGTACAAAGGATTTATTTCTATTGCCGTTTTGTATGATTCGAAGGCTTTTTGAAAATTTCCTAGTTTTTCGTTCGAATATCCAATGTTGTAATATATGGTCTCATTCATTGGAAATTTCTTAAGCGCCACTTGGTATAAATCATGTGCTTTTTGATATTCTTTTAATTCGTCGTACGCTGAACCTAAATTCAAATAAAATGCCTCTGGCATCGAATATCGCTTGGCTAGAATGTCTTCGCCATAGGTTACGCATTTGTCGTATTGCTTGTCAGCATAGTAAGTGTAGATGATCTCAACTGCAGCTGTTGTAAAGTTGGTATCTCCATCGGGGACTCTAAGGTAAATGTCCAAGGCTCCTTTGTAATCTTGCTTCTCGAACTTTTCGTATGCCAGACTAACGGAATCGCCGTAGTTTAAGAAGTCATTTTTTGGTTTTTCTTTTTGCGAAAATGCTACTTGAGTAGTCAAAAACACAACAACGAATAGGAGTGTGGATCTCATCAGAAAAAATAATAAATAGTTATAACAAGCAAAAATGCAAAAATTAATTAAATTACCCAAATCAGATGATGTTCAAATTCTGAAATTTGAGTCAAATATGTTAAAAATTTAGTTGCTTTCGAAAATTAGTATTTTTTTTAAGAGTAAAAATGAGGAAAATAGTCTTTCAGAAAACTAAATACAAGCTTTACAACAGGAAAAATGTGGTATAAGTAGTAGTTAATTCGATGTTTATGCGTTTTCTTGCCGGAACTTAATTACAAAAACAGTAATCCAAACGACCTTAATTGTTCCATTGCAGAAGCATGCCAAAACAGTTCGAAATTTCCGAATTTTGATTCAAAACCGGATTTAAATGCTCCGAAAGTTAATTTTTGACTTGCGTCAATTCTCGAATGATCCAGCATTTCAGCCATCCAAATGCCTTGATGATAATCCATTTTTACTTCGAATAAATCCGTTTTAGTATGAATTTGTAATTTGACTCTTTTTTGTTCTTGCCCTTTTTTAAGTTTAGCGTACGTTTCGACTATGGGTTTGTGGCCTAACCATATCAAATTGCTCGAATCGTTTGGTAATGCACTGTCATCGGTTTGGATACAGTTCTGAATGTAATCCTCTGGTATTTTAGTTTCTGGAGTTTTAAAGTCGAACCATTCTCCTAAGGGCATTTCGAAACCAATGCCATGCATATAGTTGATTAACGATTTGCTTAAGCCATATGCGAATCGATTGTGGTCTATTTTAGTTTTATCGGTAAATTCGATATCGTTATGTGCAAAAGTATAGGCGTTTTGGTGCGGTTCGATTCCAAATTTTGTATAATTTTTATAGACTTCGCTGTGACAAGTCAATGCAAAATGGTGCCAAAAAGCCGATTGAATAACCCCCTGTTCGAAAAGCTGACGCACCATTTCCAAACTATCGATGGTTTCCTGAACCGTTTGTGTGGGGTAAGCATACATTAAGTAGGCGTGTACCATAATACCCGAGTCGGTTAAATTTTGAGTAACTTGTGCCACTTGCTCCACTGTCACGCCTTTGTTAATCAGATCTAACAAACGATCCGATGCAACCTCTAATCCCCCCGACACGGCTATACAACCCGATGCTCTAAGCAATCGGCACATATCGTATGTAAAGCTTTTTTCGAATCGAACATTGGTCCACCAAGACACTTTGAGGTTTCGCTTTAGAATCTCCTGAGCCATAGCTTTCATCAGAGTGGGAGGGGCTGCTTCGTCGACAAAATGAAAGCCCGATTCGCCAGTTTGAGCTATTATTTGCTCCATTTTATCGACCAATGTCGAGGCCGTATTGGGATCGTAACGTCGGATATAATCGAGCGAGATGTCGCAGAATGTGCATTTAGCCCAATAGCACCCGTGAGCCATGGTGAGCTTATTCCAACGTCCATCGCTCCACAAACTGTGCATGGGGTTGGCAACTTCAATCACCGAAATATATTTTTCGAGCGGTAGGTCGGTATAGTCTGGTGAGGGCAAATCTTTTTGAGAATAATCATTTTGTTTTGATGAGTCGTCGAAAAAGACCCTCTTATTTTTTAGATAAAAAGTTCTTTTATATTCCAAACTAAGCTCATGTTCGACGCTACTTTTGCTTTGGATATTTTTCCACAACAATTCGAGCGGAAGTTCGCCGTCGTCGAGCGTGATGAAATCGAAAAATTCGAAAACACGTACATCGGAAAGCGATCTTAACTCGGTGTTGGCAAATCCGCCACCCATCACGATTTTTGTCATGGGATACAGCGACTTGATCCACTTTGCCAGTCTAAAAGCGCTATACAAATTGCCAGGGAAAGGAACGGAAAAACCAATAAGTTTAGGATGAGTTTTTACAATTTTGGCTTCTAAAATTCCCCATGCCATTTGGTCGATAATGCTTGGTTTTTCTTGTAGTTTAGAATACAATTGGTCGAAATGAGAAGCACTTTTACCCAACTGTTCGGCATAACGACTAAACCCAAATTGTGGGTCGATGCATTCGATAATAAAATCGGACAAATCTTCGAGGTACAAAGTGGCCAAATGTTTGGCTTTATCTTTTGACCCTACAGTGCCAAATGCCCAATCTAAATCGTCAATTTGGTCGAATCGTGAGGCTCTGGGAAGATAGTCGTCGGATGCAATCAGTTGCGATAAAGTCTGGTTTCTACCTTGCAAAAATAAAATGACTCCGTCAATCGATTGGATGTATTCGGCTCTTAGTTGCCATATACGTTGCGCATTGTCCGAAGCCGATTTAATTTGAGGCTGTGCCAAATCGAAAAGTTTACTAAGATTTTGCGATTGAAAAAGTGTAGTAATAAGCTCGATACCCAAATCCATCTGAAAAGAGCTAATGTCTTTTGTATTCAAAAAACCCTTTAAATATGCAGTGGCCGGATAGGCCGTATTCAGTTGGGTAAATGGCGGTGTAACGAGTAAAATATCTTTCAAAACTTGAAGCTTTTGGTGCAAATATAAGTCAAATTCAGGGTTCGATCTGTTTAGTCACAGTTAAATTAATTCGCTTATCCTTTTTTAAATCAAATAGATCAGATAATACTCTGATGGCTAATTGTTTATTATCAACGCTTTTGGAATAGAAATCAAAAATAAAAAACCCCAATCGAGAACTCAATTGGGGCTAAAACTACTATTACTATTTATGAAAAAACCACTTTTTTAAAGAGTGAAAAAGCAAACTATGATAATTTTAACGCTTTTAGCTTAAAAAGGTTTCGGTTTTTATTCAAAAAAACAAAATATTTTTTTAAATTAATGATTATGAGTAGATTGCGTTAATAATTACTTTCTTTAATCTCGAAATGCGATTGTGGATGTTCGCATGCTGGACAAATTTTAGGTGCTTTGGTGCCTTCGTGAATATAGCCACATTCTCGGCACTTCCAATATACTTTCCCATTTCGCTCAAATACTTGGCCGTTTTCGAGATTGTTGTATAAGGTTCTAAAGCGCTCTTCGTGGGCTTTTTCAACTTTGGCAATCAATTTCCAAACGTTAGCAATTTCTTTAAAGCCTTCTTCCTCGGCAATTTTTGCAAATTCGGGATACAAGTCGGTCCATTCTTCGTTTTCGCCCTCGGCCGAAGCTTTTAAATTCTCTAAAGTAGTGCCAATTACACCTGCAGGAAATGTCGCTGTAATTTCGACCATACCGCCTTCTAAAAATCTAAAAAATCGCTTGGCATGGGTTTTTTCGTTCAATGCGGTTTCTTCGAATAATGCTGCTATTTGCTCTAAGCCTTCTTTTTTAGCTTGTTTTGCAAAATAATCGTAACGCATGCGTGCTTGCGATTCGCCAGCAAACGATTTTAATAAGTTTTGTTCTGTTTTGGTGCCTTTTAGTGATTTCATATGAAATGTTTTAGAGTTTAAAAATATGGTTTATAAGTAATTTAAGTGCTCAGAATAATTTAATGTTGCATTCTATTAAGCTAGGTACTTGATAAATAGCAAGTTATTAAAATAATAAATAGGTCGATGACCTTATTAAAATGTATTGTCTGATGCTGTAAATACTGGTTCTTAGGCAATAGTAAGATGCAAAAAACAAATAGCTTGAAGACCTTAAAGTTAGAATGTTTTTTAATAAAAATCACTTAAACATCGATATTTTAACTAATTTAGACTTAATTTAAATTCGGATATTGGAAAATAATGTACTTTTGAATTGACGGATGATTTTATCGAAAATATGTGCTTTAAATTTCTTTTTATTACAAGGCAATTGCATAGTAAATAAGTTAAATAGAATGTTGTATTTTGATATAATATGAGTTTGATAAGCAATGGTATGATAATTTTAAATTAGGTCGAAGACCTTAAACTACAG
>DYOK01000007.1:27822-30104 GCA_020720565.1 Acetofilamentum sp.
TTTGATAAGCAATGGTATGATAATTTTAAATTAGGTCGAAGACCTTAAACTACAGATATGAGAAAATATTTTTTTAGTTTGTTAATCTTGTTCAGTGTGCTGGGGCAAGCCCAAATTGGCGAATCGTTTAAATTTAACAATGCCAAACGATTAATGTCATTAGGCAGTTTCGACGAAGCTCGTAAAGTGCTCGATACACTTAAAATGTCGCATCCTACGCGATACAATTTAGATTTCTTAATAGGGCAATGTTATCTTAATTTACCCGACCAAAGTTTACTGGCTATTCCCTATTTGGAAACCGCAATTCTACACACATCAACGGAATATCAAAATCAGTGGAAACAAGAAAATGCCTCCGAATGGGCTTTCCTTGATTTATCGAAAGCGTTTTTGCTGGCCAATCGACTCGACGAATCGATTTCGACTGCACAGAAAGGGATCGAAAAAACAAAAGATGCCAAATTGAAAACGGAGCTCGAACTTGTGATGTCCAATGCCCATAATGCTAAAGATTTGATGCTTTTGCCTATCGAAATACAAATTGAACCGATGCCAGTTGGCATCAATACAGTTTTCGATGAGTATAATGCATTATTTTCCGCTGACGAATCGTTTATGATTTTTACCTCGCGACGTAGTAACAGCACGGGAGGCTTACGCAACGACCAAGGAAAATATTACGAAGATATTTATCAATCGGTAAAAGAAAATGGGCTGTGGACCGAGCCAGTTTCTGTTGGGAATAATGTGAATACCGAACGCCACGAGTCGGCAGTGGCGCTTTCTCCCGATGGCAAGCAAATGATTTTGTTTCGCGACGATTTCGGAATTGGAAATTTGTATCAATCGTATCGAGATTCTTCGGGCTGGTCAAAGCCAGAGATTTTGTCGAAAAATATTAATATAAGCCAGAATCAAACCCATGCTGCTTTTGCCGACGATTCTGAAACACTCTATTTTATTAGCGAAAAGCCCGACGGTGTGGGCGGTAAAGATATTTATGTAAGCAAACGCCTACCCGATGGTAATTGGGGAATGGCTACCATTTTAGGACCCGAAATCAACACAACTTTCGACGAAGAAGCCGTGTTCGTCCATCCCGATGGTCAAAAACTTTATTTTAGTTCCAAGGGACACAAAAGCATGGGCGGTTTTGATATGTTTTATTGCGACAGAATGGGCGATAGCACATGGTCGGCACCCAAAAATATGGGCTATCCCATTAATACGACCAACGACGATGTATTTGCAGTGTATAGTGTTGATGGGAAAAGAGCTTATTATGCGGCCAACAAACCTCAGGGAAAGGGCGGATTTGATATTTATACCATTAATTTGATGTCGATGCCAGAGCGCAACAATACCATTGTTCGAGCCTATTTGCGACAAATGGATGGTTCGGTGGCGATGCAAGTGCCAGTTTTGAAAGTTTTCGATAAAAGTGACCAATTAATAGGAAATTTCAAACCCAATAAAGCTGGGCAGTTTACTTTGGTTTTACGCCAGGGCGAAACATATCAATTTTCGGCAGAGGGATTTGAGTTTGATCAAAAATTGTTTGTAGTTCCTCAAGAATCGTCTTTTTATATCACTCAAAAAGCGCTCGATATCGAATCGCTTGCAAAAGTATTGAATCAGTAGTTGCTTATTGAATTATAAGATTAAAGTTTTTTATGCGCGGTTTATCCATCTTTCTCTCTAGCTTATTTCATCCAATGTGGGTGCCTCTGGCAGGTTTTGTACTGATCTATTTGTTGGGTGGATTTACCTTATTTGTACCAGAGGCGGCGTTTAATTTTGCATTGATTGTCATTGTACAATTTACGATTCTGATTCCGCTAGTTTCAATATATTTTTTGTTGTGGCGTAAGAAAATCTCGTCGGTACAGCTCCCGCTTTTAAAAGAAAGACCCTTGCCCTTACTAATCAATTTGGTTAGTGTGGCATTGGTGTTTTATATCCTATATAAGATGGGCTACCCCAAAATGTTAGTAGGCTTTTTTGTGGCCACTGCTTTGGTTAGTGCATTGGCATTTTTTGTGTCGCTGTTCTATAAAATTAGCTTGCATATGTTGGCATGGGGTGGAATAACAGGCATTTTTGTAGCTTTTGGCTTTAAAACAGGATTAGGATTGCACTTGCTCATCTCAATTTCTGTCATGATATCGGGTCTTGTGGCCAGTGCTCGATTATATTTGAATGCCCATGTGTACCATCAAGTCTATATTGCATGGCTGGTATCGGCAAGTGTGGCTTTTATTGTGTTTTATATGTTTTAA
>DYOK01000174.1 GCA_020720565.1 Acetofilamentum sp.
GATTTGATTCAACTTCTCGAACGCCGGCAAATTGACGATATAAAATGGAACCGATTGGTATCGGAAAAAGCCATGGGTTTGCCTTATGCTTATACTTGGTATCTCGATGCGGTTGCCGACCATTGGCAGGCATGGGTTTGGGACGATTACACTGGTATTTACCCGTTTCAGAAAAAAAGAAAATACGGATTGCCCTATTCTTTAACCCCGTTTTTGACCCAACAATTGGGCTATGTGGGAACGGAAATCGCCCCCGAAATGCTGTTGGAATTGCTTGGTTCCGAGTTTGTGATGTTCGAACAGCAATGGCCTTACTATCAAAAAGTTTCAAATCCAAAAGCTTTTTCGCCGAACCATATTTTAGTTTTGAATCGTTCGTTTTCCGATATCTATCAAGATTTTAATCAAAATACCAAACGAAATATCAAAAAGTCAGAAAATCAGAATATTCAAATAGAAGTTGATACCGATTTAACCGAGTCTGATTTAAGTTTTATTATCAAGCATTCGAAAATAGATTTTAATCCAAATCGTACAGAAAAATTACAAAATTTGTGCATCAATGCTTCAAAACACGAAGCTATAGCCGTTTACAAAGTATATTCCGAGCAAAAATTAATTTCATTGGCCATTTTTATTTTAAACCCCCAAAGGGCTGTTTATTTATTGGCGGTTTCGAACAAACTCGGTTTCGAAAAAGGAGCTAATTTCTTAATTGTCAAACAGTTTTTGTCCGATCAATCTGAAAAAATTGCTTTGCTCGACTTCGAGGGTTCTCGAATAGAAGGTGTGGCCAGATTTTACAAAGGCTTTGGTGCTACCGAAATTCAATACCCGATTGTTTCATCGAAAAGCATTAAACCCATTTCAAAAATTTTTAAAAAGTGATTTATGAAAATTAAAGCGTTTATTCTTCTTCTTTTCCTTATACAAACTTTAAGTGCACAAGAAAAACGTTCGATGACAGTCGACGATATGATCAGTTGGAAAACCATCGATAAAAAAGCTATTTCGAACAATGGGAAATGGGTGGCCTATGTCGTTAATCCGGGCAAAGGCGATGGCTCGTTGTATTTGTACAACGATTCAACCAAGCAAACAAAGGTGTTCGAAAGAGGTGCTCAGTTCGATTTTGGTCCGCAAAACAACTATTTGCTTTTTACCATCAAACCGCAATCCGATACTCTACATGCACAAAAGTTGAAAAAATTAAAAAAAGATGAACAGAGTAAAGATTCGCTTGGGATTTATTTTTTCGACAAGGACAGTTTAATCAAATTTCCGAAGTACAAATCGTTCGATGTACCTCAAAAAGAAGGGGTTTGGTTGTCGTTTACTTACGAATTTAAAATGCCCAAAGACACGACTAAGCTTAAAAACGATAGTCTAAAAACCGATACACTCGAGATTAAGCCGGAGAAAACCAAGACAAAGAAAAAGAACAAAAAACAAGATGGTCATCGATGTGTTTTATTGCATTCCGGCTCTTTAGATACACTGAATTTCGAAAATATTTCGGATGTCATCTGTTCGGAGGGTGGCCAATCGTTTTTTCTTTACAGGCAAATAAAAGATTCGTTAGATACGGCTCAAGTTATTTATTTTGATACCAAAACGCGAGTGTCGAAAACTATTTTTTCGCAAGGAGGCAAAATTGCCGCATTAAGCACCAACCGATTGGGCACTCAACTGGCTTTTGTGCATAGTAAAGACACCGGAGAGGTTAAAAACTACGATTTGTGGCAGTATGCTACGTCTAAAGATAATGCCGTTCCACTCATCGACTCGATGTACACAAACTTGCCTAAAGGATTTAGAATCAGTGCCGAATACACGCCTAAATTTTCCGATTCGGGACGGCGTTTGTACTTAGGCATCGCACCGCAACAATTCAAATTGCCCAAAGACTCTTTAACCGACGACGAAAAAGTTAAGCTCGATATTTGGGCATGGACCGATCGACGCATGCAACCACAGCAATTATTAAGTTTAGATAAAGACAAAAAGAAAAGTTATTTGTCGGTTTTCGATTTCAAATTGAACCGTTTATCGGTGCTCGAAGACAGCGTTTGGTCAAGTCGAATCAACACCCAAGTCGATCCAGACTTTTATTGGTTGTACAGCGATTTTGAGTATCAAAAAATGCAGACTTGGACAGACGATTCGCCGTCCGACTACATGATGTTCGACTACAAAAAAAACCAAAGATTTTCGGTTGCCCAATCCAAATTATGGCAAGCCAATGTATCGCCAAGCGGCCGATTTGTTGCCCTTTGGGATTACACGCAACAGGCTTGGTTTTTATACGATGCTGCTAACAAGGGCATGGTTCAATTATCAAACAATCAGATAGATCAGTTTAGCGAGTTGCTTCACGACACACCAAGTTTACGCCCTTCCAATGGTTTGATGGGCTGGACAAAGGCCGAAAAAGAGGTGCTTATTTTTAGCGATCTTAATATTTGGCGTTTTACCACTCAAAGCAAGCCCATTGCTAAAAATCTTACAGAAAGCAAAGCACTTCAGTATCGGTATCAGAAAATAAATTCCGACGATGTTTATCTTCCCGATGTGTGTTTGTTGAATACTTTCAATCCCAAAACCATGAACGAAGGGTTTGCAAGGTATCAGTTTTCGAACGGGCAATTAAATCAATTGTTAGATACGAATTTTGCATTTATACCTGTACTAGCTTCGGATAACAGACAAAAATATTTGTGGAGTCAAAGCTCGTTTACCCATTATCCGGAGTTATGTTTGAGCGATAGTAACTTTTTAAATTCAAGTGTAATAAGTCATGTCAACGAACTGCAAGACAGTTTGCTTTGGGGGCAAATTCACTTGCTCGATTGGACCGATTTTAACGGTGATACTTTAAGGGGCTTGTTGGTTTTGCCCGAAAATTTGGACAGCACAAAAAAATATCCGGTTATCGTTTATTTTTACGAAAAATCGTCCAATAATTTGCATATGTATTGGCATCCTCGACCAAGTCGATCCATCATCAATTGGCCTTATTTTACAAGCAACGATTACATTGTTTTTGTGCCGGATATTCACTATCAAACCGGTCAGCCGGGGAAAGATGCCTACAATGCTATTATGAGTGGAACCAAATTTATTGCTCAGATGCCTTTTGTCGATCATCAAAAAATGGGATTACAAGGGCAGTCGTGGGGCGGATACCAAGTGGCTTATTTAATTACACAAACCAATTGGTTTGCATGTGCCATGGCTGGAGCCGCAGTTTCGAACATGACCAGTGCATACGGCGGCATTCGTTGGGGAGCAGGCGTCAGTCGAACTTTCCAATACGAAACGGGACAAAGTAGAATTGGGCAAGATTTGTGGTCGGCACGCGATAAATATATCGAAAATTCGCCTTTGTTTTTTGCCGATAAAATTCGAACACCGCTTTTGATGATGAATAACGACAACGACGGTGCTGTGCCTTGGACACAAGGTATCGAATTTTTTAATGCACTTCGACGATTACAACAGCCCGTTTGGATGCTTAATTACAATGGCGACGACCACAATTTGTTACAGTGGCCCAATCGTGTCGATTTAACCCTCCGAATGAATGCTTTTTTCGATCATTATCTCAAAGGGACACCCATGCCTGAATGGATGGAAAAAGGCAGACCGGCCTTGCAAAAAGATAAAACAATGGCGTATTGAAATAAATAGTTTAGAATGTTCCATAACGCTTTGAATTACAAAGTGTTATACCAAAGCAAAGAAAAGCAAACATATGGATATAAAAGAAGAATATGAAGAGTTGACAAAAAAGCTGAAAGAAGTCCTTCCTTTCTCGGCGTTTCCTATAAGAGAACTCGTTCAGATATTTAGAAATAAGGAATATTTAATCACACTAAAAACTGAATTTATAGTAAAAGATGTTTATAATAGTGGTGATATTTCAGGGATTATTTGTACGATTGAGCACAATGGTAGTAAAGGTCTTGCTTGTGCTTTAACGCATTTAATTGTTTCATCGAAACATCCTTTATTCAAAGAAATCATAGATTACCAAAAGACAAGAAATAAAAGGATTAAGAAATTAAATCAAACAACGTTGAAAAAGTAATTAATTGAATAGGTCAAAGGCCTTATTTTTTTGAAACTGATTTCAGAGCGTAGCCGATTTCCATAATAAAGGGTAAATCGCCCGACTCAAGCAATTGAACCAACTCGATGGTGTATTTTCCGCTTGGCAAGGTGGTATCCGCTTTTGCGGTCCAGTGGTAATCGATAATATCACCCATCTGTTCGCCGGTATATTTCAAATCTTTATCTCGAATGGTGGTTTGAATCGGAATTTCGACTCGTTGTTGCTGGGCGTTTGTTAAAAGCACTTTCCCCTTAAATTGTCGGTAAGGGAAACCCGCAGAGATTCTTAGTTCGATATCCAGATTCACATTTTGATTTTCGGCAAGCGTAAATTCGAAATTGGCTTTTTCGTTTTTGTTCCAGACCAAAGTGTCGAAACTTACTCTGTCGTTTGCAATTTTACTTTTATCGCAAGCAATCAGTTGACTTGCCATTACGAATAATACGATTAGTTTTTTCATCATGTTTATAATTTGCTCCTTAACTCCCAAAGGGGGAATTGTGAGTGATTTGTGAAATTAAGAAATTTCCCTTTGTGTATTTTGTGGGTTACTTTGTGTTTTTTGTGGTATAGCTGTTACCCCAAAGTGCTCAAAGAAGTCACAAAGCAACACTAATATTTATTTAAAGTTTAAGTGTTTTAAGTCTGAAATAGTTTGCTTAGGTTGTGCCGATTTAAAAATAAAATTACCGGCAACTAAAGCAGTAGCACCACTTTTGCAAAGGGCTTCGGCATTCGAAGAATCTACACCGCCATCAACTTCGATAATGAGGTTTGGGTTCGATTTCTGAGCCATTGCTGCCAATTTTTCAATCTTTCGATAGGTTTGAGCAATAAATTTTTGTCCACCAAAACCAGGATTCACCGACATAATTAAAACCAAATCCAATTCGGGTAAAATATCTTCGAGTAGGCTCACCGAGGTATGCGGATTGAGCGAAACACCGGCTTTCATCCCGTTGGCTTTAATATTCTGAATGGTGCGGTGTAAATGGGTACATGCTTCGTAATGAACCGTAAGGTAATCGGCACCCACACGCTTAAATTCTGCAATATATCGGTCGGGGTCGACAATCATCAGATGTACATCGAGCGGTTTTTGAGCCATTTTTTTGACGTGTTCGATGATTGGAAAACCAAACGAAATATTGGGTACAAACGATCCATCCATAATGTCGAGGTGGAACCAATCGGCTTGCGATTGATTAATCATTTCGATATCTTGCCCGAGGGCGTTAAAATTAGCTGATAATAGGGAGGGAGAGATGATTGGCTGTTGCATATGTATATTTAAATTTTGCGATTGTTTAGTTGCTGATTAGTTGAAAGTTAAAGTTTTAG
>DYOK01000175.1 GCA_020720565.1 Acetofilamentum sp.
CCTGAGCGTTAAATGAGTAACTTGTATTTTTAGTAGTAAGGTTGAAAGAATATGACACCTTTAATCTACCTGCGGTAGGCAGGCCTTTAACTTCCACAAATAAACAACTCAACAATTCAACCAATCATCAATTCAACCAACCATCAATTATGACAGGTCTTTCCAGTACCAATCAATGGCCTCTTTTAGTCCTTGTTGTAAATTGTATTCCGGTTGATATCCTAACATTAATTTAGCTTTTTCTATCGAGGCCAAGGAATGGGGAATGTCTCCGGCTCTAACAGGGCCATATTGCACATCGACTTGTGCAATATTAGCATCGAAATCGGACAATGCAGATTTTAAGTAGGTTATTAATTGATTTAAGTTATTATTTTCGCCGACCGCCGTATTAAAAACCTGATTGATGGCTTCCTTATTTGTTGTAAAGGCCGCTAACTCATTCATTTGTATTACATTCTTGATATACGTAAAATCGCGAGAGTGAGTCCCGTTTCCATTGATAATGGGCGATTCGTGGCGAATAAGCTTTTTAATAAACAAGGGAATTGCTGCAGCATATGCCCCATTGGGGTCTTGGTTTTTACCAAACACGTTAAAATATCTCAAGCCAATGGTTTCGATGCCATATATTTGAGCAAAGTTTTGTGCATAAAGTTCGTTAACAAACTTGGTTATAGCATATGGCGACAAGGGGTTCCCGATATGTGCTTCAACTTTGGGCAAGGCTGTGCTATCGCCATAGGTCGACGAACTGGCAGCATAAATAAACCGCCTAACTTTAGCTTCCTTTGCGGCATACAGCATTTTAACAAAACCGCCGATATTAATATCGGTAGATGTAATGGGGTCGTTAATACTGCGAGGTACCGAGCCCAAAGCAGCTTGGTGAAAGACCAAATCGACCCCATCGACCGCTTTTAAACAATCATCGTATTGACGGATGTCGCCCTCAATGAGTTTAAAACGACTGTCGTTTTCGAAAGCTGCAATATTACGGCGATGTCCTGTCAAGAAATTGTCGAGACAAACCACTTCGTGACCTTTGCCCAGAAAATGCTCCACAAGATTCGATCCTATAAACCCTGCTCCTCCGGTTATTAATATGCGTTCTTTATTTTCCACTATATGGACAATGTCTAAATTATTTTTCCTTTGTGCCTCGATTAAAATATCAACTTATTTAAAAAACGGATGGAATTCGATTGGTTTTTTGGCAAACGGATGATAATCCCCCACCAAACCAAGCGGTTTCGCATTACGAATTTCGCTGACAATCTGAATACTTTGTTGAGCATCTTGTAAACCGAAACCATTACCTTTCAGAATTTCTTGATAGCTTCGGGTATGCAAATCGGTAAAGCCTTCCGAGAATTCAATTTCCTCTCCATCCATCATAATCGAGCGATAAGTTCTCATGCCTTTTGCTTTAATTTCGTCTGGAATGGCATTGTAATCGACACTTAAATACCAACGGACTCTGGCTCGTTCAAATTCGAGATAACCCGCAGCTCGTTTGGGCTCATACACATGGACCACATTTTTCTGAACCGGTCCAAAAACCCAAGACAACATATCGTAAAAATGAACCCCAATATTGGTGGCAATTCCGCCCGATTTTGATTCATCGCCTTTCCACGAAGCAAAATACCAGTGTCCACGCGATGTAATGTAAGTTAAGTCGAGATCGTAAATTTTGTCTTTCGGCCCATTGGCAATTCGGTCGCGTAATGCGATTATGGCCGGATGTAAGCGCAATTGCAAAATATTGTACAATTTATGACCGGTTTCTTTTTCAACCTCGGCCAGTGCATCGATATTCCAAGGATTAAGTACCAATGGCTTTTCGCAAATGGCATCAGCACCTTGTCTTAGGGCAAAGCGAATATGCGAATCGTGCAAATAATTCGGCGTGCAAATACTTACATAATCGATTCTATCTTCGGTTCGTTTCAATTTGTCGACATGACGTTCGAAACGTTCAAATTCGGTGAAGAAATCGGCATTCGGGAAATGCCCATCGATAATACCTACGCTGTCGTTTTTGTCGAGTGCCGATACCAATCTATTGCCTGTTTCGGCTATAGCTTTAAGATGGCGTACTGCTATGTATCCGCCAAGACCAATAATTGCAAAATTTTTCATCTGTCACTAATTTATTTATTTACAGAGCATTAATATTTTTTTCAAGTCCTGCAGAGGTAATACTCGCTATTTTTTGCTCTATTCGAATTTCATTAACGGGCAAAGATACAAAAAACTGTTAACTCTCCATATCTGTACTGGCAATGAATTGATTCTGAATCGCTATTATATTAACAAAAAACAGCTTTTGTTTAAAGCAATGCCGATTCGGATACACCGTTCATTGAGATGACTAAATCCAAACGTAGGTTTTGCATTGAGATTAGTTTTAAGAAACATCAAAACAAACTAAAATATGGCTAATTCCTTTTTTTTGAGGTGCTATTTTTACTTTTGTGCAACTTTGCATCTTCGGTTCGACTAAGCTCACCTCGACAAGCTCAGTGCATCGCAATGCACTGCATTTCGACACTTCACTTCACTTCGACAAGCCCAGTGTAAACTGGCTCAGTGCAGGCAAGCTCAATGGATAGCTTTGTGTATTTCGTGTTTTTCTTTGTGTTTTTGTGGTATAGCTTTTACACAAACCTGCCGGCAGACGGTAGGCAGGCGGCACAAAGAAGTCATAAAGCTACTCAATTTTTTTTTAGCACTTAAAAAAGAATTTGAATTGATCTTGTATTTTTGCTATTTTCAGACTCATAAAGCCAAAGGTAACAGGTGCTATTATTTCAGATACACATCTTTCAAATACGTATATTTTACGAAATATTATATTAATACATATTTACTAAAGTATAACTATAGGTTATTATAATAACCAATTATTATGCTTTATAGTTATTAGAAAGCCTATATATTATTATATTTAGTGTATATATATTTAATATTATTATTATATTTAAACAATATATTAGAATATAATAGTGAAAATTAGAATATATATAGTAGAAAAAGTATAACTTTGTACTTTGATTTGCTAGCACAAAACAGCAATCCTAATTCGAAAAAAAACATAACCATCAGTTATATTGAGATTTAACAACCGATTAAATTCAACTCACAAAATGGATATCGGGATTTACAGTGAGTTAAGAATTTAGTAAAAAGACGAAGCATATGTTTAGCAGAAGTATTGAAGAAACTATTCGTAAAAAACTGGGCAGCGGCAAAGCAATTGTGATAATGGGTGCACGTCAGGTCGGTAAAACAACGTTAATAAACGAGATAGTTAAGGGCGAAAATGTTTTGTTTTTGGATGCCGACGACCCATCAACACGCAGAATTTTACAAAGTCCAAGCACCGAAACCTTACGAACCATTATTGGTCCAAACAAATATGTGTTTATCGACGAAGCCCAACGTATAAAAGGCATTGGCATTACATTAAAAATAATTACCGATCAGATTAAAAATACACAACTATTTGTGAGTGGATCGTCGTCATTCGACTTAGGGAATGAGATAAACGAACCATTAACAGGACGTAAGTGGGAATACGAATTGTTCCCCATTTCGTGGGAGGAATTCGAAGACAAAATGGGGATATTAAAATCAGATCAACAATTAGAAAGCCGACTGGTATACGGCATGTATCCGGAAGTACTCAATAATCAAGGTAACGAGAAAGAAGTACTGAAAAATCTGGTTAGCAGCTATCTATATAAAGACATTTTGTCGTTTTCTGATATTAGAAAGCCAGAAGTGCTCGACAACTTGCTTCAAGCTTTGGCTTTGCAAGTGGGCAACGAAGTCAATTACAACGAATTGGCAACACTGGTGGGAGTTAATAAAAACACAATTCAAAAATATATCGATGTGCTCGAAAAAGGATATATCTTGTTTAAACTATCGAGCTACAGTCGAAACTTGCGTAACGAAATTAAGCAAACCCGAAAAATCTATTTTTTAGATAACGGCATTCGAAATACCATATTGGGCAACTTTACCCCCATCGATTTACGTACCGACAAAGGTGCTTTGTGGGAAAATTTTTTAATTGCCGAACGACGAAAACAAAACGAATACAAGCAAACATTCGCGAAAATGTACTTTTGGAGAACCCGTCAACAACAAGAAATTGATTTAATCGAGCAACGAGACGGGCAGATAAAAGCTTACGAATTTAAATGGGCTGCAAAAAAAGCAAAAATCCCCAAAACGTTTATCGACGCATACCACAATTCAGGCGAATTGGTAGATCGAAGCAATTTTCGAAATTTTGTTCGTGTTTAATGAGCCTAAAAGTTTGTGGGTTTAAAATCGTACAGATAAACTAAACTTTTTTGATGGTCTGGTATTGCAAAGCCAAATAAAAACAAATTCCCTAGAGAGGACAAATCGATTTCGCATACCAATTCTTGATTGATATACAAGCGTTTAATATGAGACTGTCCAGATTTTGGCTCAAAACTAAATTGATTATCTAGCTGTAACGATTCTGTTAACGTGCCACTTTCTACGATTTGAATATCGGCATGTTCAATACGCAGCAATTCGAATTGATTTCTGTAAATTTTCAAAAAATATCCACTAGGTAATCCAATATGAGTCGATTGATAGGCCGACAAGGTAATAGAGTTCCCCAACCAAATTCCAAACGAATTATCGGACTCTGCGAATGTAAACGATTGTTTGAATGACAATTGGCTCGTGTCATTGAAAGGTTTGTCAATAGCCGACAAGCGAGCCCAATAGCTCCCCATGGGTCGAAAACAAAGCGAATCTTTTACCACAGAAAAATGGCCAAACGAGCGAAAGGCAAACCCCTTCCAGCTCAGGTCATACGGCTTTACTATTTCGATAAGCAATCGGTAATCGAGCGAAGTATTATAATACCCCGCCAAGCGAGTTGAAATAGTTAATACTTGATTCTTGGAGCTATAAAAATATAACACGTCTTGGTTCTGAATTGATTCGGATAGGGTGATCGTATCGCCATTATTACTCAATAAAACTATATCAACATTGCTTTGTTCCGAATTGGGTTGAGCGGCTGTAATACGGTAATAACAATCCTTTTTCATCAAAAGATTAATTGTATTGATATCGTTCAAGCCTTCAAGTTCTTGACTTAAAAAATAAGTGCTATCGTTCGATTGATATTGCCAAGAAATGGTATCGACTTCAATTGTGGGTATCGTTTGAATATCGGACTGGAAATCTAGATTTTCCTTCTGACACGACCCTAGCAAAAGCCATCCTGTTAGCCCTACTATTGCGAAAAACAAATTGGTTTTCATGCGTTAAAAATTCGTTTCTTTTTAAATGGACACTCAGAATTTCATGTTTGCTTTTTCTCATATTTAGGAAATTTCTTGCAAACAAGCTCTTTTAATTGCCTTGTGGTTTTGATGAAACAAAGTT
>DYOK01000176.1 GCA_020720565.1 Acetofilamentum sp.
ACAAAAAAACACCAGTTGGCAACTTTAAGTATAAACCACTGTTTTTAAATCGATTGCACTAAGTACCCTGCCCCGCATCAGCGTTTGTGTCGGCAGATGGGAACGAAGCCCACAATCACAAGTATTGCAAACACGCAACCGTATTTCTTTATTTATCCACCTATTAAAAACTTAGTATAATTTTATGTTACGTTTTGTTAGACAAAGTGATTGTTTTAATGTAGTTCGATAAATATTAAACCGGTCGAAGACCTTAGTAAGTAAAATTTCACATTCTGCTCTTTAAAAAACTTTGCGGCTTTGCGAGAAATAAGATATTGATAAAAATTATTGTCATTTTAAATTGACTTATGGACTAATTTTATGTTAAAACTTTACATTTCGAATCGAATAGAACATTTAAGCGAACGTTTTGCTGAGGAAAACAAAACCATTCCCCAATTTGGGCATCCCATGCAAACCGAGTGGATCGTATCACAAACCTCGGGGATGGAACGTTGGCTTTCGATAGAAACAGCTCGCCATAATGGCATTTTTACGAGATTCCGATTTGTTAGTCCCAACGGGTTTGTTAACCAACTTTACCAATTGGCGGGACTCGAAACCGACCCCATTTATTCAACCGAAAATCTGAAATGGGTGGTTTATCAATGGCTAAATCATCCCGAGTTTATTTCGGCTTTCGAACACATTGCGAACTACTACAAAAATGACGACTCAAAACGATTGCAGTTGGCCGTCCGATTATCTGATTTATTCGATCAATATTTGCTCTATCGTCAAGATTACGTCGAAGCTTGGAATCGTGGTTTGTTGGCCAAAGTGAGCGACAATCCCAATTTGTCGAAACTTCAACTTAAAAACCAACAAGCCAAACTCGATACCCACCAAACATGGCAAGCATGGATTTGGCAACGGATCAAACAATCGGTAGGCCCACAATCGAAAGACAAAGTACAACTTAAACACGAACTTAGATCGTATTTAATCCAAGAGCCGTTTATCGAAAAAATAAAATCGGAATTGGGACGGGTTTCTTTGTTCGGCTTATCGGTAATCACCGACTACCATATCGAAATTCTCGATGCACTTTCGGACCATATCGATATTCATTTATACTTTCTGAACCCCTCTCCAGAGACCTACTGGTACGATATTGTCAATCCTAAATTTTTACATTTTTTACAAAAACGAAGCAAGAAAACACCCGAAGAACTCAAATTTCACGTAGGGAACGAATTGCTGTCGAGCTTCTCGGGTTTGGCCAGAGACACCTTCAATATTCTGTTCGACAGAGATAAATTTATCGACGCCATTGACGAACGCATGAGCGTAGAGCCACAGCCCATTAATATGTTGGGAAAGATTCAAAATCAGATCTATTGGAATAAGCCCAATGCACAAGATTTGACTTTGGACGACTACAAAGACCAAAGTTTGATTATCAGTTCGTCGTACACCATTGTTCGCGAAGTGGAAGCATTGTATCATCAACTTTTATATTATTTCTCGACTCAAAACGATTTAGAACCACACGACATTATTGTTCAGGTAAGCGATATCGATGCATATACCCCATTTATTAGAGCGGTATTCGAAAATGCACCGCACTATTTACCTTTTTCGATTGCCGACCGAACCTATGGTGGTGGCGATAGCTTAATTGGTGCACTCGAACAACTTTTGATGCTCGACCCCGAAGATTTTAGTTCCGAAACCATTATACAGCTTTTAAGCTCAAAATATATTGCTCAAAAGTTCGAGCTGAGTCACATTGCCTTGATTCGCGAAGCTGTTTTACAAGCACAAATTCGTTTTGGTTTTAAAGGCTTCGAAAGTGACGATACACAGTTCATCAGTTGGCAGTTTGGTTTAGAACGTATTTTGTTGGGTTATGCCATACAAGGTTCGCCTAAAGTTGAATTGGCCTCATATTCGACCTATCCGCTCGATATCACCGAAGGGCAATCGTATCTAGAGCTTTTGCGATTTAAACTTTTTGTCGATAGGCTGATGAATCTGGTCGACCAACGAACCGCCGATCGCGATTTGCTTCAATGGACGCAATATACCCATTCGCTCATCGATTTGCTTCTTTGGGAAGACGAAGAAACCGAGATTGAACAGAAGTATATCCGCAAGCAATTGGAATCTTTATCAAAAATTCACGAGTTGGTTAAAGAACCCGTAAGTTACGACGTGTTTAAACGTGCCTTTATCGATGCTTTGTTTTCAAATCCACGTGCTGGTAATTTTATGAATGGTCAGATTACATTCAGTTCGATGATTCCAATGCGTAGTATTCCGTTTAAAATTGTGGCCATGCTCGGTTTAAATTCCGACGCTTTCCCTCGAAAAGTGAGTAAGCTCGATTTTAATCTGATGGAAGCCGAATACCGCAGAGGCGATAGAAACCCTAAGAATAACGACAAATATCTGTTTCTCGAAAATCTGATGTCGGCGCGTAGATGCCTGTATTTGAGTTATATCGGACACAGTACGCAAGACAATACCGAGATGCCATCATCTGGAATTATTGACGAACTCAAAACCTATATTATTCAATCGACAGAGCCAGCAAGTCGCTTGGAAATGAATCAACTTGAGCGGTTATTGGTGCGTCACCATCCATTGCAAGCGTACAGTCAAAAGTATCGACAGGCCGATTCCAATTTGGTGTGGTTCAATTTACCAGAATTAAATTTCAAGAAACCCGAGCGTACATTGAACCAAAGAATAGCAGTGCCCATTCCGTTGGAAATGATCGACTTAAACGATCTAATGTATTTGTTCAAAGATGGTTATAAATATTACTACAATCGGGTGCTTGGGCTGTATTATCAGAATAGAGAAGAGAGCCTGCCCGAACAAGAAATGTTCGAAACCAATCGTTTAGACGATTATCAAATAAAGCAATTTATCATTCACAACAACAGACCCGATTTGGTCGATTTTGGTAAAAAAAACGGACTTCTTCCCCTATCGAACATGGGCTTATATGCCTTGGATAAAAACGCAAAAGAAGTGAACCCATTAATTGAACAAATCGAATTGGTTAAAGCAGGTTACGAGGCCCATACCCAACATTTCGAGCTAAAAATCGATCAAAAAAACCTTCGCTTTTCGAGTTCCGACATTTATAATGAACAGTTGTTATGGCTGAGCATGTCGAAATCGGGTGAGGTTTATTATTCGCTTGCGGGCTGGGTGATTCAAGTGATGCTTGTGGCTTGTAGCTCGCCGATAAAAGTCATGCATGTGGGACCCAATTTAGCAAAACCCGAAACGTATGCCCCTATTTCAAAAGCCGAAGCCATTGGGCAACTTAAAACTTGGATTCAGATTTACGAAAAAGCCCAAAGCGAACTCTGTCCGTTTTTGCCCAAATTGGGATACGATTATATGGACAGTTCTGACAAAACTAAAGCTAAAGCGAAACTAATAAGCACATTAAAGAAAGCGTCAGATTCAGATGAGTTAAACAACTACAATTACAATATTTATCTAGAGCTCCAATCGGGTAATAATCCTGATAGCTTAAGCGAGGCTGCCATTGATAAATTTATCGGCATAACCCAAGCCGTTTATGGTTTGTACTACGAGAAAAACTAAGAACCCCTCTAATACAAAGTTTAATAATCTTATTTTTTTGTACCAAAAAAAAGTTTAGGACTCATTTACCAATGGGGAATCCCACTGATCTTTAGGCACAAGCTTTGGTGTCTCTGGGTCAGATTCATACGCAGGTGTCATTATTTGCACATTGTTCTCGTTAAACACATCTAGTATATTCTGAATCAACTCATTATAATACAAATGCAGTTTGCTCGCATCGACGCAGTAGGCATTTATCTCGTAATTAACAGCAAAATCGCCAAGTGAATGTTTCAAGACAAAAGGAGCAGGATCCTTTAAAAGCCCATTTGTTTTATCGGCAGCTAGCATTAGCATGGCATCTACTTGCCGCCAAGGCGTTTCGTAACCAATACCTACAGTTGTGTGAATTATTAGCCCTCTACCCTTTGATAATGTGCTGTAATTCATAATATTACTATTTAATAATGCCGAATTTGGAATTATTATCTCTTCATTCTTTAATGATCGAAGACGAGTTACCAAAAGTTTTTGTTCCTCTACAAAACCTACAATCTCGTCTACCTTTATACGATCCCCCTTTTTGAAAGCAGCTCTATAAGTCATGGAATAACCTGCAATTAAATTGCTAATAAAGGACGAAGATCCCAAAGAAAAAAGAACTCCGATAAAAACCGAAAGACCTTTAAATGCACTAGTATCAGAACCTGGAATGTAGGGGAATGCAATAACTAATGCAATTAAAACAACAAATAAACGAACAATCTTGTATGTAGCACTCGACCAATCTTTATCAAAGCCATTAATTACAATCCCCCCTTGTTCGATGCCAGAAAAAAAAAGTTTAATCAAACTTAAAACATATCGGGATGAAAAATATATTATTATCAAAAAAATTAAACTTGGTGTAAATTTGATAATTCCAAAGCCAATTTTAGTAACAGGGTCGAGCACAAGGTGCAAAGCATAACTAGCAAATGAGTGAGTCCAAGGGAAAAGTGCCAAAGTGTATTGCAAGAAAACAGCAACTGCAATTATAATTAACACCGTGCGTATTGCTCTAAATAGCAGAGCCACAGCATTCCACAACTGGTTGGAACGAATCAGATTAAATGAAATATTTTCAACCGAATCTATTTTGGCTTTAATCTTTCTTTGCAAACCAAGGTTTAATTTCCGAACAATCCTAATTAAGATAAAAATGGTAACTAATAGGAGTAAAAAAGCCCCGAATGTCCAAATAAAATTTTTAATTAACACGGGGCTACTGCGCTCAAACCGATACTGCCTTATGGCTTTCGAAATATTAAACTTAACTAATAAAGCAAGTGATTCACGACTTATCCCTTCTGACTTTGCATCTATTTCGAAGATGTTTAAAATAAATACACTACCCGCATAGACCTGAACTCTGTCGGTTAGCGAAATAATACGCACGGAATCGGGATGTATTGCGTAATTTGAGGCTGCCGAAACAATTCTAGCTTCAATAATACTAGCACGTTTCTGAGCTGAAAAGGAAGCAATTCCTTTAACTTGAAACAAAAATTCACCATCTACAAAAACCCCTGCCTCATTATTTATAACCTTCTGATATTCTGGATCAATATCTTTAATTTCCTGTGCATTGAGCCCTATTGGAATGAAAAACAAAAAACAAATCGCAACAATGTATAATACAAACTGTTTTGTTAAACTTTTTGCGGAAAAGAACTTTTCGAAAACCATAGTTGTAAATATTTAATTTTAGATAATCTGACAGTATCTTTAATAATACATTTCATTTAACCCCAAATCAGCATCTCTTAATGCGGATTCGATTAAGATTTTGTAATTCAAAATT
>DYOK01000008.1 GCA_020720565.1 Acetofilamentum sp.
CGTTCGGGACTTTAACCCTATAGATATGTGGTATGCGTAGCGCACATAAAAAAAAAGCCGCCCAATGGACGGCTTTGAATGTAAAAATTTATACGTTTACCACGCAAACATAGGGAATTGTTTCATCAATTCATTAACTTTTCGGCGGGTTTGAGCGATGACCTCTTCGTTGTCGATATTCGAAATAACGGTATCAATCATTTCGACAATCATCGCCATATGCTCCTCTTTTAAACCACGTGTGGTGATGGCAGGTGTTCCTACTCTTAAACCCGAAGTCGTAAACGGCGTTCGAGAATCGAAAGGAACCATATTTTTGTTGATGGTAATATCTGCTTTAACCAATGTATTTTCGACTTTCTTTCCGGAAATATCGGGAAATTTGGTTCTTAAATCGATCAGCATCGAATGGTTATCGGTTCCTCCCGAAATAACTTTGTAGCCCAACTTGGTAAATGTTTCGGCCATTACGGCTGCATTTTTTTGAGTCTGATGCATGTATGCTTTGTATTCGTCGGTCAATGCCTCTCCAAATGCCACAGCCTTAGCGGCAATCACATGCTCTAATGGCCCGCCTTGTTGACCTGGGAAAACTGCAAAGTCGAGTACAGCCGACATCATTTTGATTTCTCCTTTTGGTGTGGTAATCCCCCAAGGATTAGGGAAATCTTGACCCATAAGAATCAATCCGCCTCGAGGTCCACGTAATGTTTTGTGGGTAGTAGTGGTTACAATATGGCAATGTGGAATGGGGTTGCTCAAAAGCCCTGCAGCGATTAAACCTGCGGGATGTGCAATGTCGGCCATCAATAGTGCTCCGACGCTGTCGGCAATTTGACGCATTCTAGGAAAATCCCAATCTCTCGAATGAGCCGATGCTCCTGCAACAATTAATTTTGGTTTATGTTGTAATGCCAATTGAGCCATCTCATCATAATCGACACGACCAGTTGCTTCTTTAACATGATAGTGAATAGCATTATAGTTGATTCCCGATAAATTAACTGGCGAACCATGCGACAAGTGGCCACCATGCGACAAATCTAATCCCATAAAAGTATCGCCAGGTTTTAGACATGCAAAAAATACGGCTGCATTGGCTTGAGCACCCGAGTGTGGCTGGACATTGGCATAAGCTGCACCAAAAAGTGCTTTAGCTCTGTCAATTGCAAGTTGCTCAACTTTATCGACCACTTGGCAGCCCCCGTAGTATCGATTTCCTGGATAGCCTTCGGCATATTTGTTCGTTAACACAGAGCCCATGGCTTGCATCACTTGTTCGCTAACAAAATTTTCGGACGCAATTAATTCAATCCCTTCATGTTGGCGATTGTATTCTTGCTGTATTAAGTCAAATATGATATGATCTTTTGTCATGACGATTAATTTGGTTAAAAATTTTTCAAAGGTATTAAGATTTGTCGTAAACTATGAAACCAACCAATACTTTTACAGCAGAAATTATACTTTTTTAGCTCTTAGCATTTCTCTTTTACCCAATGGTCCGGCTAATCGCTCCACTTCAAATCCAGCGTCTTGTAAATTTCTTCTAACTTGACCTTTGGCAGCATAGGTTACCAAAATTCCATCCATACTCATCTGTTCGTAAAGAGACTTAAACACTTCTAGTGTCCAAAGCTCAGGTTGAGTATCTGGTGCAAAAGCATCGTAAAACACTAAGTTAAATTGAGAAACTGGCTTGAAATTAAGAATATCTATTAAGTCTTTTCTAAATGAGAAATTCTCGTTTAGTTTAATTGTTGTACTCCACTCCGATTGGTGTAAGGATAGAAATTCCGCATCGAAACCTGACATTTGGTCGATTTGATTATAAATGGCAGCTTCGACTGGATATAATTCAACAGTTGAGTACGATATATTGAGTCGATTTTCTTTTGCGTAAAGTGCAGTTAAATAGGCGTTAAGTCCTGTACCAAATCCCATTTCGAACACATTAAACCTTTTCTGTTTGATCTGCTTTAAACCTGCATTGATATACACATGCCTAGATTCGTTGACAGCACCATGAATCGAATGATAATGTTCCTTAAACTTCTCCGAAAACAAAGTAACGGAGCGATCATCGGTTTGAATAATTTTTGTCATTTTTAAGTGTTTTAGAATCGTAGACTTATTTAATAATTTTTTGGTATAAAAAACAAAAGGCTGTTCTTGTGAACAGCCTTTAATATATTTAAGTTTTGCATGTTATTCAGCAACCACTTCGAATTTAATTTCGGCAGAAACTTCTCTATGCAATTTTGCAATAGCAGTGTATTCGCCAACTTCTTTAATTGTATCCACTTTAAGTACAATTTTCTTACGATCGATATCAACACCTTCTTTTGCGAGTGCATCAGAAAGTTGAATGGTATTAACAGAACCGAAAATTTTACCTGTAGAGCTTACTTTAGCACCAACCTTAAGAGAAAGTGTTTGAATTTTAGCAGCCAACTCGCTTGCTTCTTTCTTAATTTTTTCTTCTTTGTGAGCCCGTTGTTTAAGGTTTTCGGCATGAATTTTTTTAGCCGAATCTGTAGCTAAAACAGCAAATCCTTGTGGAATAAGGTAGTTACGACCATAACCATTTTTAACAATAATTAAATCGTCTTTAAACCCTAAATTACTGATATCTTGTTTTAAAATAATTTCCATTTTTTATCCTCCTTATTTCAAGTTATCAACTACATAGGGTAACAAAGCGAGGTGTCGAGCACGCTTAACGCTTTGAGATACTTTTCTTTGAAACTTCAAAGAGGTACCAGTTAAACGACGAGGTAAAATTTTACCTTGCTCGTTTAAGAATTTCTTAAGAAATTGAGCGTCTTTGTAATCGATAAATTTAATCTTGCTTTTTTTAAAGCGGCAGTACTTCTTTTTAGTGGTATCAACTGCAATTGGCGTTAAATAACGCACATCATCGTTTGGTCTCATGGATTAAGCCTCCTTTTTTTCTGACATTTTACTTCTTCTTCTACCGGCGTATTCAACCGCATATTTATCCATTTTAAAGGTTAAAAAGCGAATGATTTTTTCGTCGCGACGGAATTCGAGCTCGAATTTGTCGATTAAGTCAGGATTGGCTTTAAACTGAAACAGTTGGTAGAACCCTGTTGATTTTTTTTGGATGGGGTATGCTAACTTTTTGAGTCCCCAATGCTCCTCATTTACAATCTCTGCACCGTGATCGGTCAAGAATGTTTTGTACTTAATAACCGCTTCCTTTACCTGTGCATCAGATAAAACGGGAGTTAAAATGAAAACGGCTTCGTAATCTCTAATCATTTTTATAATTTTTAATTAAGGCTGCAAAGATAGATAATTCTATTGAAAATAAACCTTGTCTTTTCAAAAAATATTTTATTGTTAAAAACTTGGGTTATTAAACTTTCAATGTGTATTTATACGGTTAATTCTTTATTTGAGGTGCAATGAAAAATATCTTTGTGTAGCTTCGTGTCTTCTTTGTGCACCCCTGCCTACCGTCAGGCAGGTTTGTGTAACAGCTTTACCACAAAAAACACAAAGAAAATCACAAAAAACACTAAGCAACGCATTGACTTACCTGCCGAAGTGAGCGTAGCCGAAATGAAGTTGCAAAATTGCATAAAAGTAAAAATAGCACCTCAATAAAGAATTAACCATTTATACCAGACTCATAATAATAATAAAAAGGTCGAAGACCTTACATCACATTGTCGAGCAAAAATGGATTTGATCGCAACTCGTTACCTATACTGGTTTCTGGCCCATGACCGCTGTACACAACCACATCGTCATCAAGTTTAAACAATACGTTCTTAATACTGTGCATCAATTCGTCGAGCGATCCTCCGTTTAAATCGGTTCTTCCAACCGAACCATTAAATAAGACATCTCCAACCACCACAAATTTTTCTTTTTGTGCCCAAAATCCTACACTGCCCTTGCTGTGTCCTGGCAGATGAAACACTTTTAATTCTGACGCACCAAATCTTACGACCTCACTTTCTTTTAAATGCCCTGTCATTGGAAGTGGCTCTGGAATCGACATACCGTATAGTTGTCCTGCTCTATAGGCATCTTTAAAATTTTGAGCATCACCTTCATGTGCAAAACTAGGGATTTGATAAGTCTCACTAACAAATCGATTTCCCGCCACATGATCGACATGGCAATGGGTATTGAGTAACTTAACCGGTTTTAGCTGATTTTCAGATATAAATCTTTTCAATGTATTTTGTTCTTCGGTCGACAAGCAACCAGGGTCAATTATCACACATTCTTTGGTGTCGTCATAAATTACAAAGCTGTTAACTGCAAAATTGTTAAAAACAAAAGGTTTAATTTTCATGTGTATATTTTTTTAGGTCTTAGACCTTTTAATTATTTTTTCAACTACTTAATTCTAGATAAGGTCTTCGACCTATTTATTGTTTTTGTAACTGTCTATTTGTCAATACTCTAGCTTAATAAAATACGACATTAATTTATTCTAAGTACTTAAATGTCTTTGAACTCCAAAATGCATATCGTATGCAATTGTTCAATAAGCTGTTTTTAATAATATTTTTGTGCTAAAATTTGAATTTCGACCGAAAGCCCCATGTCATTTACTTTTTAATATTTTGGCAAAATTAAACATTCGAACAGTATTTTGAGGTTTTGATATTCGAAATATTTCATAAAAAGAATCAATTTATTTCCTTTAGGTGCTCAATAATATTTATATTTGAAGGTAGCGATATTTATCAAAATACTTTCGCTATATCATTCTACTAATCAATGCTTTACAACTTAATCGAAATGTAATATTTTGTTGATATTACATAGTTACATAACTGAATTTATTCTATATGAGCAAAACTAAAGAAGAAAAGGCCAAACTACTGAGTCAAAAAATAGAAGAAGCCAAACTCGGTGGCGGTAAAGATCGGGTCGAAGCCCAGCATAAAAAAGGTAAACTTACAGCTCGCGAACGGGTCGATTTGTTACTCGACCAAGGTAGTTTTCAAGAACTTGGCATGTTTGTAACCCATCGTTCTACTCAATTTGGATTAGATAAACAAAATATATTGGGTGATGGTGTGATAACTGGTTATGGAACTATTTCTGGTAGACTTGTATACGTTTTTTCGCAAGATTTTACTGTTTTTGGGGGATCACTAGCCGAAGCTCATGCACAAAAGATTGTTAAAATAATGGATTTGGCCATGAAAAATGGGGCTCCAGTTATTGGACTAAACGATAGTGGCGGTGCTCGTATTCAAGAGGGAGTGGTCTCGTTGGGAGGTTATGCCGATATTTTTTATAGAAACACATTAGCAAGTGGTGTAATTCCTCAAATCTCGGCCATTATGGGGCCTTGTGCTGGTGGAGCCGTTTATTCCCCTGCAATTACCGATTTTAATATCATGGTCGAACACAGCAGTTACATGTTTGTGACAGGGCCCAATGTTGTAAAAACAGTCACTCACGAAGAAGTCAGCTCCGAAGAACTTGGTGGTGCATCGACACATTCTTCAAAATCAGGGGTGGCTCACTTTTCTACAGCCAACGAACTTGAGGCTATACAATACATAAAGAATTTGCTCAGTTACCTTCCACAAAATTGCGACGAATGGACTGAGGAACTCCCCTATCAGCCAAAAAATGAACGTATTGAGGCATTGAATCATATTGTTCCAGAAAGTCCAAATCAACCGTACGACATTAAAGAAGTAATAGATTTGACCATTGACGAAGGAACTTTTTTCGAAGTACATAAAAACTTTGCAGAGAATATCGTCGTTGGATTCGCCCGACTAGCTGGCAAAAGCATTGGAATAGTGGCCAATCAGCCTGCTTTTTTAGCGGGTGTTCTCGATATTAAAAGCTCTGTAAAAGCAGCTCGTTTTGTTCGCTTCTGCGATGCTTTCAATATACCGCTTTTGGTATTCGAAGATGTTCCTGGTTTTTTACCAGGTACCGATCAGGAATGGAATGCCATTATAACCAATGGTGCAAAGCTGCTTTATGCCTTTTCCGAAGCCACAGTGCCCAGAATTACTGTAATTACTCGGAAAGCATACGGTGGTGCTTATGACGTAATGAATTCAAAACATATTGGAGCTGATTTGAATTTTGCATGGCCTACATCAGAAATTGCTGTGATGGGAGCAAAAGGTGCAGCAGAAATTATTTTCAAAAAGGAAATTCAAGAAGCTGAGAATCCTACAGAAAAATGGCAAGAGAAAGAGTTGGAATACAACGAACTTTTTGCCAATCCATACAACGCAGCCGGCAGAGGCTACATCGACGAGGTGATTCTTCCTGAACAAACACGTGAACGCTTGATTCGTGGTTTTAAAATGCTCGAAAATAAAGCAGACAAATTACCACGAAAAAAACACGGTAATATTCCGTTGTAATATTTCTCCTTGTATATATACAAACAGGCTATTCGATTTGAATAGCCTGTTTGTTTTGTATGTATGCGTTGTAACGAAATAAACTGATTATCTTGGACTCGATTATTCGCCAATTCTAAACATCTTATACCAATATTGAACTGTTCCGTTTTTATTGTTTATATACAATAAAATGAAAAGTTGTATTGCTAAAATCGCCGTCTCCGTCTTTAATATAAACCCTTAATTTTCCTCCGTTGTCTCCAAAACTTGCAACTCTGACATCGTCAGATGTAGTTCCTGTACTCAAATATCGAGGAGTTATTTGTGTCATATAATTATCACTTGTGTATGTTTCAGATGTAATTGTTATGTCGTATATGCCTGTAGAAGAAGATGTAACAGACCAATTTCCTGTTCCTGCATTGGTAATTGTTCCGGTGCTGCTCACAACTCCGTAAGCTATCGGAATTAAATCGGCAGTACCTTGTGCGGTTCTGTTCACTTCGGTTCCAACGTTTGCCGTGCCGGAAAGTTTCAAATTTCCTACAATATCTAATTTTTCGGCAGGTGCAACAACACCGATTCCGACATTTCCGGTATTTCGGTATATATTGCTTCCGCTTAAAGTCCAATTACCACCTGATGCCGTAAGACTTACCCAATTGGATCCGTCGTAGCCTTCAAAATTAGTTCCGCTCCAACGAATTGCACCGGCATTTGTATTTGTTGTATTTCCGATTCTAACAGCCCCGCTAACATCTAATATTTCGGTGGGGTTGTTTGTATTGATACCTACGTAACCGTTATTTATAAATCGTATAAATTCAATATTGTTGTAAGAATAACTTAAACAATTGTCAGTATGGTCGTATTTCAGCATTCCAACGTCTTGTTTATCGGCATCGGCAAAATCGATTATACTTGCACCAGCATTTCCCCCAACAATTGAAATTCTAGCCAAATCACTTGTTGCGTTGTTTTGCTGAAAACTTGCAACAGTTCCGGCATATTGTGCCATCGGTGTTCCAGACAAAATCACATGTAATTTAGCATTCGGATCAGCAGTGCCGATACCGACATTTCCGCCGGCTTCAATTTCAAAACGCTCTGTTGCATCTTCGTAAATCCTGAATTCACCGCTGGTATTTCCCATTTCCCAAAAATTACCTCCATCGGTATCCTGAATTCGGATATAAGGCAATGTGTTGTTTATGTGTAAAATTCTACTTGGATCAATTCCAATCCCAACATAACCGTTTGCTTTAAACACTACATTGCTTGTCGCATTATTTATAAAATTCAAGTCATTGTCGGCTTGTGCAGATTGAATAATCCATGTATCCGCAGCATGTGTTCCTGCATCAGCATCTATATAAAAACTTGCATCGTTTCCAGCCTCTGCTTTTATGTGCAAAAGACCTTCGGGGCTAACAGTTCCGATTCCTGTAAATCCGCCTTCTTTAATAACCATTCGTTGTCTGTAATTAGCTGAATCCAAATATTCGGTAATTTGAAAACGCTGATACCCTGCATCACCATAAACACCGGTATTCCATGCGTTCCCACCATTGGCGTCAGTAAATCTTATGTACGGAAGAGGAGCGTATATGTGCAACATATCTTTGGGAGCAAGAAAACCAATTCCGACTTTTCCGTCGTCTTGAATAATAACTTGCGAACCGTCGTCGTGTGTAGTTATAGGACGATCGTAGTGAATTTTAATATCCCCTCCTCTATTTTGAAAATAAAGCGAGGATTTTGAGCCATTGTTTCTTGCCGTTATTTCATTTTGGTCAAATACAAGGTTTCTTGCTGATGGATTTCCCAAAACCATTAATCCCGTACCCGAAGCGTATGTTGCATCGTCTGTAACCGTAGTTACGTCATCGCCATAAATATGAAAATAAACATTTGGTGTTTGTGTATTTATTCCCAATTGCCCAGTCGACAAAAATCTTGCACGCTCGGTGCTGTTTGTTTTGAAAATAATAGGTTGTGCATCGGTTGTTCCTAAGAAATTAAGTGCTGGATTAATTGCTGTGTTTCCCAAAATTGACCAATTAGCACCTTGAATTGTAAGTTCGGACCAACTTGTACCATTCCAATAGTAAAAGCGATTGACAGTTTCATCATAGACCGTTAAACCGTTTTCTGAAGGCCCAAGCGTCATTGCAGTTCTTTCGGCAGATGTCAATCGTGGAATTAGAATACCTTTATTATTGGTCGAAATATCAACATCTAAAACGGCATTAGTATTCGGCAGAACACCGTTGTCATTTATTGCAACATTCTGAGAAATAGCATTTTGTGCCAGAAAAAGCTGCGCGATAAAAATCACGAGTGATACAAAAAGATTTTTCATAATTGAGTTATTAATAAAAAAGATAATCCTCACGAATAAAATTTCACACCCTCTTTAAAATATACAGAGGGTGTGAAATTATTTAGTTTTATAATTTAATAAACACTGAAGTCAATTTTTGTTCAGTATTTCGGAGCTGTATTGTGTATGTGCCTTTCGGCAAATCGGAAACATTTATTTTTCCGTTTGTGTTTTTACCTGCTTTAACCAATTTACCGTTGTTATCAAAAATTGATATTTCATATTTTTGAATATTTTTTATACCAATATTCAAGAAATCAGAAACAGGATTAGGGTATAATTTGATTTCATCTGAATCCTGTGAAGCGATATAAGTATTCAAATCGATTACAATATCTGTTCCGTTATCTGTTCCTACAACGATCGGATTATCTGATTTTACTCTTATTCTGTATGTAGTTCCACTTGCTGTTGCGGCGGGAATTTGAGCTGTAATAGTACCATCTGTAGTTGAAGTATAAGTACCGATTGCTACTTCGTTTGTAAAATCACCTGTAGCGTCAGATAAATAAGCTGTAAAGATATTACCCGTATTGAAAAATCCTGTAATCGAGTATGGAACATCGATATTTACACCGCTTGTGCTTGTAACTGCAAAAGGACTCCCTGTAATTGTTCCTGTTGTAATTTCAGAAGAAAGAACATTAACAGTAACTTCGTTGCTTGTCAAAACAATTCCGTTAAAATCAGAACCACAAACGAGGTAATAAGTTCCAACAACATCAAAAGAAGGCGTATAGGTAGTTTCTGTTTGAGCAGGAGCAAATGAAACATATCCGCTACCAGAAGTTGTGCTGTATTTCCACTCTCGACTTGTGGCGGTCGGCGTTTCGGTAACTGACAATGTATTTCCGGTTTGTCCAACGTAAATGGTTTGTTCGGCTACTGGCGATATGTCGGAAGTAATAAGAATAATTGAAATATCAACCCCATTATCGTTACTTGTCAATGCAGGGTTAGAAGCTTTGACTCGCACTCTGTACGCCGTACTCGATGATGTTCCGGCAGGAATTGTTGCAATAATGGTATCGCCGGCAGTGAAATTTAGTGTGCCGATAGCGATTTCGTTTGTAAAATCGCCCGTTGCATCAGATAAATATGCAGTAAAAACATTATTGCTGTTAAAATCAAAACCACCATCAACTGAATAGGGTACACGAATTTCAGCACTATTTGTAGCAGAAACATAATAGGTTGTTTGACTAATATTATCACAATAAACAGCCGTTGTTTCCTGTGCGTAATTGATAACATCAAGCACAATTTGGTCTATGTTGATTTGATTATTAAGTTTTGCAATTCGCAATCCGGTTGTCAAATATGTGCCAAAATTATCTTGTTTATATAAGGAATTAACTTGCCCTTCAAGAGCATAACCCGCACCACCAAGAACGTATAAAGGCACCGCACTGTTTGTCAAATTTAAACCGTCGGCATTCCACAAAGTAGCAAATGTCCAAGTAACTGGATCAAGATTTGTGATTTCATTTTCGAGCGTAATATTCATTTGAGACACACCAAGGTTGGCGTCAGCTGTAGTATGGGATTGCGAGATATATTGACCGATACCAAGTTTATCGTAAACAAAATCGCCGACATTAAATGTGTCCGGAGCAGAACCATAAACATCGTAAACTACATCAAGACCGTCAACCCACAACAAGCCGCCGTTGGTTACATAAGTTTCGATTTGGTCGATGTAAGTACTGTCTGCATCCCACAAATTAGTAACGCCGTCGTTTCCAGTGTACCACAACACCATATCATATTGTTGCAAAGTTGCTAAACTCGGTATACTATCAGTAGTTGTTATTTTAACGTAAGAATAGCCCGAATGTGCTAATGCTGTATCAACCGGTGCGATTTCAACCGTGTTGTTATCATCATCGACCAAAAGAACTTTAAATGCAGTTTGGACAATAATTTGAACTTCGTTGCTTATTGCCAATACACTGCCGCTGTTAAAAGATGATTCGCAAACCACATAATAAGTTCCAACAACATCAAAAGAAGGCGTATAGGTAGTTTCTGTTTGAGCAGGAGCAAATGAAACATATCCGCTACCAGAAGTTGTGCTGTATTTCCACTCTCGACTTGTGGCGGTCGGCGTTTCGGTAACTGACAGTGTATTTCCGGTTTGTCCTACTTCGTTATATTGAATATCAGTAGGACTCATGCTGGTTGTTACATTGATTACTTCAAAATTGGCGGTTGTGTCGCTTGTTACGGCAGGGTCTGAGCTTTTTACTCTTATTCTGTATGCCGATCCGCTTGTTGAAGCTGCAGCAATTATTGCATTAATAGTGCTTGATGCAGTTTCGGTAAGTGTTCCGATAGCAACTTCGTTTGTAAAATCGCCAGTTGCATCAGATAAATAGGCCGTAAAAATATTTCCGGCGTTGAACGTTCCTGTTATTGTGTATGGAACATCAATGTTTGCAGTATTAGTCGCAGAAACATAGAAAGGCGAACCACTTATGCTTCCTACCGAAATATCAACAGATATATTTTCGGAATTAATTTGTACTTCGTTACTTGTAATCACAGTTGAACCGTAGGTTGTTTCGCAAACCACATAAAAAATTCCAGCACTTGCAAAATTAGGCGTATAGGTTTTACCCGTTTCGGGAGTTGTAAATGAAACATATCCGCTACCCGAAGTTGTGCTGTATTTCCATTCGCGACTGTCCCAACCTACGCTTTCGGTGGCAGATAAAGATATCCCGTCCGAACCGACAGTAATAGTTTGAGCAGAAACAGGAGCAATACTGTTAAATTCTGTGTCCCAGTTATTTGCAGAGTAATTTAGCAGACTTGAAACCAATAAATTGGTATTTGTTTGATTGTTTATTTTTCCGATTCTGATACCCGATGTGATGTATGTTCCTGTACCGACTCGATTGTAAAGGGCCGTAATTTGGTCAGCCAAAGCATATCCACCACCTTCGAACATTTCGTAAAGTGCATGAGCATTGGCAGTAATAGCCAAACCGTCGGCATAATACAGTTTAGCAAAAGACCAAGAAATAGGATCTAATGAGGTAACTACATTACCAGCGGAAATATCGAATTGAGGAACTCCCGTGGTACCGTCGGCTGAGGTATACGATTGAGACAGATAATCAGAAATCCCGAGCGTATCTTTAATGAAGCTACCGTCAGGAAAAACATCGGGAGCAGCATCTACAACGTCAAACAGAAAATCCAAACCGTCCACCCAAACAATGCCACCATTTTTGGCAAATTGTTTTAATGCGTCGTTGTAAACTGAATTTTCGTTTGCATCAGATTTCCATAAATTAATTGAAGCATCGTTTCCTGTGTACCAAATAACCATGTCGTATTGTTCCATTTGTGCAAAGTTTGGCACAGCCGTATAAGCTGCCACAGCCAAATAAGGATAACCGGCATGATGCACCGCAGTATCGACCGTAGCGATTTCAACAGTATTGTCGTCATCATCAACAAGTAGAACCTTAAAGTTTTGTGCTTGGTCTACAAAAAATGTAAACATCAAAGCAATTAGAAATAGTAGTTTATTTTTCATTTTCGGTAAATATAATTTATAGTTATTTAAAAAAAACATTTTAAAACAAACCCTTTGACAAAAGGGGATAATGGAATCAATATTTAAGCATTTCGATTGCCTGTTGTATTTTATTTTTAACATTGGCGTCGGTTTCTTGACTTAAAGCAGTTTGTAAATCTATCATTGCGGCCGTATATTCCGATTTTGCCAATAAATATGCGGCATGTACTCTAACCTCAGGGTCAGAATCTCGCAACAGTCCGATATTCCATCTAACCGCAGGACGGCTAAAAATAGCATACAGTTCATCCATTGCTTTAATTTTTTCTACTCGGAAATTAGAAAACAATTTCCACCAATTATCTTTTTCGAATTTATTCAAATTGCTGTCAAATAATATTTCTTTATTATAATTCTGAGGGACAATCCATTTTTCCGGATAATTTATTTGTTCTGACAGCGTTACCCAGCGTATCATACGAGGTAACATCCAACGCATTCCTGGTGTTGATTCTGGATGCCCACCCACAGCGAACACTCGACCTTTACCGGCAGTTTGATTATAAATAAATATCTTATGTGGGGTCAAACCTGCAGGATAGTCTTTTTTTGGGTGGATGTCACTAATGTAATTCCCAATTTCTGAAAAGCTTTTGTTACTATCGAGGGCCTCCATAATAGGTCCATCGAAATACTGAATAAATTTGGGTTTATTAATCAATTCCGGAAAGATTTTATATCCATCTTCGGTCAAATCAAATTCTATTAAACCTCTCCCCCTGTCGTAATGTACTCTGTCTATCACTTTAACATCGGCGAGTGCCAAACTGGGATAGTCAGGGGTTGAACTCAGCAGAAAAGCTCCTGCACAAATCCCAACCACGCCTTTGCCTTGTTCCAAAATAGCTTTTTTTACTTTTTCGGCAGCCAAATCTCCCATGCTGTTTAATTGATGGCTTCCACTCCCACCAGGGAAAATAATTGCATCTATGTCGTCGAGTTTTCCACTCATAATATCGGCAGCCGAAATTTCGGATGGGATAATTCCACTATCTATTTTTAATGCTTCGATAGTTTCTATTACGCTTATCTCACCTGCACCAGAACCATTATATACTCCAACCCTAATTTTACCGTTACGTCCCGTTGTTTGATTATTTACAACACCAAACAAAAAAGGAACATAAAGAAAAAACCCTATTGCCAAGACTAAATTTAGATATTTCATATCTGGAGATTAATTAACAAAAATTATTAAGTACGAAGAACGATATAATGTCGGATTCCATTAGTATAGAAGTTTGATGTATAGCCAGTTACAAGAAACAGATCGAAGACCTTAAATTTCGATTTCAAATTCTTTTTTGTAAAGTTCTTTGATATAATCGTCCATCCATTTATAAAAAGCTTTTACTTCGTTGACATTGACCTTGCCTTCGTTCCTCTGTTTATTATTTAAAATATTAGCTTTACGATAAATTTCGTCTTCGTACGTTTTAATAATTTGTCTAATGCCTGTATTTTGATTATTGGCTAAGGCATTCACATTAATGTAATGGTCGTCTTTTTCGCCCCAACGAATATTTAATATTTGTTCATTTTTAAGTTGCAAAGCGGCATTACAAACTGGAGCATCTTTTATTTCGCTTTTGTAGGTTGTTACATATGGCAATGCCACATTATCAGCAAAAAAGGTAGGCACAACTATGCTGGACAATGGGAAGCCCACATCGGACCACATAGCACACAAATTTGGATTTTCGCCAGGCATTACCCCTTCGACAACAACTGATGAAGACGAGCCTGTTCGTGGTATATAATCTAAAAAGTGAGCGTATTTCACAACGCCGGGATTAAGATTGCCGTATTGTTGGAATAAATCCTCTTTGGTCAAAAAATGGCCCAGTCCCTTGGTTACATTTTGTTCGATAAATTGAGGCGTAAGCCCAACCGTAGATTGTTGTCCATAAAACAACTCGTTTGCAGTGTTGTACCTGATGTAACCACTCCCTACGCCAAGTTGACCGGTATGCGAATAATTTGCTCTAATAATATAACCGAATGGAGCAACTTTGGGATCGTTAGCATCAAATTTAACATATCCTTTATTATTAGTCTCGTAGTATGCGGCACCACCATCGGCGTCAATTACACCAAAATTAGCTTCTAAGCCAGTCGGTTTGGGTAAACTATCCAAATACGATTCGAAATCGGCTAAAGTTTTGCAATTGGCTAAAGCATCTTTAATAACTTGACCTTCCAAACCGGTGAGTTTATCGTTGTCGCCCACATTTAGGTTATACGATGCCGAATTCATAATAGCAAATCCGACTTTATTTACTCCAATCCAAACACTTTTTCCCAATGAATCTTGCGAATTGACTAAGCCCATAAACTCGTATTTAAATCCTGTAAAATATCTCACGTGATTTTTTAAAGCCCAAGTATCACGATTTTTCCATATCATCGGACGACCGTTCTTGGTGTATTTTCCAGAAATAATTGCAGTAGTACAAGCTGACAAATCTAAAAGAAGAAGTGATGTCAGAAAAAATAAGAGTACGAATAACTTTTTCATTATAAATTGATATTTAAAATTAAGGCCTTAGACCTATTTTTTGTAACTATCTAGTTTTTAGCTTTCTACATTAATACAATGAGACATTAAATTACGCATAATACTTAATATCAAATTATTAAAGAGGGGTTCTAAAAATTAGATTTTTTGAGGCGGACAAGATTTTAAAACCGGAGTTTACTATTGTAAATGAGGATTTTAAAATTGAAGTCCAACGATGAAAAAGCAATTTTTAGAACTCCCGTAAAGTCAAATTAACCCACAAAGTATATAAATGCCCTGTGGGTTAATACAACATCAAACAGAAAGTCTTTTATTTGATAATAATTCGATGCGTTTCGTTAGAATTGTTCGACAAAACAGTCAACATATACACACCA
Organism: Acetofilamentum sp.; assembly: GCA_020720565.1. GTDB lineage: Bacteria > Bacteroidota > Bacteroidia > Bacteroidales > JAFGXI01 > JAFGXI01. The sequence goes on from DYOK01000008.1 coordinate 15,242, forward strand.
GAACTTAAATCGGACACATTCAAATCGACAGGTTCGCTAGCGTTCATATTCACCAATTTTACAAGTTTTCCAGACACATCGGTCATTTGTATGTTTTTGATTACCTCGTTGTTTTTTGGAGCAATTAAAAGTCTTGATTGCGTAACTGGGTTCGGGTAAATAGAAAAATTTGATACCGATAGCTTTTCAACTGAAACAATTGTTGAAAGATCAATCCAAGTAGGTGCACCGGTGCAGCCTGTTCCAAAACATTGCAAATCGGCGTTTGTACCAGATGGCTCGTTTAAAGTTGTCAAATTAATACCTTCATTCAAATTAAACAAAACGGCTGTGTTTTCGTTACTGGTATAGGCTGGACCTGTTACTGTAGGATTAAAAGTAGCTGGATTAATGGCCTCTTTAATAACTCTGACTTTGTCTATATAACCAGGGAAAGCAGTACTTGATCCCCCGTAACCTAAATAAAAGTTAGCATCAGTCGCAGAGGGAACAGCTAAACTAAGTGGTGCTGGATTAGTCGGACGGCTTACATCTACACCATTAGCATATAATTTTGTGTTTGTACCGTCACATACAACAGCTATATGCGTCCATTCGTTTATTGTAATTGCATTATCGATAGAATTATAAAAGGTATTTGACGAACCATAATGTGTAAAGTAAAACCGCCTTCCATTGTCTGGATCGTTTGCCTCAACGGAATAAAGCGAATCGGTATACAATGTTAATGCGTATTGATACCATCGTTTCAAAACGACTTTGTTTTTTACTGTGGTTGATGTAGGATAAATCCAAGCCTCCAATGTGTAAGTGCTTGCCCCATCCATAACATCTAAGGTAGCATCGTCAAGATACTTAACCCGAACGGTAGTATCATTAAACTGGAGGCAATAATCCTGTGCATTTGCTCCGTACGATAGAAGAGCAAGCATTGCGAATAAAAATAAATTTTTAATCATGATAAGAATGTTTAAAGTTTAATAAATTTAATATTTGTATGAACTGATTTGTGACTCAATTTTAAGAAATAAATCCCTGAATTCAAGGAAGACACATCGATACCATGCGTATTTTCGTGATTTGCAGATAGGACTTTTTCATTTAATAACTTACCAGCAACATCGTAAATGCCATAATGTATTTCACTGGAATTGGATGTGTAAGGTTCGTTTAATTGTAAATACAAAAAATTGTTGGTAGGATTCGGATAGAGATTTACCCAATCTGCAACCGTAATTTCATATTCAAAATTTGGAATATCCAGAAAGTCGCAATTCCAAGTAATATAGTTTGTTTCATTTTTTACAATAACGCTTTGTTCGAAAGAGCTATCTTTAAATCTGATTTTATGTACGTTTTGAAAAGTAAAATAGCCTTTGGTGTTGGCATCGAGCGTAAAATAAGCATTTCTATCAGGGGTAAAACTTGAAGTGTATCTGCCAATGTTTGAAAAACGTATATTATCCATATCGGCTTTTATGTGGTTGGTGTATGAGCTTACATATTTTTCGCCAATATTTAACGCATTTGTCGAGTTTGTCAATGTAAATACGGAACTTGTGTTGATATCGCGTTGCTGACCATTTACAAATAAATAGGTCGTACTTCCTGTTTTGGAAACAGCAATGTGATTCCACTGATTGAGCAGCAATTTTGAACCAGTAGCTGCAGACTGTAATATATCTGAACTGTTTGAATACGATTTATACTCAATAGAGAAATCGGTAGCTGTTACGTCGGTAATATACATCGAAAACGTGGTCTTTTTATCAAAAACAACATCACCGGTTTGATTATTACCTTTTACACGAATCCAAGCCTCAAAGGTATAATCTGCAGGAAAATCGTGATCCGATTGAGGTGTTTGTCTGGCATATGCATACTGAGAGCCTTCGAATACCGCATAGCCATTATACGAGCCGTTGACCGCATATACACGAGGTTCTGACCACGAATCGGCGTAGTATGTTCCCTGTATTTTTGATTTTACTCTAAACTGGTAAACTTGACCCGTTGGATTGGAGTAAACATAATCTTGAGATGTTAAAATATTTGAAACTTCCACCCACCCTTCGTTGTCTTTATTTTGCTCCAAAGTAAACTCTTCGGGCGAAATGATCCCACTTACCTCCCAATGAATATTAAAATCGTTAGCATTTCCTGTAGGCGTAATTGATGTAATCTGAGGAATCGGAACCACATCGAGCACTGCACCATCTACTTGGTTATAACCACCACCAGTTCCGTCCCAATTTTCGATGTTGTACCAACCATTTTCACCGTTTCTATTCCACCAACCCCAATTGATATAATAATAATTATTACCGCTAATAACTTTAAAACCTGTTATCAAAACGGCGTGCCCATCTCCAGTACCTGTTGCCGTAATTGCCATTGGCACAGGCATATAATTCAATATATTTTCGTTAAGACGAGTCCAAAACGAAGACCATGACACAAGTTCATAATGCGAAGTAAATCTGAAGAAATTAGTATAAGCAAACGGCCCATCAATAATATTTGCGGTTGAACCTGTGGGTTCAAAATTCATATCATATGACACTGCCGTGTTGTACATTAATCGACCTAATGCAACTTGCTGCTCAGCTGTAGTCGTTGCTTGGTGATATATATTGGCCAAATTGTCCCATTCTAAAATGGTATTATCAAAAAAAGATTGATGACGCATAGCCGTACCGTCATAATTGTCGGAATAAATATGATTACCTTCACCTACAATTGGCCATTCGTAATAATTTAAAAGTTGTGCAGTTGTAATTGCAACACATCCTGGCGAACAATGATAAGGGGTATAATAATTGGCTGCATAAACATTATTGCCAGAGGCGTCGTCCTGATTTACACCCCCCCATACAGTTGGAACAAAATTTTCTACGGTATGGGTTTCGGTAATCGAACGGGTCTGACTAAGTGGTGCGGATTTTAGTGTTAACGGAATATTTTGAATTTCGTTAGTAATGCGACCAAATATTGGATTATTTTTAATTTCTAAAACTCCTTTATCGCTAAAACCAGATACCTCGCTGTGACCATCTTCATATTCTTTAATCAAAACCCAACCTCCATTATCTGAAATTTGATATACATATATGGTTTTACCAAATTCGGTAAATATATTTACACTTTCAATTTGAGTTTCTTTAGCCGTAATACCAGCCATAAAATTCGATGCAACGATACCGTATTCTATTTGTTTATTTTGTGTAAACCCCCAAAACGGTAAACTTAAAAATATAACAACTATAAATTTAAAATAATAAATCATACTCAATGTTATTAAAATTATTGATATAAAGGATAATAAACATCAGAATCAGTTTCCCAAATAACCGAATTATGTACTTTGATGAAATAAGTATAAGAGCCGAAAATTTCTATTTTATCAAAAGAAGTAGCTGGAGAAAACGGTGTTAAATGCTTATCAAGGTTAAGTTGAAGTAATGTATTCTCGTCTACGGAATAAGCCGAATCGCGAGAAGGTGTAAAATTAGAAGGATACCGATCGATTTTTGAAACTCTATAAAGATCAATGCCACCAACAAAGAAATTCATATTTGAACCACGATACATATAATTAATATCCAACCAAGTATCGTTAACAGGTTGAATCCAAAGCGAATCGGTACTGAAACCCACCAAATCTCCATTGATATAAAACTTGGCGATATTATCTGCTGACGAACGAGTGATTGCTACATGTACCCATTGGTTAAAAAAGAGATATTTTCCGGTTGTATCACTAATCATATAAGCTTGCTGAAAATCATCATCTGAATTTAACCGAGCATATTTTATAGCAAAATCACCTCCATTTTTGGCGTTAACCAAATAAAGTTCAAAGTTGTTTCTCCTTTCCGAAATACATGCACCACCCGCATCTAAGCCTGAAGATGCCAGTCTATTACCAATAGAACAACTGTCATCCGCTTTTATCCAAAACTCATAGGTAAAATCGGTACCGGACAAGGAGCTTAAATCTGTTGTGGCGGAACCACTAAACGCATAAACCCTATCGTCTGAACCATAAGTCTGCTTAAGAGGTAAATAAAGATACTTTAATCCATGTTTAATTAATACCCCAGGGTAAGTTTGCTTTTCTTTTTCGCAAGAAAGAAACAGTATGCTTGTTAGAATTATTACTGAAAGAAATATTGATATATTTTTCATCTGTCTATTATTTTATACTTAACTTAACATTTAGTTCCCCACATTGTACCAACCGTTTACAGCAACATCAATATTGGGGATTCCATATTGAGGGTTAATTCCGCCAAAGGTATAATTACTTAAACTCATCACTTCTAATTGTTGTCCTGGAATTGGAAAATGTAATAGTGACCCGTCTTGTAAAAGCCCATTTCTACGCATATCAAAATATTCTATTCCCATACCCGTTAATGGCAATTCGAGAGTTCGTTCATAAAAAATTGCATTTAAAATTTCGTCTTTATTGTTTGAGGCAAGAGCTGGTAAATTGCCACGAGTAACTCTTGTTCCAGAATTAATAATCGAGACTGCTGCCGAAAGTTGATCAGTTCGAGTGTATGCCTCTGCAATAAATAAATCCATTTCAGATTTTCTCATCATCACAACGGGAGCGAAAAAATTGGCGTTAATATAATCGTCTAAACGACTATACCGATAGGTTGACCACCTATACGTGCCTCTTTCTGGGCGATCGTTTGAGCTGTTATATTCAAAGTCGGATAGTCCTCTACTGTCTTGCGTGTCCATTATTCCATTATTAGGCAGTGTGCTTATTCCATCATCTGGCCAATTGGCAGGTATATTGGAGTCCAACATATGCAATACACGCATATCAACCTTGCCCCATCCAGCGCGTGCCATGTAATATTTATACCAAGACATCCATTTTCTGTCAGAAATATTACCATCCCCTTGAATGCTAAAATCGTTTGTTATACCGGCTTGAGCGTTTGTCAACACCTTTCCCCAATCGACCGCATCACGCTCAGTTGTATTTCTTGGACTGTACACCAACAAACGAGCGATAAAAGAATGAGCAATACGAGACAAATCTACATTGGTATAATTTCCGTTCATCCAATCCACAGGAATGGTAAAGGAATTGGCATCAAAAATAGCAATGGCTTTTTCGAGTTGTAAAACAGATAAGTTTATTGATGCATGATAATCTTGTTGTGTTAAAGTTGCATAATCGGTAAATTCGTCGGAAGGGTAAGCCTTGTCAAAAATTAATCCAATATACCCATTTCCAAGGCCTTGCATAAAATAAGCCATTCCCAGAACCATTTGCGTTTCGTTACCATTAGTTCCTATTTTCATTCCATTATTGACCACCTTAACCACATCATTTGCAGAGGTAATAACACTATACATATTGCTCCACCATACACGATTAACCGAACTGTATCCATATGAAGGCGTATTGTTCAAAAATTCGCGCGGTTCCTTAGACATATCTTGACAGGAATAATTGGCAAAAGTAACCGTTCCCCAATCGGACATGACCCAAAGTGATGGACCAGGCGAATATAAGTTGTGTTGTTCTGCATTAAACCAAGTATTAAACAAACTACCGGTAAGTGCTTTAACGCCCACAGGGGTTGACATAACCGCATCGGTATTTGGATTGTTTAAGTTTTCTTCTTGTAAATAATCAGTACAAGACGGAACTGCTAATAAAAAAAGCGTTAATAAACTATATATCGAGTATTTATTCATGACTTAATTGTATTTGTATAATTTTTTTAAACTTCAACTTTAGAAAATTATTTCTAATGATACTGAGTAAGATCTAAAATTTGGATACCCATAATTATCGAATAGATAACCATCGTATCCTGCTTCTGGGTCATAACCGGTATATTTTGTGAATGTTAATAACTTCTTACCAACAACACTCAACTTAAGTTGTTGAATTTTGAATCTTTCTTTCAATTTATTACCATTAACCGTATATGACAATGCGACTTCGCTCAGTCTCAAATAAGACGCATCTTCGACCCAAAAAGAATTTAAAGCTTGTTGGTCATATAGGCTTTGGTAATAATTAACTGTTTTTTTATCTTCGGGTTTGGTATATAGTTGATCCATCATGGGATGTCTTAAATCTCGAACTAAATATTGAGCTGTTCCATTGTATAAGTCACCACCTTGTTTCCATTTCCAAAGCATATAGAAGTTAAACTTTTTATAACTTAAATTTGTACTTAATCCCATAACAAAGTCAGGGTTAACGTTCCCGATGGCTGAAACTACGTCTACACCTTCGGCATCTTTAACTCTAAAAGCTTTTTCTTGCGTTGTTCCTATGTCAGAAGTCTTAACCACTACACCATCGGTATTGACTGAATACTGGTCTAAAGTTTCGCCATCGGGTAATTGATTTCCCATCTGATCAAGCGTACTTACAAAAGTATAACCATACATTGTCCCATATTCAACTCCTTTTTCGTATCGGAAAGCACCTCTGGGGCCAATTCCTGTGATATTATTAATAGGTAATTCTGTAATTTGCGATTGATAAGTATCGAAAGTAACATTAAAATCGAATTTCCAATTTTCTTTATCAACAACTTTTGTTTTTAACATCGCTTCAAAATTATCGCTTGTTAAAGTACCTCCATTAATCCACTGGTAGCGGAAGCCTCCAAATGGAGCAGCTAAAGGGGCTTGAATAAATTGATCTTCGTTCTGAGTGTGCGAATATGTGAGCTCTAAATTGAATCTTTTTAAGAATGAGATATCCAATCCAATTTCGGTTTCTTTGTTAATCGAAGATTTAAGGTCATTATTGCCCAAAATATTTTTCGAATAAACTCCATTATTGTTTTGATACGTTTCGTATTGGTATGAGAACCCGGGTCTTAAACCAGCAGTTCCTCTTGCAGCTCTAATTTTAAGCTCTTGAACACCTGGGATTTTAATATCTTCGGTAACGCGATAAGCAGCCGAAATACGGTTGAATAAATTCCAACGATTATTCTCCCCAAACAGAGATGATCCATCGTATCGCAACAATCCGTCAAGGATATAACGTTCTTTGTACACTAAAGCCACAATGCCAAAGTAGTCGATTGCTTTTTCTGAATAATTATAGTCAGAATTAACATGAGTCGTGGCATAATTTGACGAAGGGTATCCCTGCAAATTAAATTCGCTCGAATTAGAATAACTCTCTTTAGACTCTAATTGTTCAAGAAAATAGCTCAATTTTGATTTAACATCAAGTTCGCCGAATGTTTTTGAATAATTTAAAGTGGCACGTGCCACTTGATTAAAGTTTGTTATAAATGTTTTATTGATATATCCATTTGTTGTACTGTAAATTTTAGTACCAGTAGATGTATCCGTTTCGATACCGTCGAAAGTCCCAAATGGGCTGTATAACTGTGAATTATACCCCATATAGTCAAAAGAATAAGAAGCTTCTGCATTTAACCAATCTGTAATTTTATATTTAAGCTCATAATTTCCTAATAATTTAATTTTGGCCACAGTACTTTCAATACGTTTAAGATCATAAAGCGGATTATTAATTTGAGTACTCCAATGATTCGGATAGTAATTATAATCTTGCCCATCGGGGTTTGATTTGAACAAATCGACATCAGGTTCCATCATCAAAACATCGAAAAAAGCACCAGTACCGCCTCCCATAAGGTCATTTTTAATTTTGATAAAATTTGTACTTGTTGATAATTTTAATTTATCATTAAGTTTATGGTCGATATTGGCTCTAATTCCATATCGTCGATACCCCCCTGTTTCTACAACAATACCTTGTTCCTTGTTATTTTCGAGCGAAATAAAAACGTTAGTTTTTTCCGAACTGCTACCTACGCCGATATAATTAGTCATCGAAAACCCACGAGTAAACATCTGTTTTTGCAAATCATTGTTAACTCTGTATGGCATATCCATATAGGCATCTGGTTTAATTATTCGGCTTCCCGATATATTGGGATCCCATCCGTTTGAATAATTATCGGGATAAGTAACTCCTGCATATTTAGTATATGTATCCACACTTTCCCAATCTAAGGCAAGTTCGTATGGATGTGAATTAGAGAGCTTTAAATATTTTTCCACTTCCTGTATTCCAAATTCATTTCTTATTGTAACAGTCGTTTTATTGATATTACCTTTGCCCCTTTTAGAAGTAATTACAATGACACCATTTGCTGCTCTCGAACCATAAAGCGATGAGGCTGCACTACCTTTTACAATTTCGACATTTTCAACGTCATCGGCATTAATATCCGCTAAAGTGCCACTATATTGCACTCCATCAATCAGAATTAAAGGACTATTACTAACGCTTAAACTTGTAGCGCCCCTTAGCATAATATTTTGGCTAGCACCTGGCGAACCACTAAAATTCGAAATACTTACCCCTGCAACTTTTCCCTGTAAAGCTGAAGAAATATTTGACGAAACAACTTTGTTAATATCATCCGTGTTTAATTTAGATACTGATACAGACATTTTCTTTTTTGAAGTACCTGATGCCACACCAGAGACGATTACCTCCTCTAAGCTATTTACGTCCGGTTCCATCACAACTTCTAGTGTTTTCTGGTTTTGAACAGTAATTTCAGTTTTTTTAAATCCTAAATAAGAAAATACAATCACATCGCCAGCAGAGGCATCGATTTCGAATTTGCCATCAAAGTCAGTTATTGCCCCCCGTTTAGTGCCTTTAACTGCCAAATTCACAAATGGTAAGGGCATCTTAAAATTATCATATACAACACCCTTTATTATATTTGGTGATTGATCGTTTGTTTTGATGGTTTTTATATCCGTGTTTCTGAGGGTTATCGTTTTTCCAGTAACCACGTATTCAATTGGTTGGTTTTTGAATGCAATTTTTAATGCCTCAAAAATATTTTTTTCTTTAATATCGAGCTTTACCTTGTTAGTTAAGCCCACTATTTCATCGTTGTAAAAAAACTGATAGTCTGTTTCGGACGATAAAAAAGCCAGAAATTCCTTTATTGACATTTCCTTCGAAACAGAGATGTTATCAGTTTGTTTATAATTTAAATTGGAAGAAAATAAATTATTTCCAATTAACAGCATCAGTGTTAGAAAGCAGAATTTTCGAAAATACTTAAAGTTAAGGTCAATCATATTAAAAAATATTAAATTTAAAAGGCGTATTATTTATATAAAAATATCTTGTCATTTTCAATTTTACTGTTAATCCCATCTGTGTATTTTAACATCTCTAAAAAGCGAACCAGACCATCGTCAATTTTAAGTTTACCTGTAAAAGACATTTTTTTAAGTTCTGGTGTTTGAAACTCAAAACGCACATGATACCACGCTCCAATTTTGAGTGCGATATCAATTAATTTTTCGTTTGAAAAATGATAGTATGTTGAATTCCATTGTAAAGCCTCTAAAAAGTCTGCATTATTTTTTTCTAATTTTTGCGTTTTAATATTGTATTTAACTTGTTCTCCCTGTATCATGTTAACCGTTTGGTTTTGAGTTGAGACCTTGACAAAACCATTGACAAGAACAATTTCGTTTGATGATGTAGTATTTTTAATATTAAATTCGGTTCCGAACACTTCTACAAATAATTCCTTCGATTTAATTTTAAAAGTACCTTCTTCTTGATGTGTGATATCAAAATAAGCTTCCCCATTAATCTCGACATTCATATCATCTATATCGGGCTGAAGATTAAAGTGAACAGAGGTTCCTTTGTTAATTTTTATATTAGATCCATCCAGTAAAGTCAAATTGTATGGCGTTGTTTTCGACACAAAGATTGTGTAAGCATTATTATGCTTATTTAAATCAATATTTCCAGCACTAATAAACTTAATAGACTGCGGCTTAATTTGAATCAGAACGCCAGCTTCGGATAACCATTCAGTGGATAAATTTTTATCAATTTCGTATAATTTTCCATTAGGCGTTTGAATTAAGATTTTATCATCGGCAAATGAAGTTTCTTCCAGATTATTTTCAAATAAATTTCTTCTCGACAAAATCTCACTTCTGATATAAAAGCTTAATGCAAGTACAATAGCGATAAAAAGCAAATAAAAGAAAATATTCCTTACATGGAATAAATTCCTCTTTTTGTGATATTGAACATTTGACTTCTCAATTAGTTCAATATACTTTTGTTTGATATGTTCAGGTGTTTGTGTCGAATTCTCCATTTTAGAACCATCATTAATAATATGAAGATTCTAAAAAATAATTTTGTACTATAAAAAATAAAAATATTTTTTGAGAATTTACCTTGAATAAGGTATTTGCCTTAATTTCCTAATGGCGTTAACCTGTATATTTCTTACAGTTTGATAATCAATCTGCAACTGTTCAGCTATTTCGATATTTTTGTAACCCTCAAAATATTTCATTTGAACAATTTGATTTTCGCGTGGACTAAGTGTTTTTAAAAAATTTAATACTACAAAAATAAGAGACTCGGATCTGTCAAATTCTTCATCTATTATAATTAATTCATTATTAGAAATTTCAACTTTATTAAATCTCTTTTTTAAACGCTTATAAATGTTATTTCGTAAACTTATTAATAAATACGCTTTAATATCAAGCACTTGTTTAAGTGAATCCCTATTTTGTAAAAATTTTAAAAACAAAGACTGAATACAATCTTCGACCTCCTCTTTTTCAAGATATTTTAGCCCATATACCTTTAACGAATTATAATGAATTTCGTAAATTTCAGAAAAAGCTTTCATATCACCGGAAATAAACCTTTCCAAAAGTGCCGTTTCTACTTTATCGCGTATAAACGAGTTACTATTCATCATATTAAATAAGTTATTCGTACTTTTATCTAGTTTTGAGATAAATAATGAATGCTAATACGCCTCGCCAGTAGGTCGTTTGGTTGCAAACTTAGACTTTGCCATCTGGCTATTTCCAATAAATACGGCTACACAAGCCCCTTCAGGTTTGGCATCTATTGGTAAGGTAACATAGACAAATGCTCTTTGAGTCGTTTTTACTTTTTGAACCCACTCGGTGCCCGATTTGCTATTAAACATCGGAATTTCATCAGCTACACGCGAACTAGCCCAAATGGTATCGACTGTAATTGTTACTTTTTCGACAATGTAATCACCCGTGTTATTGTCTACTATATTTTCACCGTACTCATCGACTTTATATATTTTGGTGGTATCCCGACGGATTTCCTGAATTTCTTTGAGCGTTTTTCTGCTAGGTTGTACAATACGCCAAGGCACTTCCCCATAGTCAGAACAAACGGTAATGTGATATTCTTTACCTATATACAACACTGTTTTAACGGGAACCGTGTCCCCTGGATAAAGATGAGCAAAGGCTGATTGGGTACTGTAATCGTAATCTTTAAGTTCGATATCGCAATACTTGTTGTATTTATCGCATCGTTGAGCGTTCACCGTAGTGCTTATCATCCAAGTTAAGGCACTTAATAATATTAATTTCTTCATGGCTGTTCTTTTTCGTAGTATTAAATCAAACATCTTCTTACTTAACGACACCGTCACGTAAATACTTCACTCTTTCTTTAAGTTGGAGATAAACTTCTTTCGACATTAAGCCATCTTCGGTACGAGCGGCTTTTTGAAAGATGGATTCTAAGCCTTGTAAATCGACAAGTACTTGTTTTGCATATTCGTCGTTGACGCTAATGTCTTGAAAGAACTCCACTAAATTTTCTACTAAAAGTCCTTGATCGTTGATTCTAATTGCTATTTCGCTGTCTGGTTTATATTTTTTGACTGTTTGAGTGGCAATAAAAACACTTTCTAACCAGCCTCCATAAATAATATAAGGTAAAACAGCAGTTTGTCCTTGCGATTGCAAAAATTTAACTGTTTTTGAATATGAATCGCTTGTAATACGATAAAGCGAATCGCTATTCTCGATATTTCTATCAATTCGGTCTAAAATGGATTGATCGAAACCTTCGGTTAAACCAAGATCTTCGGCCATTTTTTTAGTGGCTGAAAATACTTTCATAGTTTCTTGGGTTTTGTCAAAAATGGTACAATAAGCTAAATCAGCAGAATACACTCCTAGATTGAGGGCTTTCTTTTTAGAATCGGTATACTTACTGGCATTTTCAATAGAATTGAGGTGTGAGGCATAAAATGGGGCACCATCTTCCCACATAAACATAAACAATTCTACGGGCGAGGGTAACTGATAAAATTTTTGAAATTTTTCAGTTTGAACTTTAAGACTGTCTTGATCAAGACTGGAGTCGTCAATCAAATTCTTATTTTCAGGCCCTCCGCATGACAAAAAGCCTGCAACTAAAACCATCCCTATCAGATATTTTTGAAAATTATTTTTCATAGTGATATATGTTATTTTTCGACATCAAAGTTAGAAATTAATCATTAATAAGCCAATTCGAAAAGCAAATTGTTTTTTTAAGTCCCATATTTTTTAATATTCCGTTCTATTTTCGGTATGTTCCCACTTTTCGAAGGCTTTAATGGCTTCGGATTGGAGTAAGGGAACAAACTTTACAGCTCTCTGATTCAAAGGTTTATCAATCTCATCGTAAATAAATTGATCGTCGAAATGAATATGAGCAGCATCCGCTTTTGTATTGCCAAAATAGACTGTTTTGATTCCAGACCAATATATGGCACCCAAACACATAGGGCAAGGTTCGCATGAAGTATATAATGTGCAATCGGAAAGATCGAATCGATTCAATTTTTTGGCCGCTAATCGAATGGCATTCACTTCGGCGTGTGCCGTTGGATCGTTGTCGATGGTTACACTATTGGCAGATTCAGCAATTAGCGTATCGCCCTGAAATATCGCCGCACCAAATGGGCCTCCTCCCTTATCGATATTATTAATGGACAGTTCGATTGCTCGACGCATATTCGTCTCGTGTTGTTTCATCATAGCAAAAATATTATCAAATATAATTCAAAATATCGAATTTTGATTTTTCAGTCGTTGGAATTGTTAAGGATTTGCAAATTTAAAATCGACAACAAGCGGATAATGATCGGAACCTTCGATGGAAACTCTTTGATACCTTATCGCTTTAAAATGTTTCGAGTTCAAAACATAATCGATTCTAAACGATGGGAATGCACCTAAATAAGTGTTGCTAAATCCATTTCCTGCTTCCACAAAAGAATCATCTAATCCATTGGCAATTTGTCGGTAGGTGTACGAATGAGGCGTGTCGTTAAAATCGCCTGTTACAATAACTGGGAAATTACTTGAATGAATGAAAGCAGATAGTTTCTCTGCTTGATATGACCTTTTAATCATGGTATTTTTAAGTCTTAGAATCAGACTTTTAGTTTTTTTATAAAGATTTTGATTGACTGTTGTCTCTCCATTTTCGATATCCTTAAGCAATTCGTAGTGTTCCGATTGAAAACGATACGACTCTAAATGGGCGTTAAAAACACGAATTACCTTTTGTTCCGACAACTTGATATCACAATAGAACGACATATTACTGGTGCCCGGAAACGTTATAGGCGAGGCATTTATAATTGGATATTTACTAAAAACAGCTTGTCCAAAATGGTCTTTTTTCCGTAATATTTTGCTGTCTGCAATGTAGTAATATGGCATTCCGAGTGCTTTTGAGTAGGATTCGAGGCTAAAATTTTCGTAATCGAAGAAAAATTCTTGAAATGCAACCACATCAATATTTTGATTCTGTATGTTTTTTAGCATCATCGACTTGGTTTTATAGTCGTTCTCCCATGCATACAATCCAAAAAGACGTACATTATATGACATTACTCTTAGGTCTTGTTGCTCTTGGCTTGGCGAATTCCATTGAAACCACAAATTGATATTGGGCAATCCAACTATTATGAGGCTTAAATTGAGCAAAAGCCATTTCCACTTTCTTAAAATTCCTAGCAAAAAGGTGAAGAAAATAAAGCATAAAAGAATAAAAGAAAATCCCATTCCCGCAAATGAAGCAATCCAAAACAAACTAGGCGAAATGAATTTTGATATATATGCGAGCAGTAATGAGATAATCGATACAATATTAAATCCATATAAAATAAAATTTAATATCTTCTTCATAGTTTTCAACTGATTCAATGGTATTGTTTTCGGGAGTTTAAAAGAATATAAGGTATTAGAATTTTAACTTAATCAACTATAAGGTCGTACGATAAACGAAAAATGTCTTCAAATATTTGATTGTCTTCATCGTATTAAAAAAAATATTACAAAAAAGTGTTGGACTAACTTGGTGTTTTTTATTAATAATTGTCAAGTTTCACATGATTTTTAAAGCCTATTTATTCTGACAAAGTTACATAAAATTGTTCCTGCTTTACTTTTGATGTTCAAATTCCAACATAAAAATTTGAAATCTTATTTGGCAAAAATAAGAACTAAGGTCTTCGAGCTAAATACTATTGTTCTAAATAGCACTAAATCAATCTATTTATATGATAAAATGCGATATTAAATTACAATAGTTCGTTAATCTTTTTTAACTATCTAATAATTAGAACTTTTCAAAAGTTTTAATTATTAG
>DYOK01000177.1 GCA_020720565.1 Acetofilamentum sp.
ATAGACGATTTCAGTAACTACAATTATGTTCGATTTAACAAAAAATTCGAAAATAGATGAACCGATTGCTGTCGAATTCAATTAAATTCGATAATTTTATTACCAATAATAAATTAGGTCATTAAAAAATATATATTGGCTTATTTTATTTACTTATCGGCTTAATAAACTTCAAGTTATAAAATAATAAACAGGTCTACGACCTTAATCTATTCCAAACCAAATTTCGAAGCAATATGAAACTAAAAATAGTACAACAAATAAATGAATTTGATATTCAAATTCTATCTAAACAACATAATCAATTATCTGATTATATCGATGAAAACCAAGTCGCTTTTGTAAATGAAAAGTTTGACCAAAAAGCTGAATTGGTTCATCTCGATTTAATGCGACGACACATCGTAATCGTCGATAAAATATCGAAAAATTCTGTTCATGCACAAGTTGAACAATATCGAAAAATTGGGGCTCAAATTTTTAAACTGAGCAACACAAGCAAATTAGATCAAGTCGCTTTATCCGATAATGGTTTTGAGGCTACAGCGTTTTTGGCTATCATCGAGGGTTTTTTACTTTCGGCTTACACTTTCGATAAATATTTTACGGACAAATCGAGAGAAAAAATATTCATTAAAAATATTAAAGTTCAAACAACAATTGAAGCCGACACGTTTAAGGAATTAAAAAATGTTTGTGATGCGGTTATCTCTGCTAGAAATCTAGTCAACGAACCACTTTCGTATCTATCGGCCGAACAATTAGGCGAAGAAGTTATAGAAGCTTCGGCAGCGTATGGGTTTAAAGCCGATGTTTTGGGTAAAAAACAAATTGAAGCCCTCAAATTTGGCGGCTTGTTAGCCGTAAACAAAGGGAGTTTCGACCCACCGTCGTTTTCGATACTTGAATGGAAACCCAAAAAACATCGAAACAAACAACCTATAATTCTTGTTGGTAAAGGCGTTGTTTTCGATACAGGCGGTTTAAGTTTAAAACCTACCGCAGGTAGCATGGACGAAATGAAATCGGATATGGCTGGAGCAGCGGCTGTTTTGGGTGCTTTTCAAGCCATTGCGGCCAATCAACTCGACTTGTATGTGATTGGATTGATTCCTGCTACCGATAATCGTCCTGGAAATAAAGCCTACGCACCTCAAGATGTGATTGTAATGCACGATGGCACGAAAGTCGAAGTGCTTAACACTGACGCAGAGGGTCGTATGATTTTGGCCGATGCACTTAGTTATGCCAAACGATATAAACCCGAGCTGGTAATTAATCTAGCCACACTTACTGGTTCTGCACATGCAGCCATTGGGCCTTATGGTATTGTGAGCATGGGTAATGCAGAACAGGACGTGATGTCGAAACTGAAACAAAGTGGCGAAAATGTTTACGAACGTTTGGTAGAATTCCCATTTTGGGAAGAATATGGAGAACTGAATAAATCTGATGTGGCCGATATTAAAAATGTAGGTGGAAAATATGGCGGAGCCATCACCGCAGGAAAATTTTTAGAACATTTTACCGATTATCCATTTATCCATCTCGATATCGCTGGTGTAGCCTTTTTGCCATCTAAAGACGCCTATCGCCCGAAAGGAGGCAGTGGAATAGGCGTTAGATTATTATACGATTTTCTGAAAAACTACTAATTCTATGCTCGTTAAAACATACGGGGCAGCTGTTTTTGGTGTCGATGCCAAAGTGATAACCGTCGAAGTGAATGTGTCGTTCGGAATAAATTTCTATTTGGTCGGATTGCCCGATAGTGCCGTAAAAGAAAGCCAACAACGCATCGAATCGGCTATAAAAACGAATGATTACAAATGGCCAGGCAAAAAAATTGTGGTTAATATGGCTCCGGCCGACATTCGAAAAGAGGGTTCTGCTTACGATTTAACCATTGCCATGGCAATTTTAGCCGCCACCGAACAAATAGAAGCACCACAAATTGCAGATTTTATGATTATGGGCGAATTGTCGTTAGACGGTAGCATTTTGCCCATTAAAGGGGCATTGCCCATTTCCATTCAAGCCCGAAAAGAAGGATTTAAAGGCCTTATTGTGCCCAAACAAAACGCCAGAGAAGCCGCAGTTGTTAACGACTTAAAGGTATACGGCGTTTCACATTTAAACGAAGTAATCGATTTACTGACAGGCCAACCCAGTATCGAACCGACCATCGTTCACACCCGCGATGAGTTCTTTGCCAACTCAGGCGTTTTTAATTTCGATTTTGCAGATGTCAAAGGCCAAGAAAATGTGAAGCGAGCGCTCGAAATTGCAGCGGCAGGAGGTCATAATATAATTTTGATTGGCCCGCCAGGAGCTGGAAAAACCATGTTGGCCAAACGATTTCCAAGCATCCTTCCACCTTTAAGCCTGCAAGAGGCACTTGAAACAACAAAAATTCATTCTGTAGCTGGCAAAATTGATAAAGGAACTAGTTTGTTGACTGTTCGTCCATTTCGTTCGCCGCATCATACCATAAGCGATGTGGCTTTGGTGGGCGGAGGGGCATTCCCTCAACCGGGCGAAATTTCTTTAGCACACAATGGTGTTTTGTTTTTAGATGAATTGCCCGAATTTCAACGTACTGTGCTTGAGGTGATGCGTCAACCATTAGAAGAGCGTAAAGTGAGTATTTCTAGAGCGAGGTTTGCGGTCGATTATCCTGCAAGCTTCATGTTGGTTGCCTCTATGAATCCGTGCCCTTGCGGATATTATAACCATCCCGA
Source organism: Acetofilamentum sp. (assembly GCA_020720565.1). Lineage (GTDB taxonomy): Bacteria > Bacteroidota > Bacteroidia > Bacteroidales > JAFGXI01 > JAFGXI01. Next base: position 2,742 of record DYOK01000177.1, read on the forward strand.
CAAAGAATGCGTTTGTAGTCCTGGTGTTGTACAAAAGTATTTGAATAAGATATCGGGGCCTTTGTTAGACCGTATCGACATTCATCTCGAAGTTATTCCGGTGCCATTCGATAAACTGAATGAGCAAAGCGAGGGCGAACGTAGCGAAGTGATTCGTGAGCGGGTTATTAAAGCCAGAATGATACAAATTGAGCGTTTTGGAGAACAATCGGAGACACATGCCAACGCTCAAATGCAGCCTAAACAGATTCAACAGTATTGCCAACTCGACAAACCAAGCCAAAATTTGGTTAAAACAGCTATGGAACGTTTAGGATTATCGGCGCGAGCATACGATCGTATTCTTAAAGTATCGCGTACCATTGCCGACCTCGAAGCATCGGAGCATATTCAACACTTACATGTAGCCGAAGCCATTCAATACCGAAGTCTCGACCGCGAAAGTTGGGCGAGCTAAAGCATTTTTGAAGCGTAACTTTTGAATTCCTAATTTGGCTAGACTTGGCAAAGCCATCCAGAAAGACACACCGCAAATGTCCATTACATCAAAACGCTCTATTTTTCGATATCTTCGTGTTGATAAGTATCCAATTCCAAACCATCTTGACGCACCCGTTCGATGCGTTTAATTCCATCGCGATTTAGAACGACACGGTATCGTTTAAACCCGATACCAGCTTCGGTATAGAATTTTTGGATAATATTGATGTGGTACACCCTGTCTTCTTCTGATTTAACCAACTTCCCGTTTTTAACAAAAAAGTATGATTTTCGTGTATTGTCCATGTTTTGTGTAAAACGAAACAAATTAAAACGGGTAATATCGACGATACTGTTCAGCTTGTCGTCGTTGAGTTCTTCGCCAAGTTTTTGTGGATAAAGCATAATCATTTTTTTATATTGAATGATTTGCTCACCGAATAAGTCGTCGTCGACACTAATGGTACGGTCGATAAAACGATATTTTTTTACTTTTGGTCCCAATTTTTGATATGGAACAAACCTAAAATTCTCTTTTATCAGACCGACTTTGTTTTTGTTCGAATTGAAAATGGCAATTTTGTAATCGTAATATAAACTTTTAGCTTTACTGATAAACAAGTTGCTGACCCAACCTTTGATACGGTCCTTCATCATGTAACTGATGACCAAGGCAACAAACACGGTACTTGAAATACTTCCGTAACGCATTTGATAATAAAAGGCAATCCCGGTCGAAAACAACATAGCTAAACCTGCGGCTATGGCAAAGATGGTTTGTTCGGCTAGAGTCCCGTCTTTTCGGATGTCTTTACTCAAAAACAAAATACTGTCCACATATTTTTTGAGCTGACTGCGTTTGTATATAATGTACTCATGATTTAGCTTTTCGATTGAAACCCCATTGTAGAATTTTTTTTCTTTGTACGCTTGTTCATACTTAAGCAAATCAATCATTGATTGAAGATTCGAAACACAGTGCCCGTTGTTTTTTTCGAGGTAATTCAATAGAAGAACAATCTGGTGTTCGACCGAATTGCTGATATACTCGTCGCTAAAATAGAGTAAATTTATTTGTTCGTTGGACAGATTTTTTTCGCTGAGTAAAGAAACTGCACCGCGATAAAGCTCTAAGACAGAACGAATAAGATCAAGAAGATTATTAATGGGTTCACCAGTATTTTTAGCTTTACATTGACGTCTGGTTAATTTAATTGCCAAATGTATGGCACTACTAATGACAGTAGCCAACATTTTGGAGGTAGTTTCGATTTCGACCCACTCATTTTTGTTTAGATCGGATTTTGTTCGTTCCGAAAGAAGTTTAAATTTATTGAGGGGACTATTTGGGTCTTGGATTAGTTGTAATAGTGTCCATTCGGGTGTATTGTACCGAATATTGACACGACTATCTTGATAAAACTGTTCTCTGCTGTAGGTTTGCTCGTTGATATTTAAACCATTAGGGATAAACAAATATGTTAAAACCCTGTAGGCCGAGTCCTTTTTATCGAAAACGCTGTAATACGTTTGTTTAATTTCGATACTGTATTTGTCGTGTATTTTTAATATGTCTTTTATCAATGAGTTGTTGATTTGTTGAAGGTGTTAATTCGTTGATTTGATGAATGCTGATTTATCGTCAATCTGTCTAGTCTTAAGATAAGGCTACGGGTTAAACATTAATTTGTGTTTTACTTTTTCTTTAAACCTAATTCCTGTCTTGCTTCATCAATATTTATTTTCGCTTTATGTCCATGTTTTTCTAGAAGATGAAGTAAGTTAGACCCATTCAGCAGAGTAAGTGGTTTTGATTTTGAAAAGTCATATGCATCAGGACCAAAATCGGAAGTTGTTACTAATATTCCTTTTGTTGCACCTTCATTCATAACAGTGCCATACAAATCACGAACAGCAGAAACACCAACTGTGTTTGTATATCTTTTTGCTTGAATAACAATTTTACCTCCACGTATAGGGTCAGGGTCAAAAGCAATTGCATCTACACCACCATCTTTACTAGCTTGAGTTACTTTAACTTCACCACCATTATGACTAAACTCACGCTCAAATATTTCTCTTATTAGATTTTCAAAATCTTCCCAATCCATAGATGCTAAATTTGTTGATGAATCAATATTTTTAGCAACTTCGTAATGAGAAATAAATCGTTTGTCAGTTCTGTTA
>DYOK01000379.1 GCA_020720565.1 Acetofilamentum sp.
CAGAGCTCAAGATATCGATACCCCCGAAGATTGGAAGATTGCCGAATTAAAATTTTCGATTCTAAAAAACATAGACCATGAGTCGTAAAATTCTTTTTCGTGCCGATGGGAATTCAACCGTCGGTTTGGGACATTTATACCGTATTTTTGCTTTGTACGAGATGCTCAAAAAAGATTTCGACTGCATATTAATCACTCGCAGCGATTCAAGTTATCAGGTAGTTCCTTCGGATTACAGTTTAACACTAATGCCCGAATCGGTAAGTTTGGAAAACGAAGCTGTTTGGCTTAAACAGCAATTCGAATCCGATTCTATTGTAGTGGCTGATGGCTACCAATATACGTCTGACTACCAAAAAAGCATCAAAGTGCAGGGCTTTAAACTGGTTTATATCGACGATTTGGTAGAGTATCATATGTTTGCGGATTTAGTAATCAATCATGCCCCAAGCGTTCAGGTTGAGCAATATAGTGCAGAACAGTACACGAAGTTTGCAGTGGGCTTAAAATATGCCTTACTTAGGCCATTGTTTCTAGAAGCCGCAAGAACTACACGCTTATTAAAAGAAATTAAAAGCGTTTTTATCTGTTTTGGTGGAGCCGATCCGCTCGATTTAAGCTACAAAGCAACATCGGCCATGTTACAATTTGGCGAAATTGAGCAAATTAATTTAGTTTTAGGAGGGGCTTATCCCCATCGACAAATTTTCGATTTACAACAACAAAACCAAAAAATTCGTATCTATCGTAATTTGGCAGAATTTGAATTGGTTCAACTTATGCAAAATTCCCATTTGGCTATCGCACCGAGCAGTACTATTTTGCTGGAGACGATGTGTGTTAAAATGCCTGTATTGACAGGCTACTATGCCGATAATCAAAAACTATTTTATCAAACATTGATAGCACAATTTAAGTTCGAAGGTTTAGGCTTACTTACCAACATAAGTATAGAACAATGGCAAAAAGGGATTCGTAAAGTTTTGGACGATTTTAAAATTAATACTAACTTGCCTTCTTATATCGATGGATTTCAATCTGACCGAATTAAA
>DYOK01000380.1 GCA_020720565.1 Acetofilamentum sp.
GGAGAGGGTTGGGGAGAGGCAAATTTCAAACTCAATTTCAGCCCCTTTGCTTTTACCAATCCAGTTGCGTTGAATTTCTTTAAGTGCTTCGGTCCATTCTAAGTTGTCGAGACCATCGAGCAATCGTGCAGCATAGGCCGAAACCCGCAATAACCATTGCATCATCTTTTTCTGGATCACAGGGTGACCACCTCGTACCGATAAACCATTAACTACTTCGTCGTTTGCTAAAACAGTTCCCAAAGCAGGGCACCAATTAACCAAGGTTTCGGCCATATAAGCCAATCGGTAGTTCATCAAAGTTTGTTGACGTGTTGTTTCGTCCATGGCTTTCCATTCAACGGCAGTGAAATCCAATTGGGCAGTTTGAGCAGCCGAAATGTCCTTTGTACCGTTGGATGCAAACTGAGCCTCTAAATGGGTAATGGGCAAAGCTTTTTGTTGGGTTTTATCGAAGTAATGATTGAACAACTGAATAAATGTCCATTGGGTCCAACGGTAATATTCGGGATCGGAGGTTTTAAATTCGCGCGACCAATCGTAAGAAAAACCAATTTTATCGAGCTGTTCGCGGTAGCGTTTGGCGTTTATTTGGGTGGTTTTTGCCGGATGCTGACCCGTTTGTATGGCGTATTGCTCAGCAGGGAGCCCAAAAGCATCGTATCCCATGGGATGTAATACATTAAATCCTTTTAATCGTTTGTAACGGCTGTATATATCCGAGGCAATATATCCCAGCGGATGCCCCACGTGTAAGCCTGCACCCGAAGGGTAAGGGAACATATCTAAGACGTAAAATTTGGGCTTATTGGGATTAATATCAACTTTGTATTGTTGTGTGTTTTGCCAATTGGTTTGCCATTTTTGCTCGATGGCTTTAAAATTATATTCCATGGAAATGTCTGTTTGTTCAATTTGTGGCAAAAGTAACAAAAAACGAGCGTATTCTTAGTTTTTTCGAATCGAAACCTGAATGTAACTTTCTGGAAGAATAGGACTAATTGGGGGCAATGTAAAAATATGGGAAGAATTAATAAAAAAGAGTAATTTT
>DYOK01000381.1 GCA_020720565.1 Acetofilamentum sp.
TTTTTTGAAATTCGAAATGTCTGTCCTATCTTTGTTCACGTAACATACAATTGGAATAGCAATACCTATGAAAAAACATATAGCCATATTAGCCGGCGGTGATTCTTCGGAGTCGGTTATCTCGCTACAAAGTGCCGAACAAGTCCGTCAAATTATTGATAAATCAAAATTCCAAACCTATACCGTTTATGTAAAAGGCAGTGAATGGGTACTTACGAGCGACCAGTATTGCGACATGGTGGTCAATAAAGACGATTTTTCTTTTACTTATCAGGGCACAAAAATTAAATTCGATTTTGCTTTGATCATGATTCACGGCACACCTGGCGAAAACGGTCGTTTACAGTCGTACTTTGAGCTGCTTAAAATACCTTATTCTACATCCGATTCATTTGTTTCGGCCCTCACATTCAACAAATTTGCATGCAAATCGTTTTTACGACCTTATGGCGTTCCTATGGCCGATGCCATACTTATTCGTAAACATCAAGCCTTCGACGAAGCAGAAATAATCGAGCGTTTAGGTCTGCCTTGTTTTGTAAAACCAAACAATGGTGGGTCGAGCTTTGGAACCTCAAAAGTAAAAAAAGCAGAAGATTTGAAAGCTGCCATTGTATTTGCTTTTAAAGAAGATCACGAAGTGATTATTGAATCGTTTATTAAGGGAACTGAGGTTTCGAATGGAATATTAATTACTAAAAATGAATACCTTCGCCTCCCTGTTACCGAAATTGATACCGATAACGAATTTTTCGACTACGATGCCAAATATAATGGTAAAACCCGTGAAATCACCCCTGCTCGTTTGCCCGAACATGTGCTAAGCGATATTCAGAACCGAACTAAACAGATATACGAATGGCTCGATTGCAAAGGTGTGGTTCGTGTCGATTATATTGTTCAAGACGAAATTCCTTATTTCTTAGAGATTAACACCATACCGGGGATGAGTAGTGAAAGTATTATCCCTAAACAAGTTCGACATTTGAACCTTTCGGTCAGCGATTTTATCACAACAATAATCGAAGACAGAAGCCAATCTTGAATTAT
>DYOK01000178.1 GCA_020720565.1 Acetofilamentum sp.
TTCAATTATTGCATGCCGTTTTAAATGAATTACACAAATCTCTGATTCGCATGAGTTCGGCTGTATGTGTTTCAGGCTGTTGTCCATTAAAATCGTGTATATCAAGTATTTTGAAGATTTCGAAAAAAAATTGAGGTTTGCATACCTTGACTATTCATATCGAAAAACTCATCTTCAATGGTTTTGATTTATGTTTTATAATTCATTTTTTAAGGCCCTAATCTCTGTGTCTGTCAAACCCGTTATTTCACCTATTAAAGATATTTCCAATCCTTTTTCAAGCATTTTTATGGCAACTTCAATCTTTCCTTTAATCTTTCCTTTTATTTCGCCTTTAATCTCGCCTTTAATCTCTCCTTTCTCAAATGCCCTGTTTTGAATATTGAATAGATCTCTATATGCGTTGATGCTAAATTCATATTGCTGGTATTCTTCGGGTTTCATTTTTGCTATTTCGGCAACTTCGAAAAGTTTTAAGAATATATTCTCTTTTAACTCAACGGGTATCCTGTCAAGTTTAGGTAGGTTTTTTAAAACAAACATCCATTTATCAAAGCCAGTTTCTAATTCTTTCTCTGTTTTTAGAAATTTGGGCATTTCCAAATAAATGTAATTTAACTTATCATAAAAAATCTTTTTGGTCTCTTGCTCTGTCAATTTTACATCGTGCCGATATTTATTGGGATCGCTTTCTTCAAATTCGAAGTCTAAAATTCCAATTGTATAAACCGATTTTAGTTCAAAATTCCAAAATTTGTCTTTATTTCTTGCCTGTTCTTGAATTGGAAAAGTTGAATAGAAAATTGTTCGGTCCTTGAAAAATTTCTGCTCTGCTTTTTGCATTTCTACAATAAACTGTTCTCCTTTTTCATTCGTGCAATAAATATCAAATATCGCTTTTCTATCTCCAACGGAAATTGGCAATTTTTCATTTGGTAAATATGATAATTCGGTAATTCTTCCTTCTTGGTCTTTTAGCAATTCATTTAAAAAATCCAATAATAAATCCTTGTTTGGTTCTTCGCCAAAAAGCCTCTTAAAGCCATAGTCGGTAAATGGATTAATATATTTTTCTTTAAATTCGGTCATACTAAAAGTTTCAATTAAAGTCAAATTTACAATTTGTTTTCAAATCGTACAATCTTTTTGTTATGTTAAATGTTGACTACCCGATAATCAATACTATTCAAAAGTATTAAGAATCATTTTCGGAAATAACGGTTAGTATATGAAAAGTAGGCGATTACGGGCTACAGCCCTTGAATTCACTACTATTTCGCCTATTTTGTATATACATTGTTAAGCGTATTTATTATTTATCTCATTCATTAATTCATCTATTTCATTTTTAATTGATTTCATTTGATTTCTATGAAATACCTTACTTGAAAGCCAGATCTTTTTGGATAAAGTTTCATTATCTATGTTCCATCCCGTAGTTTTATTTAGAGGAATATGAAAACAAAACTGTCTGTTTTCACAAATTATTTCCATTTCTACTGTTGCTTTTTCAGGTATTTCAATGTCAAGGTCACATGGTTCAATCTTCGATAGGTAATATTCGAAAGGCATTTTATTATAATCAGAACGCATTAAATCACCTGCCTTATCTTTGGTTATAGTACTGTATTTAATATATGGAACATATAATAAGTTTATTTCTAATTGTGCAGAACCTTGTTTGATAAGTAAGTCGAGAAATGTATCTTTTAAAGTGTAAAACACTTTTTATCTTCTTCAAACCAATCTCCTTCTTTTACTAAATGATTTGCTTGTTCAAACAGAGTCAATAACTTGAATCATACACTTGTTATTTCATTCATAGGTTATTCCTTAGAAGTTGATTATACTTTTCATTATATATTTCATAAGGTTTATTCCCAAAGCAAATTATCTTTATGTTTTCAATAGATGAATCAGTTTTTATGAAATTAATAATTTCATTTAATGCAATCTCAGATGCTCGTTCTATTGGGAAACCGTACACACCAGTGCTTATTGATGGAAATGCAATAGATGTAATATGATTTTCTACCGCAAGCCGTAAAGAATTTTTATAGCAGTTGGCTAATTGTTCATTTTCGTTATTTTGCCCTCCGTTCCAAATCGGACCAACTGTATGAATTACGTATCTCGCTGGTAAATTATACCCTTTTGTAATTTTTGCTTGTCCTGTTTCACAACCATTTAGAGTTCTACACTCATTTAATAACTCAAAACCTGCTGCCTTATGTATTGCTCCATCCACACCTCCGCCACCTAATAGACTTTTATTTGCAGCGTTTACAATAGCATCTACGTTTTGTTTAGTTATATCTCCTATAATAATTTCTATCATTTTATTTGTATTTTGCTGACTTTTGGGATGATTGTATTTGTAAAAAGTTTCTCTGCTCGCAAAATTCAACTCATTATTGTTAGAACAAAATCAATCACCTTGTTTTTGGTTGGTTCTATCTTGTGAAGGTCTTGGTGCGTTACATTTAAAACAAAAAGTTCTTTTTGCGAAATTAATTTCGTTACAATCAGGGCATTTCCAATCTCCTGATTTCATTTCAACTATTATATTGCCAGGTTTTGATGTTTCACATTCGAAGCACTTATCTCTTCTTGCAAAATTTATTTTATTGCAATTTGGACAAATCCAATCTCCAGGTTTCATATTTACATTTTCCATCATATACATTTTAAAATAATGCTAACGGTTGAATATATAAACGGATTGTTCAGTAAATGGGCCCTTAACCTTATTTTCTACCAGTCAATTCTTTTGGAATACGTCCCGATTTGATAGACTCGGAGCGCAATCTTCGACCTACAATACGCTCTACCATGTTGCCAATGCTGAGCATTTTGTCGATGTTCACTTGCGTGTCGATACCCATTTCGTCCATCATCACCAACATATCTTCGGTCGAAACCAAGCCTACCAAACTTGGATCTTTGTAATAGTACGATCCAGTTCCCGATACAGGTACACCGTCGACAAAGTTGGCTGGTTGTCCACCAATACCGCCCAAAGTCGATTCGAAGTGGGTGATGCCAGCTTGCAATGCCGCTAACACATTGGCGGTACCCCAACCACGGGTGGTATGGAAGTGTGCTATGTGCTTGCTTGGATCTGGAATGGCTTCCATTATCATTTTAAAATAATCGTACACGCGATTTGGCGAAGCAGATCCGTCGTGGTCGGCATGCTCGACATCGTCGGCACCTATTTCGAGCCAACGTTGTGTAAATTCGAGGGCTTTTTTAGGATCGGTTGGCCCTTCGATTGGGCATCCCCAAATGGTCGATACGGTTCCGTTGACTTTAACGCCCCCTTCGTGAGCCATTTGAATGGCTTCTTCGGCCATTTTCCAATAATCTTCGAGCGATAAACCCGAGTTCTTACGGTGATGCGATTCTGAGGTAGACACCATCATCAAGATTCTATCGGGACCATATCCATCTTTTTTTGCTTTGATGGCACGCTCTACTGCTTTTTCGCGAATGGTAACCGCTGTAATTTCGGTTTCGGGCAGCAAGTGTGCAATTTTTGGGCTGTTTCTGATGCCACGCATCACTTGATCGGCGTCTTTAAATTGAGGCATCCCTACGGGATTACCAAAGTTAGTAACTTCGATTCTTTTGACACCTGCTAAAACCAGTTGTTCTGCCAGCCATATTTTGGCGTCGGTGGGTATAAACTTTTCTTCGTGCTGAAAGCCATCGCGAACGGTAATGTCGCCCAGCACAATTTGTTTTGGATAAGTTAAGCTCATCGAGTTAATGTATTAAATGTGTATTACGTGTTTTGCTTCAAAGATAATGCTTTTTTGTTGATTTGCCTATCTGCCTCAGGTAGATTGATTTGTTTTTCTTTAATGTGACATGTTTCGGGTTACACCCAATCGGTGTCTGAGGCTATTAGCACTGAGTTGCGTCGAAGTGTCGAAGTCTGATTCGTTTATTCGTTAAATTCCCAGTTTTCATTCCTGTAACTTTTTAATGGTCAAATTGTATTTAGTTGAACTTAACTTTGTGTTTTTTGTGGTATAGCTGTTACACAAACCTGCCTGACGGTAGGCAGGGGTGCACAAAGAAGACACAAAGGTGCACAAAGCAATGTGGCGATTTGCGATTAAAATCTTTAATTTATAATTTTCTATTGTCAATTTTCAATTCATCAATCAAAAAATCTTTGTTTAGGTTTTTCGTAGAGAACGATTAACTTTGCATTTCAAAACCGAAGGTCAGAAAATGATTGAAAAATTGCGATACACCAACAGAAGTTTATTTAGCTTCGAATTGCTTCCGCCTTTAAAGGGACGTAGTATTCACGATATATACAACACCATCGATCCTTTGATGGAGTTTAATCCGCCCTACATCAATATTACTTATCATAAGGAGGAGGTGGTATATAAAAAACGTGAGGGTGGTTTGCTCGAACGCAAAACGGTGCGCAAACGACCTGGTACAGTGGCTATTGCCGCTGCTATCAACAATAAGTATAAAGATGTAGATGTGGTGCCTCACCTGATTTGTGGGGGATTTAGCAAAGAGGAAACAGAAAATGCTTTGATCGACTTGCATTTTTTGGGTATTAAAAATATTTTAGTTTTACGGGGTGACCCCGACAAAGGCCAAAGTACGTTTATTCCCGAACCCGACGGGCATTCGCATGCTTTGGGTTTGGTGAAACAAATTGCCGAATTAAACAATGGGATTTACCTCGACGACGAGTTACTCAATTCGGTTCCTACCGAGTTTACTATTGGTGTTGCTGGATATCCCGAAAAACACATGGAGGCCCCAAATCGTAAGATCGATTTGTTTTATTTGAAACAGAAAATTGATGCTGGTGCACAGTTTATTGTGACACAGATGTTTTACGATAATCAGAAGTACTTCGATTTTGTAAAAGATTGTCGTGCTTTGGGAATTGAGGTGCCTATTATTCCAGGGATTAAGCCTATTTCGACTGTGGGTCATATGGCAGGCTTGCCCAAAACTTTTAATATAGATTTGCCAGAAGATTTAGTGGAGGCGGTTGCCACTTGTAAAGACAATAAGCAAGTCCGCCAGGTGGGTGTCGAATGGGCTATTGCACAGTCGAAAGAGCTACAAAAAGCTGGAGTTCCCGCCATACACTATTACACCATGGGCAATTCGGATAACATTTATCAGATTGCTAAGGCGGTGTTTTAGAGGGGTTGATTGATGAATGTTGATTGTTGATTGATGATTGATGATTGATGATTGTTGATTGTTGATTGTTGATTGTTGAGAGGTTGCCTATCAATTCAAAATTAAAAAATCAAATTATTTTTCGAATTTTGAGGGGCGTAGCCCAGACATCTTCGTAACACGGAGAACAATG
>DYOK01000179.1 GCA_020720565.1 Acetofilamentum sp.
CAGTTGTACGATGAGCGTTTGTTAAAGGAATTGTATCCATTTGCACTGCTTTACTTATTGATCTCTATCTTGCTCGTATTCTTGGCATTTCTGTTCTATCAAGTCAAGATGAACCAAATGCAAGAGCTCGAAGAAATTAACAATACCGAACCGAAAGAAAGCAAGATGCCTCAACCACCTAATGCATCAGAAATAATTGAACATGTGGCAGTGAAAAGCGGCAATAAAATTGCCATTATCAAGCTGTCCGAGATTTTATATATCCAAGCCGATGGCGATTATATTTCGATTGTGACCCAAGACAGAAGATACTTAAAGGAGCAGACTATGAAGTCGATTGAGGCCAGTTTGCCCGAATCGGAATTTGTACGAATACATCGCTCGTGCATTGTCAACATTCATTCTATTTCGAGAATAGAGTTGTACGAAAAACAAACTCAAATGCTCAGTCTCAACAATGGACAACAAGTTAAAATGAGTCCTTCGGGGTATAAAATACTAAGGCAACGACTTAATATTTAGGCGACTTTTAAAATCAATAAGAGTTCGACAAAGTTTTTAAACTGCTTAATATTCAGTGCTTTTCAAACTTAAGGTCTTCGGTCTATTTCTTGGTTTTGTAAGTGGTATTTTATCATGCGTTTAGGTAAATAAAATACGACATTAGATTATTCAAAGTACTTCATGCTGAATGTCTATCGTACAATGAACTTTTTATTAGTTTAACGAAATAAGGTTAAATCAAGCGATCGATAAACAAGATACCGTGTAAATGGTCTATTTCGTGTTGAAAGATAATGCCAGTAAACAGGGTGGACGAAAACCCATCGACCACTTCTCGGTGATGCGAACCATCAAGTAAATCGTATTCGATTCCTACAGCCCGATAGCGCAAGGTGCGTCCTGTTACATTGGGCACCGACAAACAGCCATCGCCATTAAAGTTGACCATTAATTCCGAAGTCATTACTATTTTACAGTTAAGATAAACTTCGAATGGTTTACCTGTTTTGTCGAGTCGTTTAACCCAAATTACATTTCGATTTATACCCAATTGTGGTGCTGCAATGCCCACACCACCCTCGTCGAGCATGGCTTTTTTCATTCGATTGATTAAAGTTGTTAAGTACACATCGTTAGAATCTGGCACAATCACATCAATTGACGTTTTTCTGAGTACCAACGAATCGGCATAGTTAGTAGTTAGAAACACCCGCATGGACATAGCAGTATCCCCAAACATGATACAATCTTTTTCCATTTGAGTCCATTCTAAATTGGCTTCGACTACTGGCGTTGGAGAAATTACAATCTGATTGTTTTCTTTTTCGCAACTTGCCAACACGAAATGAAAGAAAATTCCATATATGAATTGGAGCATGACTGATTTTTTTGCTAAGTTATATTAAAAAGTTGAAATAGAACAAAATCGAATATTTCCATGTAAGAACTAATTGTCTAAATGTTTGTTAATTATCTAATTATCAGCATGTTGTGTCCTGTCTGTATAAATCGTTTCGGACAAATTGCTGTTTAATAAATTACCCTTCTATACAAAACTATTCTTTTCGGGCATTCTGAATTCGGATTTATTATTATTTTTGCAGCGTTATATCAAAATGGGAATAACGTATTTCAATTCAATAAATATGAAGAATTTATATGTGGCAATCGTCGGTATTGCGTTAACAAATCTGGGATTGTTTGCTCAAGAAAGCCCTGATACCACTCAGCAATTGAATGTGAATAGATTGGGCGAAGTCGAAATTATTGAGCATAAAAACCAATATACGCTGAGCAAAAAGCAAAGCGTCGATTTTAATCTGCAAGATGTGGGGCAAGCCATACAGCAAACCCCTTCGGTATGGTGGATTAATACGGGTAGTCGTAACGAATCGTCGGTAAGTATTAAAGGCTTTGATACGCGAGGCATTCCGCTTTACATTGACGGTGTGCCAGTATATGTGCCCTACGATGGATTAATGGATTTGAGCCGTTTTAAAACTTTTGGATACAGCCGTATCGATGTGAATAAAGGTCTTACCCCAATGGCATACGGGCCCAACACCATTGGCGGTGCCATCAATTTGATCACATTAAAACCCACTAAAAAAATCGAAATTCAGGCTTTAGCGGGTGCATTCAGTGGACAAGGTTATCAATATGGAATTAGCATTGGCTCGCACTTAAAAAAGTTTTATGCACTTGCCGACTATTACCACACGCAGCAGACTGCTTATCCTTTGTCGTCGGAATTTGAACCTATTAAAAACGAAGATGGTAAGGAGCGGAACAATGCTTATTTTAATGATAACAACATGCATTTTAAGTTGGGTTTTACGCCAAACGAAAATAACGAATACAGCATTAATGTGAATTATCAAACTGGAGAGAAAGGCACACCACCTTACTCGGGTATCGATCCCTTACAATCGGCTAGATTTTGGAAATGGCCTGTGTGGAATAAAAGCGGTATTTATTTCTTGAGCAAAACCAAACTTCTCGATGGATTTGCTTTTAAAACCAGATTATATTATGATCGATTCGAAAATCAGTTACAGAGTTACGATGACAGCACTTACTCCAGTCAAACTAAAAAATATGCGTTCAATAGTTTTTACGATGATTACAGTCTTGGAGGCAATTTGGTATTCGAGGTTTCGAAAATTAAAAATAACCAACTCAATGTGTCGGTGCATCTTAAACAAGACTACCACAGCGAACACAATCAAGACGAGCCCATACGCCGAACCAACGATCAAACCTTAAGTTTTGGTTTAGACGATGTGTATCGTCTTGGCTCAAAATTTAAAGTGATAATTGGCTTGAGTTATAATATCAGACAAGGTCTTTTAGCCGAAGAATTTTTCGCCAACACCGATTCCATTGGCACTATCGACCCTAAAATGGATAATGGCTTTAACGAGCAACTTGGTTTGCGATATCAAATTAGCACCAAATGGATGGTGATGGCTTCTGTAGCCAGAAAATCACGATTTGCGACCATGAAAGAACGTTATTCGTACAAAATGGGAAAAGGCCTACCCAATCCCGAATTGCTATCGGAAAAAGCAAGCCATTACGATTTTGAAACCTCATACGAAATTAACTCTAAACTGAGTTTGGGGGGCAATCTGTTTTTTGTCGATGTAACCGATGTGATTCAGACGGTCGATAATGTAGAGCCAGGCAAGTCGCAAATGCAAAATACAGGTGCGGCCGAATATATTGGAGCCGATTTAAACGTGCAGATTAACCCGATAAAGTGGGTTAATGCCTCGCTTAACTACGGCTATATCGAAAGGCATAATCTCAGTCATCCGGAGTTAAAGTTTACCGACTTGCCAGTGCACAAAGTGCAAGCACATATCAATATCAAACCTTTAAAAGATTTGAATTTTAATCTTAATGCCTTGTATTATGGCGACCGATACAGTACCAGTTATGGTTTTGCTGCTCAAGCATTTACTTGCGTCAATATGTCGGGGCAATATGCATACAAAGGATTTGAACTTAGTTTAGGACTTAATAATATTTTTGATGTTAATTATGCCTATTCCGAAGGGTTTCCTGCACCAAGCCGTAACTTTTTTGCAACGCTAGTTTATAAATTTGCAAAGTAGAGTATTGGGTATTACAGATAGTATCATAAAAAAACACCATGCAATCTATGTATGGTGTTTTTTTTGTGAAGCTTATTGGACTCGAACCAATGACCCCTACCCTGTCAAGGTAATGCTCTAAACCAACTGAGCTAAAGCTCCAAGTTCGGATTTATTTTAAAAAAAAAGCCTCCAAAAGGAAGCTTTGTGGGCAATATAGGGCTCGAACCTATGACCCCCTGGGTGTAAACCAGGTGCTCTGAACCAACTGAGCTAATCACCCTTTTTATATGAACTGCTCCTTTTTTTAAAGGTGACGCAAAGGTAATTCTATTTTGGTATTCTGCCAAATGTTTTTTTCGATTTTTAACAAAAAAACTAAACCACTTCGGCAACCACAAAGGTACTACCACCCACAAATATCAGGTCTTGTGCAAGTGCCGATTGTTTAGCAGCGACTAAAGCATTTGATACATTGGTATATACGTTTCCTTTTAAACCGATATCGAAACCTTTCTGTGCAAGCTCATTGGCGTCCAAAGCACGAGGAATTTGTGCTTGTGTAAAATAATATGTGGCTTGTTTGGGAAGCATTTCTAATATTTTGTCAATCGATTTGTCGCCTACCATGCCCCAAACCATATGCAAATTTCGATATGGGGTTTGCTCAATTTGGTCTAAAACCCATTTAATGCCGTCTTGGTTGTGCCCTGTATCGCAAACTACCATGGGGTTAGACGAAAGAATCTGCCACCTGCCCTGCAAGCCAGTTTGCTCGGCAGCATGTTCTAAAGCTTGGTACAAGTGTGCTGTGTCGAGTTTAAATTGAGCTTTAATTTGTTCGAATGCAGCAACAACGGTCAAAATATTTTTTTGCTGATAGAATCCCAATAAATCGAGTTTTAATTGCGGGTACAGAAGGACTGAGCCTTTATAAATATCAAATATTTGTTTTTGGTCGATACTTTTAAGTGCAAGTGGACAGTTGTAATCTAAATCGGCAAAACGAATTGAGCTGTCTTTTTCACGTGCCATTTGCTCAAATACCGATGCGTAAGCTTGGTCGTACTGTCCAACGACTACAGGAATTTTAGGTTTGATAATGCCCGCTTTTTCTATTGCAATTAGCGGTAGTGTTTCGCCTAGGAACTGCATGTGGTCGAGCGAAATGTTGGTGATAACCGATAATTCTGGCGTAATCACATTCGTCGAGTCGAGGCGTCCGCCCATTCCTGTTTCTACGATGGCTATATCGACCTGCTCACTACGGAAATAGTCGAAAGCCATAAACACCGTCATTTCAAAAAAAGAGGGCTTGACTTGGTCGATAAATTCACGGTTGTCTGCTATAAATTCCGTAACAAATTCTGGGCGAACCATTTGGCCGTCAATTTTAATACGTTCTCTAAAATCGCTCAGATGTGGCGAAGTATATAAGCCCGTTTTGTAGCCCGCGGCCTGAAAAATTGATGCCAACATATGCGATGTAGAGCCTTTCCCGTTAGTTCCCGCCACATGGATGCTTTTAAAACTGCGGTGAGGAAAATTTAAATGCTTGTCAAAAGCTAAACTATTCGATAAATCGGCTTTGTACGCCGCTTGACCAATTCGCTGAAACATGGGTAAGCTATTGAACAAAAAATCTAAGGTGTCTTGATAGTTCATAAAATCAATAAAATATTGAAGCACAAA
>DYOK01000180.1:0-3772 GCA_020720565.1 Acetofilamentum sp.
CAGGAGCGTTTTAATCTCTAGGCTTTAACGATATCCAAACAAGGTACTCCCAATACGAACCATATTACTTCCTTGGGCAATAGCGATGTGATAATCGCCCGACATTCCCATCGAAAGCGTATCAAAATGAGATAAATCGTTGACGTATTTTGATTTAATCGATTGAAAGATTTGATTAACGGCTTTAAATTCTTCGTTTATCTGATGGGTGTCAGTGGTGTGGCTTGCCATACCCATTAAACCCTTAATTTGAACAAATTCCAGTTTTAGCTTAAGAAACTCGTCCATAAAAATTTCTATTTTGCATGGTTCGATACCAAATTTGGTGTCTTCGTTCGCAATATAAACCTGTAACAGACAGGCCAATTTTCGATTAACTTTTTGACCTTCTTTATTGATTTCTCGCAATAGTTTTATGCTGTCAACGGCATGAATAAGACCAATAAATGGCGCAATATACTTGACTTTGTTGGTTTGTAAATGACCAATAAAATGCCACGAGATATCTTTGGGCAGTTGTTCGTACTTGTTGAGCAGCTCTTGAACCTTATTTTCGCCAAACACCCGCTGACCAGCCCCATAGGCTTGTTCTATATCGGACAGTGGCTTGGTTTTCGAAATAGCAACCAGCTGAACGTGAGAAGGAAGCTTTGATTTAAAATCAATAATATTGGAACTAATACTCATCTTGAATGTCGAAAATCTCTATACAATTTTTAAATCCACCTCGTACTACTTTGTTCAGTAAAACAGTATCGGGCTGATTCGGAATATCTGGACAACTGTACATTTCCATAAAAGGCTGCTCACGGAATAATAAACTGTCTAAAACGGCCATGCTAGGAGCACTAGGTAATGCTGCATAATTGGCATAGGTCATTTTAACAAAACCAGAATTGGGCGTAATGCCTCTGCGGTCGAACCAAAAACCATCGATTAATGGAAGTGGTGTTTGCAACTCTCCATTTACTTTTAAATCGGCGGGATGTGGGAACGACACAATTTTTGCCCGAGCAGAATCGAGCCCAACAGGCACATATCTAATGTACTTGCGGCGTATTTGGTAAATAATTTTAGGCGCCTGGGTTTTAACTTTCGAAGCTTTTGATTGTGCCTGAACCTCTGGTTTAATGGTACCACATGCCGTTATTAGCATTATTGCGGCACTCCAAATAAATATCTTCATGAATTTGTATAATTAGTAGTGTCTTCGACCTATTGAGTTTTTGTGTTAATAATGCAACACTTTAATGGGCATTTCTGAGTTAAATGTTTGACCCGAATAAACAAAAAATCTGACATTGGACTTTGATATAAAAATATAAAATTTAACCCAAACTTACATTATTTTTTTAAATCTTCAATCCAATTTATCTGTTGTTGATACTGCACCTGATGCTGAGGGTGTTTCGAAATCAACTTCAGATACGCTTCGATGGCTTTGTCGTAATGGCCTTGTTTGATGTAAATTTTCGCTAATGTTTCGGTCATCAGCCCTTGTGCTTGCATTTTAGTTGTTTCAGCCTGCGTTTTCTCAATTGCCTCAACCGCATTCGAGGTCTCGTTTATTGGGTCTGTCTGCACTTTAGGGCGAATCACTTTAGGGCTTTGGTCTTCTAAAAAGCGGTCGATTAACTGAGTTTTTTCTTGTTTCTTTTTTGTGACTTGCTGGACTGATTTTTTTTCTGACTCAGGTGAAGTTTTTGGTTTTTTAAAATAATTCAACCAAGCTTCGAAACTTAATTTAGCATCGTCGTCAGCCGAAGCATCTGAAACTGTGTTTGCGGAAGTAGATTCTGTACGCTCTTCGAAATAAGCGGTAGGCTCGTCTACAATTAAAGACGCACTTAATGAGTCGAAATCAAAAAATTCTATCGAATCAGATGAATCTACTTGATTTATTGCGATTCTTGACTCGTTGATACTTGTTTGTGCGAAATCTTGAATCTCGCTCACTGGCAACTCATCTGTTGCTTTGAGATCAAGTTCAAATACCGAATCAATTTCTAACCAATCTGGCTCATTTGCAGAACTTGTATCTAATTTAATCCCCTGTGTCGATGATTCTACCTTTATTTCGGGTATTTCGACCAAAGGTTGAAGGGTAGATTGTTCAGATTCGTACAGATTCGACACGGACGAAGGTTCGACAGGGTCAGTTTCAATCACATCCGCAATATTCGCTTCGCTTTCTACCATTTGATTTTGCAAAAGTTCAGCCGAACCATCAGCCGCATTGGCTAGAATCTGACTTGGTCTTTCTGTGTGCTCTATTGGACTTTCGTCGATTACAACGTGTTTTTTATTTGCTAAAATTTCTTGAATTCTACGACTTAGTATTTCTTGAGGGCTTAATTCAGGCTCGGCTATTATTTCAATGTTGGGCGATTCGAGCACAGAGAAATTATTTTTTTCTTGAATTGTGGGGTCTGATATCGCCTCCGCTTTTGCTTCGAATTCGATATCAGAGTCGGTGGCGGATTCTAAGCTTGAAGCGTGTTCCTCCATTATTTCTTCGGTCTCTATTTCAAATACGCTATTCGAGAGGGGCTCGGACTCAAATTCCACAGCTTGTATTTCGTTAAGCAGAATGTTATCGCTTTCCTTAGTCGATTCGACACCCTGATGCGTAACGTCTTCCGTAAATGCTTCGGAGATTTCCATCACATCTTGTGCTGGTTCCAATTCGAATATTTCGAGCTCAGATTCCTCCTTTTCGGTTTGTTCTAGCTGAATTTCAGTAGATTCAAAAATTGTTTCTTCGTCAACAAAAACCAAATCTCCACTCACCTTCGCCTTGTCGATAATGGGCTCTATGGTGTCATTTATTTGAATCTGATCGTTCGCTAAAGCAGGTACAAGTATTTCCGCAACCGGCTTAACCGCATCGGTTCTAGAGTTTTCGACCATTGGAATTAACCCTATCGTCAGGTTTTTATCGACTTGTAAAGGCAATAAGCTATTTTGATCTTTGATAAAAAACAACAAACTTTTTCGGTTCGGAATATGTACCGACGAGGCTTTAAGTTGGTCGTTAAATTTAAAATTTTGTTGATTGTATAGCGATTTAAGATATAAAAAATGTGCTGACTGGAAGTATGGATATACCGCCAAGACCTCTTGTAATTCAGCCACATTAGCTGCATTGAGCAAGTTGGGTTCTTTTATATATTTATAAAAATCGTTTACATTCATATCAACTACAATTTACCAATTAGCGGCTGATTTTAAAAATATTTTTTCCATCAATTTTTTGATGATGGTTTCGTTTAATTGGGCTTCGACACTGTTAAATTCTTGGTCAGAACTATAATCCTCGAACTCGCTAAAACTTGTTGAATAATTTTGTTTGGGGTCGATGTTATTCACAAACTTTACTTGAACTGTAATGGTTAACCGCATCATTGCAGCTTCGTCTTGCTGAATAGCCACAGGGCTGAGCGTATAGCCTGTAATATCGCCCGAAAACTCTAAATCGGCATTAGTATTTTGTAAGGACAATCCTGCCTCGCTTGTAAATTTATCTTTGAGTGCTTCGGTAAAATTTTGGCTTAAACTGGGATTAATCAAACTAGCACGATTGGGAAATACATCGACAAAAACGGTCTTTACATCGGGCGAAAGCGAAGCCCCAGAAAATGTATAACTAATGCTACACGAGGCTAATACAAGCGTTATGAGTGCAACTAAGCCAAGTAAACCAGACTTGAGCGATGTAAATAATTTTAATCTTTTCATCCGTTTATAATTGCGATTGTTGATTTGTTGAAAG
>DYOK01000180.1:3872-5284 GCA_020720565.1 Acetofilamentum sp.
ATTCTAAACCAAATTCTTTAATCTTACGGTATAGGGTTCGTTCCGAAATACCGAGGTCGTCGGCTGCAAATTTTCGTTTACCATGGTGTTTATTAAGTGCCTTAATAATCAGCTCTTTTTCTTTATCTTCGAGCGACAACGACTCCTCTACAAACGCTTCGGTTTCCTCGGCTAAATCGACTTCCTCTGGCGAAAACCCGATGGGTTGTGCTCTTAAATAGGCATCAGACTCGATAAACTGAATGGGCTCGTCGACCGAAGTTTTTTCGACTCTCGAATTCACATGTTCGACATTACCCGACATGAGCCGTGCAACCACTTTTTTAAGTTCGCTCATCTCGTTTTTCATATCGAACAGGATTTTGTACAACATTTCCCTCTCGGTTTGAAAAGTTTTTTCGTCAACGCCATCAAACGACATTAAAGCTGGCAAACTGGGTTCGTCGAGCGGAATGTATTTGACAAGAGTCTCATATTCTATCAAACGTTTTTTTTCGATAATCGAAATTTGCTCGGTAATATTTTTTAGCTGCCTAATGTTTCCGGGCCATCGGTAAGCGACTAAAGCTTGTTTGGCTAATTCGTCGATTCGAATTACAGGCATTCGGTAACGCTCGGCAAAATCGGATGCGAATTTCCTGAATAAAACAGGGATATCTTCTTTACGTTCTCTCAAGGGCGGCACAACAATGGGCACAGTGTTGAGTCGATAATATAAATCTTCGCGAAATTTTCCACGACGGACAGCTTCTAGCACATTGACATTGGTTGCGGCTACTACTCTTACATCTGTTTTTTCGACTATGGACGAGCCCACTTTAATAAATTCGCCTGTTTCCAATACCCTCAACAATCGCACTTGAGTCGATAAGGGTAATTCGCCAACTTCGTCGAGAAAAATGGTACCTCCATTGGCCACCTCAAAGTAACCTTTGCGCTTGTCGACGGCACCTGTAAAGGCGCCTTTTTCGTGACCAAACAGCTCCGAGTCAATTGTCCCTTCGGGGATAGCTCCACAGTTAACTGCAATATAACTGGCGTGTTTACGGTGACTAAAATGATGAATAATTTGAGGAAACCGCTCTTTACCAACCCCGCTTTCGCCCGTAACTAATACCGACAAATCGGTAGGGGCAACCTGAACCGCTACTTCAATGGCTCTATTAAAAGCTGAAGTATTGCCTATGATATCGAAACGTTGTTTTATTTGTTGAACGTCCATAAACCAATTGAATTTGCACCTTTGTTAAAATCAGAATTGAATTCCTTCGAGTACAAAGATAGTTTTTTATCTTGTGTTGATCTTCATTTTGCTGACAAAAAGTCAGGTTCAAATTCATTCAAATTTTAGGACTCGAGGTCTGATTTTCGAGAAACTTTTATCAATTGCAGTTTTAGAAGCCCGAGAGCGG
>DYOK01000382.1 GCA_020720565.1 Acetofilamentum sp.
AATTTTTAGAACCCCTCTAAAGTCAAAAAGTATAACTTAAAACGTTAGAAAAATGAAAAGATTATTTATAGTATTAGCATTGTTTGGCATCGGATTATACCGAGTCCAAGCACAAAAAAAAGTTCGAATTAGCCCCAATTTTGGGATTAGCTTATCGCAATTAAACAACGGTGCATCTGATAGAATAAGAGCTTCATACATAGGTGGTGTCGATTTTAGATTTGGCCAAATATTTAACTTTGTACCTGGTTTGTATTTTGGTGGCGTCTCAACTTCGGTGGATTATAACACATATCAGTTTAATAACTCCATCAACACCATGCAACTAAGAACTTTGTTGGGTTTAACATTGATTAATACCAACTTGTTACGAGTTAGAGCTGTGGCAGGACCAAGTTTACATTTTACAGTTTTTTCGAAAACCATCGAACAAAATAATATTAAAACAGCTATGGCTTACTTACATTTTGGAGGCGGACTCGATTTGGGTATCCTGACCGTCGATTTACGTTTCGAGTATGGATTAAGCCCTATGTTTGATAAGGCTGGTAGCCAAACCATCGACATCGACCAGTCGAACAGTTCTTTGGTTGGAACAGTTGGTTTTGTTTTTTAGCCTAAAAAAAACAAACCTGCCGGAAAGGACTTCTCGACAGGTTTACGCAATTGAATGGAATCAAAGTACTTTGAATTAGTACATAAATTTGAATGATTAAAACTACTTATATTTGGTTATAATTGCGAAACAAACACCTTAAACATTACGCCTATCCAACAGATGGCCGTTTTGAGTTTATAATTGGTAAATAAAAAGAATGAATTTTAAACACACGTCTAATAAAAAGTACATCTACAATGGAATCACTAGCTGCTTTAGACCAACGGAGAGTGTCGCACTTGGGATGATTCTCGTGGCTTGGCTTTATTCATAGACGTTACAGCATTCAAACCATCCGAATTTACAAACAAATTAGAGGCCTCCAGAATTTTAATTTGTCAAAGTTAATCCAAGAACTTAAATCAAATCTTGAGT
>DYOK01000383.1 GCA_020720565.1 Acetofilamentum sp.
GTGCACGCTTTGTTAGGCACGGTAGAACTTGAAGACTCTTTGGCTATTAAAAGTGCCTTGCCCAATTTTACAACAACCTGCGAATTACAAATATCGCTCGCTCAAATACTTGATGTATTTGGCATGTTCTTGCCTGTATTCTTTGGAAAGCACAAGAATTAACTCTTGATAGGACATAGTGTTAAAGTAAATACCATCAGCCTTTGCAATTTCATAAAATTTATCAATCTCGTCTCGATGAATAGCCCCTTCTTTACCTAAAACATCATACCAAAGATAAAGAAGCCTGAAACCGTTTTTGCCAAAATTTCTTTTAAGACCAAGAATGTGTTTGATTAATTGGGCGGAATGAAGATAGACAAAATGCTCGTCTGGGCAGATGGATTTTGCAAATTCATACAGATTTGGAATGTCTGACCACAATTTAACCAACTCAAGATATGCAGGCTTTAAGCCGTTGTGTTTTTGTGAGCCGTATGCTTCTGAAAATTTGCACTCAACGGCAAATCTTTTGAATTGCGCCGAGTCAATATTGCGGAAAACCACATCTATATTTGGCGCTATGGGGAATTTACCTACATTGTCGTCTACTGGATATTTATCTTCAAATACAATCTTTTCGGAGACTGTGTTTCCTTTTCGACAAAAACCACAAGCAGATGCAATAACAGACACTTGCCCGATTTCTTGCCAATATTGAAAAACATTGACGCCCAAAGCAGACGATGAATGTACCGCCTGCATTTTGGCTGGATTTCCACTAACTTCTCCCCCGTCACCTTGTTCAAAACTTTTGCGGGTATCTAAACCCAAAGATTCAAATAGATTTTGATTGAGTTCAGAAGTGTATGCAGGGCGACCTTTAGCACCTTTACTACCAATAAGCGGAATACCACGATTCAATGCCCACTGAGTTTGTTTCGACGTGATGTATTTATACGCTTTCATAATTATTCTCCTATGTCTCGAACTTTTTTTGAACGAAGTGCCTAACGGTTTGCGTTACCTGCGTGTGGGCGGGCGTGGA
>DYOK01000384.1 GCA_020720565.1 Acetofilamentum sp.
CCGTATTTATTCGTTAATGTGTTTATTATGTATAATAAAATTCGTATCTTTGTAAAATATTTCACTTAAACTTCACTCAGTGCGCGAACAATAAGTGTGTGGTGGCGTTTAAGATTTTGATTTATAAAAATTCAATTCCGGTTTAAACCTCTCATTTTATCACATTTAAAAAACCTGAATTACAAACAGCTAAAAAGACATAAACAACAAATCATATTTTTACTTACAGTGAAAAAAATAATTCCAATTATTGCTATTTGCATTTTGTTTGCATCGTGTAATACCATCAAAGACATCGCATATCTTCAGGATGCAGGTACTCCAATTGAGTATAAATCGGATGAAAAAGCAATTCGACCAGATGCTACTTTAAAACCAGGTGATTTATTAACTATAACGGTTAACAGCAATACTCCGGAAGCTGCTCAGCCTTTTAACTTGCCGCTTATTCCCGGAGGCGAAGGTATGAATTCGTATGGAATTGCTAAAACAAGTATTTCGGGTGGAGCTGGTATACAAAACTATCTTATCGACATTGATGGAAATTTAAATTTCCCCGTACTTGGTCAAATGCAAGTTGCAGGAATGAAGAAAAACGACCTTATTCAGCTCTTAAAATCAAAAATATATCCTCGATATATATCCGAAGAGCCAATAATTACGGTTCGTTTTGCAAACTACAAAATTTCGGTTTTGGGTGAAGTAAATCGTCCAGGTGCTTATGATGTAAACAACGAAAAACTTGATCTCTTTGAGGCAATTGCCATGGTTGGCGATTTAACAATTTACGGGCGAAGAGACAATGTGTTACTTATTCGCGAAGATCAAAATGGTAAAAAAACAACTTATCGTATCGATTTACGCGATAAAAGATTAATAGACTCACCCTATTTCTACCTACAACAAAATGATCTTTTGTATGTACAACCAAACAACCCTCGTTCGCGCGGTGCAGCCTTGGGTGCTGCCGAAGCGTTGTCGATTTCGGTTGTTGGAACGCTAATTTCATTAACATCATTAATAA
>DYOK01000181.1 GCA_020720565.1 Acetofilamentum sp.
GGCGACAGGCAGGTGCACAATCTGGGTTAAATCAATAAGTCAGATATTCACAATACAGATAACCATTGTTTACCAATACAACATACTGTTATTTGCATGATCTTGTAATTGTATTGAGGTGTCGAAATAAGTTTGAATTTTTACGTAAATAATAAGCAATTCCATTTTTTTTAGCATTCTAAAAAGTCTAATTTTGTCTTGAATTTTGAACAATAGCATGATAATAAAAGATCTTTTTATAAAAGAACGTGCTGAATTGCTTTTGCGTCGTTTTCTTATTTGGCGCATCAAAAACATCAGTCAAAAGAATTTCATTCGTTATTTGAGTGTTATCATTGGTTTTGTGGTGGGTATTGCAGCCGTAATGTTGAAATATGCCGTTCACTTTACCAAACAAATTACGGAGTTAGATATCGTTCAAAACTATGTGTATTTTCTGTATTTCTTATTCCCAATGATAGGCATTGGTGCGGTAATCATATTCTATAAATTTATTATGAAAAGCCGTTTTACGGAGGGCGTTCCAAGTGTTTTGTACGCTTTATCGAAGACACAAGGCAAGCTCCCACGGCGTAACATGTTCACTTCGTTTATTGCCAGTTCCATTACAGTCGGATTTGGGGGGTCGGTCGGACTAGAAGGGCCAGTGGTTTCTACAGGTGCTGCCATAGGTTCAAACATTGGTCAAATGCTTCGGCTCGACTACAAACAATTGATTATTCTTTTGGGTGCGGCATCGGCTGCGGCTATGGCGTCCATCTTTAAAGCTCCTATTGCCGCCGTTGTTTTTGCTATGGAAGTGATTATGATCGATTTAACAGCAGCATCGGTTATTCCGCTTTTACTGGCTTCAACTTCTGCGGCAGTTACCTCTATGTTTTTCTTAGGGGTTGGTACTGTTTACACCGTAAAATTTACAGAATCGTACGAACTTATTGAGTTACCCTACTATATTTTGCTTGGAATAGCATCGGGTTTACTTTCGGTCTATTTTACATTTATGCATACCAATATTTCGGGCTACTTCAAGAAAAAGGCCAATCCGTGGAAACGTCTTGCCATAGCTGGTCTGTTGTTGGGGATTCTAATCTTTGTTTTTCCATCGCTCTATGGCGAGGGTTTCGAGGCAATCAACATGGGGCTTAATGGCTCAAGTGAACATATTTTTCAAGGTACATTATATCATAGTTTTTCTTCGTATTATATTTTGTTGCTCGGTTTAATCCTTTTGGTAATTCTGTTCAAAGTTATTGCAACCTCACTCACTTTTGGCGCTGGAGGTGTGGGCGGTATTTTCGCTCCTTCCTTGTTTTTGGGTAGCCACTTGGGTTTGTTGTTTGCACTTACTTTTAATTACCTTGGGTTTGTCCATTTAAATACCGTTCATTTTGCCTTTTCTGGTATGGCGGGTTTGATAGCTGGTGTATTTCATGCCCCACTAACTGGGATTTTCCTAATTGCCGATATCACTGGGGGCTATCAAATGTTTATTCCGCTTATCTTAGTTTCAGTTTTTTCGTTTGTCACGGTAAAACTTTTTTACAAAGACTCGATCTACAACGCTAAACTAGTCGAACGTGGTGAATTGATGACCCATAATTCGGACCAAAACATCTTGAAAATGATGAGCATCGAAAAAGTTATCGAAACAAATTTTATTCCAGTTCAAAAGCATCAGACCTTGGGTGACTTGGTTAAAGTGATAGCGGTATCGAAGCGCAATGTGTTCCCTGTGGTCGACTCTGATAACAACTTCGAAGGCATTGTGGTGATGGATCAGATTCGAGAGATTATGTTCGATCGATCGAAATACCAAAATACCACTGTCGAAGATTTGATGTTTATTCCTCACGTTAGTGTCGAGTTAACTGATAAAATGGATGATGTAGCCAACAAATTTCACGAAACGGGAAAGTACAATTTGCCTGTACTCGATCAAGGGCAATATATTGGGTTTGTATCTCGGGCCAATGTATTTTCGACGTACCGACGCATGCTAAAACACTTTTCGAACGACTAATTTTTGAAGAACTTTTTTAATTTTGGACAATGCAAAAGTATCTGACACAAAGGGCTATGGTTCCATTGATTGGAATGGTTTTACTATCCATGTCAATTCCGTCTGATTTTTTGTCTGACCAAAAAAAATACGAAAGGGTTAGAACAGCAATAAAAGACAAACAAGACCAAATTGAGAAATCCCTTTTAGACCATCAAATTTCGCTCAATCAGGTTAATGTTCTATTTGTAGCCTACAAAGACGACGACTTGCTAGAAATATACGCCAAATCAAAAACAGAATCGACATACAAAAAAATCAAATCGTATGCTATTTGCTATCGGTCTGGCATTCTTGGGCCAAAACGCAAACAAGGCGACGGGCAAGTTCCCGAAGGTTTTTACCATATCGACCGCTTTAATCCGGTAAGCAATTATTATCTTTCGCTTGGTATTAATTATCCCAATTTGTCGGATAAAAAAAAGAGCACAGCTAGCAATTTAGGCGGCGATATTTTTATACATGGCTCTTGTGTATCGATAGGCTGCTTGCCCATGACCGACGATATGATTAAAGAAATATATCTATACGCAGTGTATGCCAAGAATAATGGTCAAAGTAAAATTCCTGTTTATATTTTCCCTTTTCAAATGACCGAACAAAACCTTTCGATTTATCAAACCAAATATAAAGATCAAAAAGACCTTATCGCATTTTGGACCAATCTAAAGGATGGCTATGCAAAATTCTTTAAAGATCATAAAGCTTTAAAAATAAGCGTAAACGATAAAGGCGATTACACATTCCTGTGAATCTGATCGTGAAAAATTGTTGAGTTGCCTGCCCTCCTTCGGACGATAAATCCTCCTTCGGACGATAAATCCTCCTTCGGACGA
Source organism: Acetofilamentum sp. (assembly GCA_020720565.1). Lineage (GTDB taxonomy): Bacteria > Bacteroidota > Bacteroidia > Bacteroidales > JAFGXI01 > JAFGXI01. The sequence goes on from DYOK01000181.1 coordinate 2,896, forward strand.
TAAATCCTCCGCCTCAGGTAAATTGATTCGATAATTTGTTGCGTTGTTAAATTCATACATCAATAATCATTAACAATTTACTTGAGTGTTCGTCTTAAATTAAAGGCATTTGACGGTTCAATAACTTCTTGATTTTTGAACGCATTAAACAAACGATTCCATGTGTCTGGTTTGGGTTCGACTCCCGACAAATCGATTAAAAATTTTCGATAACCCAGTTTTTCGAATTTAGACTGATATTTAAACCAAGAAACCGCTTTTTCGGGTCGAACGACGGTCATCCCACTATCGACCGATTTTACAAACACACTCTTTTCGGCATCGACAAATCGACTGTTCTGACGGTTTAACAAGACGGGCATTCTCGAATAAAACAATTCGGGGTGTGAGTAAATGGTTACTATCCCATTTCTGTTTTTTAGACTATAAAACGTTTCGAAGTCCATCTCTAAGGGATAGAAAAACCATTTTGCACCTTGTTTTTCGATAAATTTCGAAGCGGCATCGTTAAATACATACACATTTTCGTTGGTCGAAAATCTTTGATGTTCGGCTAGCAAAAGCTGTTGCGACAAATGACTCAATATCAATTGATTGATTCCGTATTTTTGTAAATTTTTAACAGTCAGTTTGTAAAACTCGACCTGAGATTCGGGTATAAATTTGGGCAACTCCAGCCAGATTTTCGACGAAAAAGCCTTCCAAACAGAAGCATGGTTTTGAATATTTTCGAGTACGGATTTGCTCAAGTGTAAAACAATGTGGTGTGCTTGTTTAACGGCAGAAGTTTTAAACCATTCTAGGTCTTGAATTCTAACCCACAATTGTGCATCTTTCGAACTGTTTTTAGGTTTAAGACTGCTTAAAATTTGTACTTTCTGAGCATTCGAAAAGTTACCTTGGTTAGGCGAAACGGTTTTTATTTTACTCGAAAATGATTGTTCGACATGCCCACCTACTAAAAACACGCTGTCTCCATTTTGCAAAAAAGAATTCGAAAAGGCAATACGATATCCTTTCGCGATGGGCTCAAGTGTTTCGATTCGGTAATGATATTGAGCTTGCGTCGACTTCGATACCAACCTCAAACGCAAGCCTACATTGAGCTCTTTATCGGAATTAAACTCGATAAATTGAGGATTGATCTGTGTAATTTTCCCCAACAGCAAACCATTATTCGGATTCTCTGTTATTGCTTCTGCAACATTCCCACCAAAGAAATATGCTGTTTTTTCTCGACCCGTATCATCGGCTAAAAGCAATTTTGCTTGTTCGGTCGAATGGGCGCTATCTAATGCCATACGGTAAGCCTTAGCAGTGGTGTAGACATATTCGGCAGACTTCATCCGGCCTTCGATTTTAATCGACGATATCCCAATTTGTTTTAAAAACTGTACCTCATCGACCAATTGATTATCCTTTAGACTAAAAAGAAATTCTTGTTTATCGGTCTGATAAGCTCTTCGGCACGATTGTGCACATAAGCCTCTGTTCGCACCACTCCCCCCCATAAAGCTACTAAACAAACACATGCCCGAAAACGAGTAACATAAAGCCCCGTGTACAAAATATTCGATTTCGACAGGGCTGTCTTGAGCTATGGTTTTAAGTTCGTCTTTGGTTAGCTCTCTGGCTAATATCACCCTTTCGATTCCTATTTTTTTCGAGAATCGGGTTCCTAAACTATTGTGGTTTCCCATTTGCGTGCTGGCATGTAAAACCAAATTTGGGAAATAAGTCTTTGCCAAATAATAGACGCCCCAATCTTGAATGATAACGGCACCTACCCTAGTTTTGGATAAAAACCACAATGTTTGTAGCAAATCTGCAATTTCGTTGTTTTTTATCACCGTGTTTAAAGTGACATAAACCAGTACTTTTTTTAGCCTTGCCTCCTCTAAAAGTCCTAAAAATTGGGCATTCGTAAAATTCGACGCCCTTCCTCTGGCGTTAAACTGTTTGAGTCCTAAATAGACCGCATCGGCACCTCCTTCGAGTGCAGCCCTAAAAGACTCGACACTTCCGGCAGGTAGCAAAAGTTCTGTGCGGCACGTTGTTTTGTTTGGCGTATTCATTGTGCTGCAAAGATACCGTTTCGACAGATTCGAAAGAAATAATTTCGGATTTACACTGAACCTCTGATAAAAACAGAATCAAAAAAAATACTGTTAGGAATTGGAACATAATAACAGTTACAATTTGGTTTGTTTTAAAAGCTTACTTTTGTAAGCATGGAACCATCATTGCAAAAGTTACATCAAGAGCGATATAAAAAAATATTGCCCTTGCTTTCGGAAAAAGATCAGCGCATAATCTTAGGCGGTGATGCAGAA
>DYOK01000182.1 GCA_020720565.1 Acetofilamentum sp.
TGATAGCCACACGAAAGGATTCGTGCGGCAGCGGGGAAGTATAAACGCGGGAATCAAATCTAATACTTGTCGAAGTATCGGGTTATTATTATTTTTTGCTACGCCTGTGTAATTTCATTATTTCTGAAAGTTTTTGTTGACTACAAAAATAGGAGATTCTCAGGCACTTTTATTTTTTAAAGTTTCGGATAGTAGGGTTATTTTGAATAAATTTAATTCGAGTTTCTTAAGAAAAAGTGCTCAAAATCAAATTTGTTAATCAATTGCATTGTTAAAAATCGAGGCTAAGTGATAAGTAGAAAATTTTAGGTAAAATAACATCGCCATCGACGCCCCAAGCATAGTCGGCACGTATAAAATATCCTAAGAAAGTAGATCGAATTCCACCACCAAATCCATATACAAATGGAGCTTTCTGATTGTCGACGATAATTGTAATGGGGCCTGTAATGTGGTCGTCCGTGTTGTATAAGTTGGCTTCGTCGTATGGCGAACTTCCAGTCCAAGCACTACCAATGTCGAAGAAGGTAATTAATTGTAAATTGTACAGAAAGTTAGATGTTACAGGCGTGTTGGTCAAATACCGAACTATTGGCAAACGTATTTCGTTATTCAAAACTACAAAACTGTTCCCATTTCGAATGTTCTGTGGAAAACCACGCATGTTTGTGGCCAATGATTGAAAGGCCCAATCAATGTCTCTATTTCGTTTGACCGACTCGTCGAAGGTCGGGGTTTCTCTAGAAAAATTGATCCAGTTATCTGTGCTACCTAAATAGTACATGAGTCTGTTTTCTCCTAACGATGTACTGGCTGCTAAACGAGAAGCCCAAATCATGTTGCGGTGTATTTTTTGGTAATGACGGAAATCTAAACCCAATACATATAAATCGGGGTGAGCACCATCAATTTGTTTAAATGCTTCGACAAATATTTTGTTTCTCCAGCCTTGGTATAGGTTTGTGCCTAAATTTAACGAATTATCGTATACATATTCGAGTTTAACTCCCGCCCAGTTTTCAAATTTATCGGCTTGGTTTAATGACGTTTCGCCTAACGATTTGGTCACACCTTGATCGAATCGATATTTTATTGTACCTCTTACCGAACTCACCTGATTAAATGGATATCGGAGTAAGTACATTAAATTATGAGAGTAGTTTTTGTACATGTAGGAATCGTCACTTTCTAATAAAGCTTGTCTGTGATAGATATACTGTTTATCGAGTCGTTTTTTTAAATTTTCTAAACTGAAGAGGTATTCTGTGCTGTTGAAGTCGGCAGCAAGTCTAAAACCTGCTGTAAAGCGATAATTTTCAAACATATCTGCAATGCCCATTTTAAGCAGCACATTTATTCCGGGATTATAATAAATGGCATTACCTGTATAGGTTTGATAACTCTCATTCAAAAAACCAAAGTCGATTTGAGACACGACTTTATCTTTATAAAACGATGTAAAATAATAAAACGATTTAAAAGATTCATCGGCGACTTGTGTTGCTGTTTGTATCGTTGTATCTGACTTATTCTCGGTGATATCTAACTTCTTAATATCAAAAATATAATGGTTAAAATCGATAAATGAGGTGTCAGACTTTTCTACTAATGCAGGCAAACGTTTTGTTATTGTATCCGCTTTGGGCTTTCTTAACGAATCGAGTCGCTCGTTTTCTAATAGGCGAGTCTTCCAAGCGGTATTGGCTAGTGAACGAATTTCTGCTTTGGGGCTAATTGTTTCCGAATAAGCATACATTCGGTTTTTTCCATCGAAACGAAAGAGTCCATACAATTTGTTTTGTGTTGTATGGTACGAAAAGTTTTCGATATTCCTCTTGTAATTGGTTAAAGTATAATTTTTCGATTGATATTGATAATGTACAGTAGTGTCGATAAAGGCAATGGAACTATCGAATTGAACTAAGTTTAAATTTTCGATACCATTTTGATTTGATTTGTATAAAAAATTATATTTATCGATGTGGACAGCTGAGGTTTGGTCGCTTTGGCTTTGTGTTAAGCGTTTTAGTTGTTTTTTGTTTTTTTCGAATATAAATAAATTGTAATTTTTCTGAGTTTTGTGTTCAATCACCGAATCTGTTGTTCTATTCGATGAGAATACAATTGAGCTGTTATTTTTTAGAAACGAAGGGTATCGATCATCAGCTTTGTCATTTGTAATTTGCTTAAATGTATTCGAAAGCATATTAAATGTATAGATGTCGATTTGCCCATTTTGCATGCCCGAAAGCACAATTTGAGTGCCGTCTTTAGCGTATTCGTAGTCGAGAACTTTTGTAAAATTGAGTAATCGTCTCGATAGCTTTTCTTTAGTTTCCAAATCGTAACTGTCGATCCAAATTGCACCTTGTCTTTCGTATAAATAGGTTATTTGGGTGCTGTTAGGGTGCCAAGCAATTAAGGGATAAGAATAGTCGGTTATTTGCTGCATGCGGTGTTCACGTCGAACCAAACTTTTCTTTTTTCCAGTTTCAACATGATATAACCAAACAATATATTTACCCATTTCGTTGGTCGAATATGCAATATATTTCTGATCGGGGCTGGCTTTTAGGTTTTGATAAACTCTATTTTTCTTTGTTTTATGGATTTCGTTTTCTTTCTCAGGTATTTGACGAAGGGCATCGTCGGCTTGATAGATGTCGTGGTAATACATTAGCCATTCAGAGCTTAGATTCTTAAACGATGAACCTAATACAAAAACAAACCCACTTTCGACACTTTTCGACACCCTTGCTAAATAAAGCATATTAGGAATCACACTTCTTCCATAACGTTTGTCGATAAAATGCCATATCGAATGCCCTGCCTCGATCGACTTTTCGCCTGTTAATCTATTAAAATGGTCGTATTCTCCAGATAATATGGCGTCTTTGGTTCGATTATCGAGCGTGCTATTCCATCCTTCCGACATATACCGAACCAAACCAGTTGTAAACCAAGGGGGTAAACTGAGTAGGGTAGAGTTGGCTACTTTGGATGTAAAACTACCACCAAAAAGCATATCCATAATCAGCAGTTCGGCCACAGCAGCAGAAATTTTTTCTTCGAAACGCCTATAATCGCCCTCGAAATAAATAAAAGCCCTATTTTTCGAAATGGTTGTTGTTCCACCAATGTTGCTTTCGTCGCTACCTGTTATTAAACCAATATTACTTTGTCGGAAGTCCGATAGGTTGTTATATACTTGTAATATAAAACGTTGTGTAGGCTGGTATTCGAAAAACAACTCATATTCCTTGAGCTTTTTCTGGACAACCGAATGAGCAAACTGAGCTAATTTGTCGCCGTTATTATAAAAGTACGTATCAAATTTTTCATCTCGATGGTAGCGCCAATCAAAAATATCGTATTGAACTCTGTTTTTTCCAAAATTCATTTGGTATCCGTTATAAAACTGTGCTTGAATGCCTTGACTCATTGAAAAAGTCAGGATTAAAAAAAGCAAATATTTTATGAGAATATATTTCATGGTTTTAGCTCAAAAGTAGGGGCTTGGGTAGTAATATCTTGCCAAATTAGGATGTCAGATTTTGACTTTGGACGCAAATAATTGAGCCAGTTAAAACCCCTGAGTTGAAGCTGTTCTGGCTTTTTTAATTCTAACGGGCTAAGCTCACCTTCTGGATTCTGATACAGCCTCACTTTAATTGGTTGGTTGTTTTTAAACCAAATCATCATCGATTGACTGCTGGTGATGTTGGCACCAATTAAATCGCCTTTTATCGAATCGCGTTGCTGTTCTGGACTGGCATCTTCTCTTGGAAAAAAAACTGATTTAGCATTTTTAATCACATGTAAGCGTTCTAGCTCGCTCATCGAATCAAAATAAGCATTCATATCGAGCCCTTCAATTTGATTAAAATGGACAGAGTCATCTTGTAGAATTATAAATGCAGTTTGTTTTAAATGCATGGTTTTAGGCCGATTTCTTTCGGTCAAAATTTCGATATAGCTTGCCGACATTTGATTTTCTTTCGACCAAATAACAGGATTGCCAAAAAGACGAATGGTCGAATCTTGTGTTGCGTATGTAATAGAGTCGCTACGGGCTTGCAAGTCGGCTTTAAAAATTTGAGCATGTCGAAAAGCCATTGTAATTTTATTGGTATCAACAGCTTGATGGTAAACGGTATCGCTAACAATTTGTTGAGTATATGTTTCTCCATTTTCGTCCTCGAGCAAGCTATCTATATAAACCAATTCTGGTTTTTGGATGGTATCTATAACGCGATACATTTTTAGGGTATCGGCATGTAAAAAAAGCGAATCGCCTTGGTCAAACTTGGTAAAAATAGCATTGATTGTAACAAAAGCGCTATCTAGATTCTCGTAATAATCGGCTCGACCACCAGTAATAAGTACCATTGCCGCAGTATCCAAAACATTGACATGCCCAATCCCACGGCCATAATGCAAATTTCTGTCATAATAAATTGAATCGCCCGAAAGCTTTTTTTCTTTACTTTCGACGAATGCGTTTTTGAATATTTCGGAAGTATTCTTTTTAGTGTCGTACCATCCAAATTCGCAATAGATTAGATTCGAATCGCTTACAATTCTCGTTGGGCCATAGAAATAACTAATGTCGGTAAAAGTGTTATACCTTAGCGAATCCGAGTATATGGTGTATTGTGGATTTTTAAGTTCGACTTGGTCGACTGCATAATAGTCTTTAAAGTCGGTATAGTAGTATCCATTAACACTTTTCAGATTGTTTTCTTGGTCTTTAATGTATCCCCAGTTAAAATAATGGGCTACATTAATTTTTCTATCAAAATCGAGCGAATCTGTTGTTAAAATAGCGTTGGCGTGTAATAACCTGACGTTACGCCTAACTTTAGCAATTTTAGTTTGTCCGTTATAATTCATAAAATCGCCATACAAATGTATGGAGTCGGCTTGAATAATATGAACATGATTAAACGCTTGCAAATAGTTGGTTTCTGAGTTTAAATAGGCACTATCGCAAAACATTATGGCATTTTCGTGCTTAAACTGAACATTCCCAAGTAATCGTTTGATGTCTTTCCCAATTCGCTCGTCGTATTCAATGCTATTGGCGTTTAAAATTTCGATTCGTTTGGTTTTTTGTGCATAAACATTGAACGAAGTAACCGCTAAGAAAAACAATAGAAAACTCCTTTTTGCAAACAAAACTGAAATGATATTTAATGTGTTTTTTTTCAAATTGAATA
>DYOK01000385.1 GCA_020720565.1 Acetofilamentum sp.
TGTGACGAGCATCAATTTGAGTAAAGTTAGCGTTTTCTGACCATATAAAAAATAGGATGGTAGCTTAATTCGTAATGCGAGTTTTGTTTCGTTACTTCGGCTATTTGATCGATTAGCAAATTCAATTGCTTTTTCGAATACATGCCGCTGTTTAAACCATTGACACCAGTGTACTTCATGTGTTGAAGCATTTCGAGAACTGAGTTAAACTTCATATTAACTTTTGTCGATTCTGAAAATAACACTTCGAAATGCGAGTTTAAGGCGGCCTCTGTTTGGTTTTGCGACCAGTAACTTAAAGATTTTAAGTGGTTTATATCTTTGAGTTGTGCATAGTTTTCTGGACCAAAAGTGCTAAAAACAAAATAGGCTTGCGATTTTAACGATTCGGCGATTTTTGCATAAAACTCGGGCTTATTTCGAAGCCATTGTTCGGTTGCCGAACTAATCACCAAATCGAGTTGCTTCGGAATCGAGATCCGTTCTACATCGCCCGACAAAAAACTCAATTGCGTTTTGCCAGTATAGTTGAAATTAGATCTAAAAAACTGATAAAATTGTGTGTTTAAATCGTTAATGTACAAATGTTCGATTCTGAAAGTGTCGAGCAACCGTTGTGTCAACATGCCTGTTCCCATTCCAAATTCAAAAGTCTTGCTAAAGCTCTGTCCTACATGTTTTAAACACAGGTCGGCTAAATGATTGAGCATTTCTTGCTGAACGATGGCGTATTGGTCGTAGGTTTTTAAACTTTTGGTAAACCGCTGCTCAATGATGTTTTTATTCATTTTCTGATTTAAGAATGTTCACGATGTAAATTATAACCTACTTAATATCAAATGATTATTGATAATGGCCTTCCGTGGACTTTTTGTTTGCAAGAATATAAAAATATTGACAGTAAGACAAGCGTAAATAGGGTGATTAATATTAGCTTAGATTCTGTCAAGACAACATGATTGAATATTATTGAGAATTAGTATTAAGATAATATTGTTTCCCAATGATTCAAATGAAAAA
>DYOK01000183.1 GCA_020720565.1 Acetofilamentum sp.
TATACCTAGCAACTTATCATACTATTAGGTAAATAAAATACGATAATAAATTACAAAAAATACTTAAAAAACCCATTTGGGGTGTGCTTAATTAGCCCATTTTAAATGCCCTAACCATCTCGATTGCTAATACCTGAAATTGAATCTTGACATTGGCGTTGCGTTCAATTTGCTCAATGGTTTGGTTAAAGCTAGTGTAAATTTTTTCGATATTATTGGGGTTGATATAAGTCGAAAACTTTTCGGCAAATTGGAACTCGTCAGCGACCAAACTAACCAAATGGTTTTGCTGTAAGTTGAGCATAAAATTATCTCGAATATACCGAATTGAGTAATTTAAAAAGCCTTTAACTTCAACTTTATCTGTTTTGATAATTTCGTCGATCAGTTTGATTAAATCGAGCATACTATTTTTATAGCTTAATCGCATAAACTGAACAAACCATTCGTGATAACGTTGGCTTTGTTCCGATTGCGAAATGGCTTCGAGTGTTTTAAGTACGCTTCCTTTGCCATATTTTAAGGCGAAATTTCTTAAATCGTCCGAAATTTGATATTCTTTTTCGATATATTGTTTGAGCGAATCAGAGTCGATGGGTGGTATTTTAATTTGCTGAACTCTAGACAGAATGGTACTCAACATAAAGTCAAGATTCTCGGCTATCAGAATTAGCACAGTTTTTTCGGATGGTTCTTCGAGTGTTTTAAGTAGTTTGTTAGCGGTTTGTACATTCATTTTCTCGGCCAACCATATAATCATGACTTTGTGTTCCGCCTCAAAAGGTTTAAAGTTGAGTTTTTTAATCATTTCGGAACTTTCGTCGACATAAATAGCACTCGATTTTTTTCCATCGCCTAATGCTTCGTTCCAATCGGCATAAGAAAAATATACCGAATGGTCGAGTTGAGCTCGCCACTCAGAAATATACGTATCAGAAATTGACTTTTTGCTTCCGTCTTTAATCACGGGAAACACAAAATGAATGTCGGGATGAACCCACTTAGCTGCCTTACGACAGGCAGGGCATTCGCCACAAGACTCGTGACCTTGTTTATTTTCGCAAACAATATACTGTGCAAAAGCTAGGGCCAGCGCCTTTTTCCCAACACCTTCGGGTCCATGAAAAAGCAAGGCATGGCTGAGCCGATTATTCAAAACCAAGTCGCTTAATTGACTAATAACATGTTCTTGTCCAATAATATCAGAGAATTTCATAAGAGATATTTTTTTAGATAACCGACATTATTTTAAAAGGTTTTCGATAGGTTTTCCACTACAACCGTTGGGTTTTGCAATGTTCAAAAACTGTGAGAGTGTGGGAGCAATATCAATTAAATCGATAGGTTCTGTTCGCTCTTGTCGTTTGATTCGCCAACCAAAGAAAATTAGAGGTACGTGCGTGTCATATACGTAGGGCGAATTGCTCGAGGTGGTTTGTGTAATGTCTTCGAGCCAGCCAGGTTTCAAGTTTATCATCACATCACCTGAACGTTTTTGGTTAAACGAATTTTGCATCTTCGACATCAAACCATTATTAAATTCAGATGCTAATACAGTGCTAGCCGAAACGGCATTGGCTACTCCGTCGTATTGAATCATAAATTCAACCACTTTTTGGCGGAATTCTTCCAAATCGATTTTACTGTCTTCGATTAAAGTTTTGTTGAGATATATTTGCTGATTATAATACAATTTAATCCATTCGCCTTTGCCATAAGTTGCATTCAGATAGCTTTTTAGCAATGCAATGGCATAGTAACTTTTAAATTGTCCCGAAGGAATTCCTCGTTCTTCGAGATATGCAGGCGAATAGGCCACACCATGGTTTGAGGTTAAAATAACCAGAACGTTGTGCTTACCAATTTCTTGGTCTAAGAATTTGAGAAAGAAGCCTAATTCTTGGTCTAAACGAAGATAAGCGTCTTGTGTTTCGACTGCATTGGGGCCAAATCGGTTGCTAATACCTTTGGTAGCTGAAAAATTGAGCATTAAAAAATCGGGATGCACATCTTTTCCCATCTCTTCTTTTACAATGGTTTCGATTGCAAAATCTTTCGTATACGAGTTTCCAAAGGGTATTTGATTCAACACACTATAATCGGGGAAGCCGCCTTTGGCATTGCTTATTGCTGAAAGGTCGTAAGGAAATCGATTTAATTTAGCACCAAATCCATATTCGTAAACCGATGAATCGGGACTACTTTCTTTGTACTGCGAAGGATCTAAAAAAGTAGTCCATTGACGATCGAGGTACGACAGTGCGGTCTTTTTGTCGTTAAATGCTTTGACCCAATTGGGTAAGCTTTTTTGATAAAATGAACTGGTAATCCATTGTCCTGTTTGTTCGTCGAGCCAGTAGGCCGAATGCGCCAAATGTCCACCCGACAATACTGCCGAAACGGGATCTAAACCTAAGCTGATTACTTTTGATTGGCTATCGACTAATTTCAATTCGTCACTTACTGTGCTTGTAACAAGTTGGCTAGGTGAATGTTGTCCGTAATTGCTATTTGAACCTACCGTGTTGATTTTCCCGTTTTGTGTGCTTTTAACGTTAGCATTGCTAATGCTGTTATACCATTGGTCGGCCACAATCCCATGTGTACTCGGATTGGTTCCAGTAACAATGGTGGCGTAACCTGGCGAGGATTGGGTGAATAAATAGTTGATTTGCGCGTCTTTAAAATAGCTGCCTTCCAAAGAGATTCTTTTAAAGCCATCATCGCCAAATTTGTTCCAAAAGCGGTCGATAAAATCGTAACGCATTTGCTCGATGACAATGGTAACAATCAATTTGGGTTTTTCGGGAGGAATGGCTCTGTTATCTTGTGCCGAACACAAATTTGAGTTAAACAGAGCGAAGCCGAAAATTACAGGGCTAATGAGATGAAAAATATTTTTGTTTTGAATCTTCATGCGTTTTAAGTGTTTTGTATAATTTTTTGTCGTATTTTGTTGTTCTATGAGCTTGATAAATTGCCAGTTATAAAAAATAGAAATAGGTCTAAGACCTCATGTCGAAATTGAAATGTTTTATTGAGTACTTTGAATTATGTCTGTTACCAGAGCTTGTTGAATTAGTTTGGTTTGTTTGTTGTCGTATCTTTTGTCGCGAAATGCGCCCACCCATTGAATCCCTTGGATGGCGTTCGTCAAGAATATTTCGTCGAAATGAGGTAAATCGACCACTTTAACGGCTTGATTTTGTTCAACCTTATAGCCCAATTGGGGTAAAAAGTCGATCACTTTTCGACGAAAAACACCTTGTAAACAACCCGAATGCTGATGAGGTGTAATTATATTTTGACCTTGAATAAAGAAGATATTAGATGAGATGCTTTCAATAATCTGATTTTTAGAGTTTTGCAACATGCAATCGTCAACACCCCATTCTTGTTTTTGAATTCCTGCCAAAATTGAAGTCGTGGCATGTAACGATTTGTAAAAATTGGGGTTTTGTTCGTTTTTACAATGCTCATCGAAAACTTCGATACTCAAGCCTTGTTTGTTCAAAGGATACGAATCACTTTCGAGCACCGAACTTTCGATAATAAACGAAGCTTTTTGTGAACTTGGGGTATAAAATCCTTCGCCTTCTCTAAAAATGCTCATCCTAATTCGAGAACCTTTAAAATGGTGGTTAGCATTGACCAAGTGTGCAATATCTTTTAAAAGTAGAGTGGGATGGGATAGGAGCTCATTTTCTAGTTTTAAAAACTGCATGGCATTTTGCCATCGCTCCACGTGATAGTCGTACAATTGAATGCCTCCAAATGCATAGTGCATGGTTTCGAAAAATCCATCAGCATATTTAAACCCACGGTTGTTCCATGGAATTACAAGCTTGTCGCGATGCACAAACCTGCCATTATAACATACAAATTGATTAACTTTTGACATTTTTTATGGCTTAACTATTTCTCGACAAATATCCAAAATGCTTTGATTCGATTCTATTTTGAACGATTTTAATCCGACTTTTTCGCCTGCCACAATATCGCGAACACTGTCGCCAATTAAAAACGATTGTTTGGGATCGATTTCGAAACGTGCCAATGCTTTTTCGATGAGTAAACTTTCAGGTTTTCTACAGAGACAAGCACCATGTTCGGGATGATGCGTACAATAATAAATCTCGTCGATATGCCCGCCAGATTTTTTAATTTCGTCCATCATAAATTGATGGGTATTTTCAACATCTTCAATTCGATATTTCCCTTTTGCAATTCCGCTTTGGTTCGAAATAACAATAATTAAGAAACCATTTTGATGCAGTAGTGCGATACTTTTAAGTACATCGTCGATAAAACGAAATTTATCTTTCGAAAAAGTGTAATATTCTTCATTGTGATTGATAACCCCATCGCGATCTAAAAAAACAGCTTTATTCATTGTTGGTTTAACGAAATTTAAAAAAATTAAATTAAGGTATTCGACCTATTTCTATTTTTGTAACTGGAATTTTATCAGGTGTTTTGGATTTTAAAATCCGAAATTATATGATTCAAATTACTCAAGATATCAATACTTCGATAAAACGGTAAAATAGCTCGGGTTTAATAATAATCGGAAAACTAAAACCAAATAAGGCTCCAAAAAAGTGGGCATTATGTCCAATATTATCATTTGCTTTTTTCCCCATATAGTAAGAATAGCCTAAATAAAGTATGGCAAACAAAATCCCCGGTATAGGTAAAACGGCAAAAAAATAGATTTTATGCCAAGGGTCAAAGAAAATGTCGGCAAAAACTACAGCCGATACCGCCCCCGAAGCGCCCACCGCATGATACCAATCGTGGTCTTTGTGTTGCGAATAGTCCCACAAACTCGAAATGGGAATGGAAAAAACATACATTACGGCAAACAGAAGACTGTTTAAATCGCCAAATATTTGCCCAAAATGGGATAATAATGCGACTCCAAAAGAGAAAAACACCATCATATTGATAATCAAGTGCATCCAATCGGCATGCACCAAACCATGAGAAAACCAGCGGTAGTGGGCGCCTTGACGTTTGATTTGAAAAGGCGAAAAATCGAGCTTCTCCATCAATTCTGGTTTACGGAACGACAAAAAAGAAACTAAAATGGTTAATAAACCTATGGTGATAACAATATTCATCTATTTATAATTTACGATTGTTGATTG
>DYOK01000184.1:0-2986 GCA_020720565.1 Acetofilamentum sp.
TTAAATTAGAACTTTTGAAAAGTTTAACGAAGTATTATTAAATTAGACTTTCAATGATTACAAGGCGTAGAATTGGATTAGATTGATTATTTTTGTACACTCAAAATAGCCAAAGTTCCGTTCATGATCAATATCAATTCTAAACTTCCTACATCAAAAGAGAGCATCTTTGCCACCATGTCGCGCATGGCTAAAGAGCACAACGCCATTAATTTATCGCAAGGTTTTCCAGGCTATGACATCGACCCTGAATTGATAAGACTGGTCAATCAATACATGCAAAAAGGGTTTAATCAATACGCCCCCATGATAGGATTACCCGAATTGAGAACCGCTGTAGCCGACATGCACGAAAAAGCAGTTGCATTTCGATACCACCCCGATACCGAAGTGACTATTACTGCAGGTGGTACACAAGCTTTATATACCGCTATTACAGCCTTGGTGTGCGAAGGCGACGAAGTGATCGTATTTGAACCTGCATACGACAGCTATGTACCCGCCATATTGACCCAAGGTGGTAAACCAATTTTTGTATCGATGGAGTTCCCAAAATACCAAATTAATTGGGACGAAGTCAGCAAACGGGTGACCGGCAAAACCAAAATGATGATTCTGAACAACCCGCACAATCCAACGGGTGCAGTTCTTAACGAAACCGATTTGAAAGCACTGACCAAATTACTTAAGGGGACTAACATTGTGGTATTATCTGACGAAGTCTACCAACATATTACATTCGACGGAAAACCTCATCTTTCTTTAGCTTCTGTACCCGAATTACGAGAACGAACCTTAATTGTGGGGTCTTTTGGTAAAAGCTTGCATGCCACTGGTTGGAAAATTGGTTATGTTTTGGCTCCAGAATATTTGAGCAAACATTTCCGTTCGTTCCACCAATGGGTCGTTTTTGCAGTCAATACGCCCATTCAGTATGCCATTGCCGAATACATTCAGAACGAACAACGGTATTTAGGGGTGAGTTCATTTTTGCAAAAGAAACGCGACTATTTTGTTTCGCTAATGGAACCAACCAAGTTTAAAGCCATCCCATCGCATGGTACCTATTTCCAGTTGATGGATTACACCGCCATTTCCAATTTAGGCGATGTCGAGTTTTCACAGTGGTTAACCAAAGAGCATCGCGTTGCAACCATTCCAGTTTCGGTATTTTATCACGAAAAAACAGACCATAAAGTGGTCCGATTTTGCTTTGCTAAAGACGATGCGGAACTCGAAAAAGCAGCTGAACTTCTTAAATTGCTTTAAGAAGGTATTTAAAATACTTTGTTATCGAATTGTGGGTGAATTTTGTAAGAAAACAGCTCTAAGTATTTTAAATGATATCGCACAGCATACGTAATAGCCAGATATATAACTTGTTGCGAAATTAAAAAATAGGTCGGAGACCTAAGTATAAAAACCTATCGATTTATGGCAAAAAAATGGATTTTGGGTTCCTTGGTCCTTGCAGTACATGTGGCAGTTTTATGGTATTGGTTATTGAGTTCGATTAGCATTTCGCCATATGCCGACGAATTGGTCTCGAACAAATCGGATATTTTATTAACCGAAGTCAACGCCTTTTACAAACGTGTTGATGGCTACATCGAACAAATATCTTCAAAAACAAAAGCCAATAAATACAACGACGTTTTTGAGCAAGATTTATTACTCAAAATAATGGAATCAGAATCCTCATTCCATTCCATATATTTAGCAAAAGGGCCTTACAAAACGTACATTGCACGCGACGAGGCATCAGTTATTATGGCGAGCGATTCCACTTCGCATGTCGATATTGTGCACTGGAATCGTTTCGAGAAAAGCAAGGCCATCTCGCAATGGGAAGAATTTTTCGACGAAAAAAAATACCATATCCAACATTTAAACCAAGTGATTAACGCTCACTTGAATCAGTATGTTTGGTTGCCACATCGTGCCGCCTTTATACAACAAGAAGTGATGCTTTTAGGTAAAAGTTGGGCAGTGGGATCAGATACGGTTACTTTAGCATTAAGGTTGAACCGAGAAATTATAGCGAAAAAGCTAAAAGAAGCGAGTCCCGAGTTAAAGGATGCTTTTGTGTTTATGATGAATCCACAAGGAA
Organism: Acetofilamentum sp.; assembly: GCA_020720565.1. Classification (GTDB taxonomy): domain Bacteria; phylum Bacteroidota; class Bacteroidia; order Bacteroidales; family JAFGXI01; genus JAFGXI01. The sequence continues at coordinate 2,111 of DYOK01000184.1, forward strand.
CGGTATTGTTTCTAAATAGACCACAAACCGAGCCTTTTGCACATCTCCACGACAGCGTAGCTGGGGTGATTTACAACGATTTGATACGCTTTAAATCGGATTCGAATCGTGTTTTTTCGGTTACATACCGCAATTACACCCTTTGGGTAGCACAACGCTTGGTAAATCCGCAAATGGGCGTGAACAGTCTGTTGGTTGCTTTGCCTAATAGCAGTTTTCTAGAAATGAAAAGTAATAGTCAGAGCTTTGGTATGTGGGCTTACCTTCTGTTGCTAGTCCTCACTATTGTGGGCGTGCTAATTTGGTACTTAAACAGTAAACGAACCAAAAATATACCCAGCAACCATTCGATTGAAGAATTGTTGTCTGCAAACGAAAATTCTCACCTCGAGTTTAAGTCCTCATTACGATGGGATTACCGTCAAAACAAGACCAATCCAGAACTTGAGTATGTAATAATGAAAACCATTGCTGCTTTTGGCAATTCCGATGGAGGGATCTTGCTAATAGGCGTTGACGACGATAAAAATATTTTGGGGATCGAACCCGATTTGTTGAGCCTAAAAAAACCAACTGGCGACTTTTTTGAAATATACACGCGAAATCTTTTACATAAATATTTTGGAGTCCGATATACCTCCGAATTTATTCGAATGGATTTTTTACGAGATGGTGCTAATGAGATTTGTCTCATCGAAGTGTTACGAGCCGACGAACCAGTATTCCTTAAAACGCAAGAGAAAGGTGCTGCACCGGTCGAAAAATTTTATGTTCGGTCGGGTAATTCGTCTCAGCAAATGGAATCGCTCAAAGATATCAACGACTACATTTTCTCCCGATTTAAAAAAGATAGCAAGTGATTCTCGATTGATGATT
>DYOK01000184.1:3086-5147 GCA_020720565.1 Acetofilamentum sp.
TTAATTCGTTATATCAAACACTGCTTTCAGCCTTTTTGTTCTTCGAGCAAGTCAAGTTCGTATTGCATTCGCTCCCATTGGTGCATCACCCGTTCAAGGGTTTGCTTATGAGTTTGAATTTGTGCATGTTGTTTTTGAAAATCGTCGGGGGTATAGCCCGCAGAATCGTATGCTAAACTGTGATTGATGGTTTCAATTTCTTGTTCTAGTTTTGCGATTTGATCTTCTAACTCGCCAATTTCTTTTTTCTGTTTTCTGATTTGGCGGTCGATATTTTTTCGTTCTTCGTAATTGGCTTTTTGTGCCGATGGGCCTTGTAATTCGTCGGCTTGTGCTTGGGCTTTTTGCTTTAAATTTAAATCGTTTAACGATTCGATATTACGTTTTTTTATAAACTCCTGTATGCCAGACAAATGGGTTTTGATGGTTTGATTACGAAATTCGAAAATCTTTTCGCAGAGCCCATCTAAGAAATATCGGTCGTGCGACACAATAAGCAAAGTTCCATCGTATTGCTGAAGCGCTTTTTTCAAGATATCTTTGGTTAACAAGTCGAGGTGGTTGGTAGGTTCGTCGAGAATAAGTAAGTTGACGGGTGCCAGTAGTAATTTGGCCATTGCCAAACGAGATTGTTCACCACCAGACAGTACGCTTACCTTTTTGTCGACATCTTCGCCACGAAACAAAAAAGCACCTAAAATGTCGCGAATCTTCTTACGAATATCGCCCACCGCAATATCGTCGAGGGTTTGGAAAACCGTTTTGTTTTTGTCGAGCAATTCGTCTTGGTTTTGTGCAAAATATCCAATACTCACATTATGTCCCACTTTAAGCAGTCCAGAGTGCTCGTATTCGCCCATAATCAGGCGGCTTAAGGTAGTTTTCCCTTCGCCATTTTTACCCACAAAAGCAATCTTTTCGCCACGTTCGACCACAAAATCGAGCTCTTTTAGAATCACCTTTTCGCCAAACGCTTTGCTTAAGTTTTTACATTCTATCACCAAATTTCCCGAACGAGGTGCTGGTGGGAATTTAAGATGCAATGCCGACAAGTCTTCTTCGTCAATCTCGATACGTTCAATTTTTTCGAGTTGTTTGATGCGCGATTGCACTTGAACCGCCTTGGTAGCTTGGTACCGAAATCGGTCGATAAATGCTTGAATATCTTCGATTAATTTTTGTTGATTCTGATAAGCTGCCATTTGTTGTTGGCGACGTTCGACTCTAAGCTCAGTATAACGGGTGTACGAGGTTTTGTAGTCGTAAATTTTGCCTAAAGAAATTTCGATGGTTCTGTTGGTAACATTGTCGAGGAAAAGCCTATCGTGCGAAATCAGGACAATTGCACCACTATAGTTTTTAAGGAAATTTTCTAGCCATTGAATCGATTCGATATCGAGGTGATTGGTAGGTTCATCGAGCAAAAGCACATCGGGTTGTTGGAGTAGTATTTTTGCCAATTCGATTCGCATTCGCCATCCCCCACTAAATTCGTTGGTCAAACGGTCAAAGTCGGAGGTGTTAAAGCCTAAGCCAAGCAATATCTTTTCGAGTTGTTCGTGAACATTGGCACCACCCAAAATGCGATGAGCGTCGGATAATTCGGCCATGTGATGCAATAGCTTGGCGTAATCGTCCGACTCGTAATCGGTTCTTTGGAGTAGGTTTTCGTTGGCCAGTTTGAGCTGGGCTTCGATTTGATTAATCTCTTTAAATGCAGTTTCGGCTTCCGCTCGCACGGTTTTGCCGCTCTGATAGGTCATTTGCTGAGGAAGATAGCCCAATTTAAGGTCGCCCGATTTTGAAATATTCCCAGAATCGAGCCCTTGCAATCCGAAGATAATCTTTAAAAGGGTCGATTTTCCGGCACCATTACGGCCCACTAAACCAATTTTATCTTTTTTATCGATTAAAAACGATACGTCCGAAAACAAATCGGTTCCGTTAAATGCTACGCTAATGTTGTCAATGGCTATCATGTTGCAAAAGTAATCTGCTTTATCGAGCTGTGCAACGTGTGGAAATGTTTTGTCCCCAATTTGCCTGTGCTTTGTTTGGAAT
>DYOK01000386.1 GCA_020720565.1 Acetofilamentum sp.
AACCTGCAACCTTCAACAATTCAACACCATAATAAACACTTCTGCGAATCAATCTCGTAACAAAAACTATGAAAGCACTAATTATCGATAAAGTCCACGAAGTAATGTGTCAACTGTTCGATACCGCGGGGATATCGTACGATTACTTGCCCAATATCAAACCCTTAGAATTTGAGCATTTGATTGGAAAATACGAAATTTTAATCCTAAGAAGCAAACTCGAAATAAGCCCCGAAATCATCGACAAAGCCAAAAATCTTAAAATTATTGGACGAGTTGGTGCTGGTATGGAAAATATTGCCGTTAATTATGCACAATCTAGAGGCATACAATGCTTAAATTCTCCCGAAGGCAATCGCGATGCATTGGGTGAGCACACTTTGGGTATGTTACTTAATTTGATGCACCACATAGGTTCGTCGCATTCCGACATGAGGCTTGGAAATTGGCACAGAGAACCGCATTGGGGCACTGAATTAGGCGAAAAAACCGTGGCCATTATTGGCTATGGCCATATGGGTAAAGCTTTTGCAAAACGTGTCAGCGGACTGGCACACAAAGTGTTGGCATACGACAAATACAAAACACAATTTTCCGACAATTATGTAACCGAAGCCAGTATGTTCGAAATTTTTGAACAAGCCGACATTTTGAGCATCCATGTGCCTTTAACTAACGAAACCCATTATCTGATTCAAAACGACTATGTCAATCAATTTAAAAAACCCATTATTATTTTGAACACGGCTCGAGGCGAATGCTTAAAAACAGACGATTTGGTTCATTTGTTACAAACGGGAAAGGTGACCGCTGCCGGGCTCGATGTATTGGAATACGAACAGCACACATTCGAAACCTTATACGACCAAAACAGACCCGCTTCGCTAGATTATCTACTTGCAGCCCAGAATGTTATTTTAACCCCTCATATAGCAGGTTGGTCGCACGAATCGTTCTACAAACTGTCGAAAATTATGGCCAGCAAGGTCATTGCAGCATGTTGCTAG
>DYOK01000387.1 GCA_020720565.1 Acetofilamentum sp.
TAACCCAACTTGAAAATAAGGTTCAGATGCTTCAAATTGGAATAAATTTACACAAATTCCAATTGCCAGATTATTAAGCATATACAAAAATTACAAAAAAGTTAAAAACGTCTAACATACACATAAAGTACACATAATCAGTAATATATAGATTACCAAGCTTCAAAATAGTCCCCCGTAGATTTGCGTGTTAAATTTTTAATGCGATACTTTTCTGCCTATAAATCAAAAAATCTGATAGCTCAGTTTGAGCAACAAAGCGGTAACCACGATAATATAAAATGGCCTAATAAAGGGCTCGCCACGTTTGACCGCTGTTTTGGCCCCCACATAAGCACCCGCCATATTAGCTGCAGCCAGTGGAATGGCCCAGTAGAAATTGATGTGGCCGGCAGCAATAAAAAAAATTAGTGCAGCAATATTGGTCACTAAATTGATGATTTTGGCGTGTGCCGAAGCGGCCAAAAAATCCATCCCGAAAAGAGCAACAAAAGCCATTATCAAAAAACTGCCCGTTCCTGGCCCAAAAAAACCATCGTAAAGGCCGAGAGCCATCCCCACAGAAGCAGAAGCAATAATTCGCCTATTGGGCAAAACCACTTTGTGGTATCTTTGTAGATAGGGCTTAAATAGCGTATACAACAATACTAAAGCCAACAAAATGAGAACAATAGGCTCTAAAAAGGCTTTATCGAAATACGCCACCAACCATGCTCCTACAAACGAAAACACCAAAGCAGTCCAAATGGCAGGCATCAGTAATTTGAAGTCGAGCGTAGTGGTTTTAAAATAACGATAAGATGCCATCAAAGTACCACTAAATCCAGCAAACTTATTGGTTCCAAAAAGGGTTGCAATGGGCACGCCAGGTAAAAGCATCATGAGAGCTGGTATTTGAATAAGACCACCTCCGCCAACTACAGCGTCGACAAAACCCGCCGCAAAACCAAATATGAAAAGAAAAATTAAGTCTTGAAGTACAGGCATATTTTTAAATGCTAATTTA
>DYOK01000185.1:0-1541 GCA_020720565.1 Acetofilamentum sp.
TAGTAAGGAGCTAAATAGAAATCATACCCAAGATTTGATTTACCATTTCCAGGCCAATTTGAAATAATATCAGGAACTTGATAGCCTTCAAATTGGGTTTCAATTACTTCGATATTATTGGATAAAACTGCATTAATATAAGACCGAAACTCAGCCACTTCTTGTTTAGATACAACAAAATGTTTGTCATATTCCAAGCAAACATCGGAAGTAATTGTAGCTTGGTTCATTCCTCCTACAACGAGAGGGCCAGGCCAATAGTCAACTCCACTATTCCTAAATTTTACAGCAGCCAATCGTAATTGATCATTCACATCAGTACCACCAATCCAAATTGATCCCGCAAATAATGAAGTTTTTCCAGAACCCTTTGGAATTTCGTATTTTGCTGTACCTACTAAATCCCACCACATATCACCACCTGTATGTATTAATGCTTTTACATTATTATATTCCATTGAAGTAGAACTCGCAGCTCTGGAACAGCCTGATGCATTTACACTTCTTTCTGGTTGTGAACGATGATTCCAGCTTCGGTCATGATATGCTGAAGCAGTTAAAATCTGAAGTAAAATTAAACCTAATAATAAGGATATCTTTCTCATATTATTGTAAATCAAGAGTTAACGTAATTAAAAACCTAGTTGTAATCCTAAACGAATGGTTCTAGGTGACAAATAATAATCATACATACTAATGTTCATGCTATAATAATTTCTATATGCTTCTGAATCTATCTGAGAATTAATTTCAGCTTGATTTTTTGCAGTAGTTAGGTATGCATCGTCATTGGCATTGCCAGTATATGAAAATACAGATGCAACACTCATCGCATTAAATAAATTAGCCACATCTAAATAGATTTGTAAAGCCAAATCATTCTTTTTGTCTTTCCCTACTTTCATAAAAATATCTTTATAAATCTTCATGTCAGTTCTAAATACAGAGGGCATTCTACTCCCATTAACAGAACCCACTAAGTTATCGGTATTGGGATCTTTACGAGAATATGGACTACCTGTATTGTACATAAATATAAAAGTAACACCTGTATTTTCGAGAATGTCTCTACCAAATAATACTGGACCATCGTACAATTCATCGCTTAAATAACTGTAATCTAACATTGACTTAAGTGTATGACGTTGATCAAAAGCTAGAGGCAAAGTTTGACGCAAATTGGGCTCGCCTTGTTTGATTAAGTTTAAAGCTGTTTGTGCATCGGAACCTGTACCATTAGCAAATTGCAAAGTATAAGCGAAAGTCATTCTCACATTACCCGTTCGACGTAAATCGTAAGTTGCTGTAAGGCCCTTAACAGTACCAAAGTCAATATTCTGATAAGTAATATAATCCATTGGATATCCACCTGTTATGCTTTGTACTTGCTCTAAATTATTCATCTCTCTATAAAAAGCAACTAATTTTATCGATGAGGTATTGGATACTTTTTGTTGGAATCCTAACTCCAATTCTATAGTTTTTTCAGGTAAAAGATTCGGATTACCAATTCCATCAGAAGCAACACTCTGTAAGTGAAG
>DYOK01000185.1:1641-5114 GCA_020720565.1 Acetofilamentum sp.
AACTTTTTGATTGGCATCGTATCGGTCTGCACGTACACCAACTCTGAATAATAAATCGTCAAAAGCAAATTTATCTTGAACATAAAACGCTAAATAATTAGGCGTAAACGCAGCAACAGGTCTAGTTTTATAACCTAATTCATTGGTTTCATTAAAAAAGTCATCAATACTTGGATTGGTAGTCAGTCGATTCCCATAGGCATCATAACCATAATAAGTTACAGAACTATTACCCTCATTAAGCAATTCGTCTGCACTAAAATAATCAATTGACATTAAGCTGGGATCGTAAGAGTCAATATCCAATTGTTGGGTTCCGTTTACTGTTACATTCTGACCATTAATTTGAATACCTTGTTCAGCTAAATGTGCTCTAAATTTATAATCGAACATTGTTTGGGCGTCCGCAGAATATTTGAAGTTGTAACTAATGGTGTCCATCAAAATTACATTTCCGTCGACATCGGTAATTGAATGTCGAATAGGGTTGCTTAAATCCAATTCCGAAATATGATAATTAGCCAATTGACGTGCTCTGGTCCATAAACCAATGGGAGCGGCTCCATAGTATCGATTATCTCTTTGCTCAAATTCAAAACCAAACTGGAATTCGTGTTTTCCTATATCGGCAGATGCATTGCCATTAAAAGTGTATTGTCCCTCATCTTGAATGATATAATTTGAATAAGGTGTTCCTAAGGAATTAAAACGACTGTATATACTATTGGGCGTTTTTCCGTTTAACACGCCACCAAAGGCCTCAATCAATTCCATATTTCGGTAAAAAACACTTCCTTGCTCAAATAGTGTATAATAATACTTGGTATAATTGGCTAAATCTGGATTGTATTGGCTTGGTGCAAATGTCACTGCAGTGTCAGCTGATCCATTGAGTGCATAAACGCCATGTGAATAACCTTCTAATTGTGTGGTAAATTCGTATGTGGGCATGCTGTAGGTTTTAAATGTACCTACGTGACCATATTTAAACAAATCGTCATCAAAATCGCTATCGTAAAATTTCTGATATTCCTTTTCGTATGATCCTACCAACTCATAATACACATTTTTAATGGTTGATGCAGACTTTTCCTCTTCTTCGCCCGATTTATTAGATAATTTATGGGTAATACGTCCATTAACTTGCCAATTGTTATAATTGTATTGACCATTATTCTCTGAATTATATAAAGAATTGGCAATAGAAAAAATGGAACGATCTAAATAACGGTATCTACCTCCAACCGAAAAGATTAAATTATCAGTAATATTAAAGGAAATTTTACCATTGGCATTGACACTTAACGATGAATTATTGGGCAATGCATCGACATGCTCAAAGTTATCTGACTGTAAATAATCTGTGGTATAATTGATAATTGGAGTCCCTCCACTCGATTGATCGAGTGTGTATGGTGTTAATCGAATACTTTCGTTCACACCATCTTTCGACATCCATGCACCATTGATTTGAGGTGAGACATCGTGAGCATAAGTGATTTCTCCAGTAAGCAAAAATCCAATAATAGGTTTCTTAACCACTTTAGTTGAATCGTATCGATCTACACTTTTCTTAGAATAAATTGGACCCGTCAAGGTTAAACCACCTAGCGAAAAACCATAAGGGTCTAAAAATTGAGATGTTAACAACTCCACTCCACCGTGAAATTCTTTTGAAGCACCTTTGGTTGTAATGTTAATGATGCCACCCGTTGCATCGCCATACTTAGCTTCAAGGCCCCCTGCAATTACACTAATTTGCTCTATTGCACTTTTAGGTAAAGTGTTGCCCATTACTTTTACACCATCGATATAGTAAACTGTACCACCCGAACGTTGGCCACGAACGTTTAAATCACCATTGGCATCTGCGTTTACACCCCCAACGGTAGCTGCTACGGCAGAGGCCGAACGACCTGGCATTTTGTCAATGTCTTCTTGAGTTACGGTACCCCCAGATTCCAATTGGTCTTTAGCAATCAAAGGCACTTTATATGATGTAACCACAACTTCGTCCAGCTTGTTAACAGATGTTGCTAGCTTAAAGTTCTGAAAAGTAATTTTCGAAGTATTAATTTGCACACCAGTCAACACGCTTGTGTTATAACCCACAGTCGAACATTTAACGGTAAATTTACCAACGGGTACTGGTTTGATAGTAAAATTACCATCAAAATCAGTCATTCCCCCAGTGATTACCTTTCCGTCTTGTTCAATCGAAATGTTGGCAAAAGCCATAGGCTCGCCTTTTGTATCGGTTACTTTACCTTGTAATGTACCAGATTGTGCCCATAGGCCACTTACGGTGAACATTGCAATGATTACTAGAAGTAGTTTACGTATCATAGTCAAGTGTTTATGATAATTTGTTTTGATTATATTAACTTTTCTTAACAAACTTCAAAGATAATCAAACATTCGTCAATTTTCCAAACATTTCTTTAGCCCCGAGTAAGATTGTGATTCGAATTGATGATTCTGTGGCTTGTTTTTTGTATCAAACTTTTCAATATCAAAGCAATACATTTTACCAATATGTTCTAAAAAACATTTAAAAGTTGCTTAAATATTGATTTTTTGTGTTTTCGTTTTTGTTTTTGGTCTTTGCTAAACCATAATTGCAGTTTTGTTTTGGTGTGTTTATGCGCTCTAATCCGCTTCGAAACTTTTTCGTATTGTTTCATCCTTTGATATACTTTACGTTTCTTCCCAGATTCATATACATTGTTCATCCTCTTTTGATAGTTGATTAAGGACTTGTATTCTGCCTTTAATGCTTTCTTTTTATTTTTGTTATCGATTCGAACTTGCTTTTGTGCTATGGCAACGGCATCTGGCTTTAACCAACGCTTGATAATAAATTCTTTTCTGTTTTTTACTGTTTTATGAGGAATGTCGATACAATACTTTTGTGCACTCGAATCGACACCCATAAGAATTAGAATTCCTATTAAGATATAAATTCCATATAATTGATGTATCTTTGATTGCATATTTTCAAATATAATACAATGTTACGTTCTTTTGCAATAGTTAGTCTACTTATTACTGTTATTATTGTTTATTCTTGCAAGAAACCCAGCAGCAGTATTCCCGACACACCTGTAGATTTTACCATTTATTTAAACGACCCTCTTTACCGCGAGTTGAGAGTGGTGGGTAATTCGATTACTGTAACGGGGGGGCATGCTGGTATTATTATATATAGGTTAACCGAAAGCGATTTTGTAGCGTACGACCGACTTTGTCCTTTCGAACAAAAAAGTACTTGCCGTTTGAATGCCACAGGCGACGATTTAGAATACCGATGCAGTTGTTGCAACACCCCTTATTTAATGATTGACGGCTCTGGACAGAGCAAGGCCGACTCAAGTTTTTCGGGTTCTGAAATGATCCTTAAGGCTTATAATACCAATTTTGATGGGGTAAACGCCATTAGAATTACAAATTTTTAAGGTCTTCGACCTGTTTAG
>DYOK01000388.1 GCA_020720565.1 Acetofilamentum sp.
AGTCCTAGCGAACGAATCAAATCGGCAATTTCGAGTAATCTTTCAATCGAAATTTTCTCAAGATGTTCCGAAGGGGTATCGCGAGCAATCGTGTAAATCATTACCTTCTCGGGCCGAATGGTATCGAGCAATCTGAGGTAAGCTTTTAATTCAAGTTCGCTGGTATTATCGATATTTTGGCCGTTTTGCACGCCTTTTAAAAACATGGTCTGCACGATAAATCGATGCTCGAACGTAGCAAATTGTTCAATCAAAACCTGATTAGAATAAGACCCTAAAGGTTGATTAATAAGTTTAGCAGTGGCCTCAATTCCTGAATCGAGTTTTAGAATTCTATTATCGACCAATTTAAGCGCACTTACTACCTTTTGATTGTGCAACATGGTCGCATTCGACAAAACCGAAATAGCAGCACTTTGATAATAGCGGTTTCTTAATTCAATGGTTTTCTCAATAATCTGTTTGAAATCGGGATGCAAAGTGGGCTCTCCATTTCCTGCAAAAGTGATGGTATCGATTGTTTTTTTCTGGGCTAAGTAATCTTTTAAAAAGGTTTCAAGTTTTTCGATCACCAAATCGATAGCATGAAAATCAGCTTTCATTTGTCCTTTGCCAGGCGTCCATCCACACTCGCAATAAATACAATTGTAATTACAGAACTTCGAATTAGTGGGCAATAAATTCACCCCTAACGAAACCCCTAACCTGCGGCTATTAACCGGCCCAAAAATAATTTCGTCGAACAAGAATGTAGACATATATAAAGTCGTAAAATTTAAAATTCAAATATTAAGTAGTTAGAATAATTTAATGTCGTATTTTGTTAAACTATAGTGCTGACAAATAGACAGTTACAAAAACAATAAATAGGTCGAAGACCTTAAGTTTCAATCACCAAACTAACAGTATGTGAATTTACATGTTGCAAGGTGTAAAATTACTAAATAGCCACATATTATATGTTGGTTTATGTGTTTATTTGTTGAAGATTGAAAGTTAAAG
>DYOK01000389.1 GCA_020720565.1 Acetofilamentum sp.
AAACTTATCGCTAAAACAACGAACACATTACAACGTTGGGATAGAGAAGGTATTTTAAAAGCACATCGAACGCCAACTAATAGGCGTTTTTATACGCATGACCAACTATCGCAAATTCTAGGGGTAAAGGAAAACAAGCGAATTGCAATAAGTTATTGCCGCGTTTCTAGTCATAATCAAAAAGATGATTTAATCTCGCAACAAAAAGCAGTCGCTGACTTCTGTGCTAATGCTGGAATTGCAATTGATGAAACGATAGCAGAAGTAGGCGGTGGCTTAAATTTAAAACGCAAGCAATTTGTTAGAATCATGTCTTTAGTCGAATCCAGAGCAATCCATACTTTAGTCATTGCCCATAAAGACAGATTGGCACGTTTTGGAATGGATTGGTTTGAATATTATTTAGAACAACACGGTTGCAAACTGATTGTTATTAATAATGAAACGTTATCGCCTGAGTCAGAAATGGTACAGGATTTGATGGCAATTATTCATTGTTTTTCATGTCGATTGTACGGTTTGCGGCGATATAAAAAAATGATTAAGGAAGCGGTCAGTGAAAACACAGATAGCGTTTAGTGATAACCTCAATAAAGGAAAATACGTCGCATTAGTTGAGCAAGCTCGCCGTTTGGGGGCAATACGCACAGAAATTTGGCAGCGTTTTGGTTCTATTAAAGGCGTTGGCTTAGGCGATAGAACTATTCGGGATAATTGGCTTAAAGAAGGTAAGCAGTTTAATGTGGGCGCAACACCTTGGAAACAAACGCTATGTGATGCTATAGGAGATATTAAAGCAAACCGAGAAGCGGCTAAAGTAAAAGCAAAACAGTCAATTCCTCGCCATACCACAGACAAACAAGAACAAAAACAGCTTTTCAGCTTGTTAAAATCAGACAAATGGATGGATAACAGTTATTTAAGCCGCATTATGCGACAAGTTTGGCATCGCGGACATAATCACACTTATAACCAAATCATTGTTAGATCAGATGATTACAC
>DYOK01000390.1 GCA_020720565.1 Acetofilamentum sp.
TATAGTCTTTGCTATAAAAAAAGAAAAATATACCTCATTTTATTTATCAATTCTTTGAAAATGTATTTGGTATTATAAGATTTATTAACTTGAATTATTGCTTTTTTTTAGGGTATCAACAACTTAAGAGTCAGGTTTAAAGCTAGTTAAGAAATAACAAATAGGACGAAGACCTTAAAGTGTTTATAAACACTATCAAATACATTTTTTTTAAACTGATCTGTTGCTATATTTGAACAAACACTTAAATAGTCAGATATATGGAAATGACATGTCCCAAATCAGGAAAATGCCCTATATTTCAGGGTGGTGTGCTTAAAAGAGCCAACTCAGAAAGGGTATACAGAAGCTTGTATTGCAATGCAGGCTCCGAGAAATACACAAAATGTATGCGTTATATTGTTGCAGAAAAAGCGGGCAAACCGGCACCAATCTCGGTGTTGCCCAATTGTTCTAAATCGGTGGACGAGATTCTTAAAGAATTGTAATTAAAGTAGGAGACAAAGTTAAATCATTTATTTATTTAACTTTGTCGTCCTCTCACACCACCGTATGTACATCTGTGTATGGCGGTTTTCTTAACCCAACTTGAAAATCCAGATAGCTAAACACTTAATTACAAGTGTATTGTACTTATGGTTTTTACATTGGGCTATTTTTGTTTTTCGCACAAAAGATCTATGTTTGAAATTCAAACAATCGAGAATAACCTGTTGGCCTTTTGTTGGTCTGGTGCATTATTTAATGTAAAGGTTTTCATTTTTTCTATCGGTTCTTTTTCCGAATACATCGATGTTGCTGCTTTGTAGAGCTTGTAACGGCTCATGTTTTCTTGGGTTTTGTAAAGTTCGTTGGCGGCTGAATTTTCGCATAGCCAACGCTCTGTTTCTAATACGCTCGACGGATGTAATAGCTTGGCTGTGAATAATATTTGAACTGTTTCTATAAGATTATCGTCCAATTTTGCGGCTTTTAAAATTTTGTCCATTTCGAGCGTTTCG
>DYOK01000186.1:0-1579 GCA_020720565.1 Acetofilamentum sp.
AAAATCAATTCGCTATTAGGCTCATTTATCAAAAATTTGTGCAATTTGCTCGGCTACACGCTCGCCATCTACTGCTGCCGAAACAATGCCACCAGCATATCCTGCACCTTCGCCACTAGGAAAAAGGTTTTTAAATTGAGGATGCGACAACATTATTTTATCTCTGGGTATGCGAATGGGCGACGATGTTCTCGATTCGACACCTAAAACCACAGCTTGGTTGGTTAAATAACCTGGCATTTTCTGACCAAAAATTTTAAACCCCTCTCTTAATCGACTACCAATACTTTTAGGTAGCCATTGGTGCAGATTCGAACTCACAATTCCTGGATGATAAGAACATTCTGGTAAATCGGTCGACAAACGGCCTTCGACAAAATCGACCAGTCGTTGTGCCGGAGCTTTTTGAGCCCCACCGCCATGTTCAAATGCCATATGCTCTAATGCTTGCTGATATTCTAGCCCTGCCAAAACACCATGCGATGCGTACGGTTGTAAATCGTCTTGCGTAATCTGAACTACCATACCAGAATTGGCAAATTTCGAATCTCGTTTCGATGCCGACATTCCATTGACCACGCATTCGCCATCTTGTGTGGCTGCGGGCACAATAAAACCACCCGGACACATGCAAAACGAATACACCCCACGTTGTTTAACTTGCACCACCAAACTGTACGAGGCGGCTGGCAAATACTCATCGCGAATGGTGCAGGTGTATTGAATTTGATCTATTAGGGTCTGTGGGTGTTCTACTCTTACGCCCATAGCAAAATCTTTTGCTTCGATTTCGACGTTTTGTTTGTGAAGCATACGATAAACATCTCGAGCCGAATGACCTGTAGCCAAAATCACAGCCTCGCCTTCGAATAACTTCTCACCCACATAGACCCCTTTGAGCACATCTTTTTCGATGGAAAGCCCTGTCATTCGACTGTTAAAATGGACTTCGCCCCCCGAATCGGTAATCGTTTTACGAATGTTTTGAATAATTCTAGGCAAAAGATTGGTGCCAATATGTGGATGAGCATCGACCAAAATTTTTTCGTCAGCACCATGCTGAGTTAATATTTCGAGAATTCGGCCCACATCACCACGCTTTTTCGAACGGGTATATAACTTACCATCAGAAAATGTTCCTGCACCACCTTCGCCAAATGCATAATTCGAATCGGGTGGTATCGACCCATTGCGGTTAATTTGAGCTAAATCACGTTTGCGTTCGCTTACAGCTTTTCCACGTTCCAAAACGATAGGCTTGAAGCCCAGTTCGATTAATCGAAGTGCCGCAAATAATCCAGCAGGCCCAGACCCCACCACAATTATAGACTTGGCTTGTTCAACTTTTTGATACTGTCGAATAGAACGATGCTCATCAGGCACTTCGTCGATATATATTTTAAGACTGACATTAATCTTTACTTGCTTTTTTCGGGCATCAATCGATTGTCGAACTACCCCAATGTGATTTATTTGCTCTGGACTTACGCCCAATTTAGCCGATATTAATTCTTTTTGCTGGTCGATTTCTGAAGCTTCTTTGGGGCTTAGAACTAAGGTTAATTCTGTAATCATTGAT
>DYOK01000186.1:1679-5096 GCA_020720565.1 Acetofilamentum sp.
GGCCAAGTTTTTCGCAAAACCTGCTCTAATATCATTGGGAAGTGGGCCATTTCCAACTCGTGAATTTTTTGAGCCACATCGTCGGCAGTGTCGTTGGGCAAAACAGAACAGCTAGCTTGAAAAATTATATGTCCCGAGTCGTAATGCTCGTTCACATAATGGATGCTAATTCCTGTTTCTGTTTCTTTGGCATCAACAACCGCTCTATGTACATTCATGCCATACATCCCTTTGCCGCCGAATTTGGGCAATAAAGCGGGATGAATATTGACTATCTTTGAAGGGAATTGTTCAATTAATACTGGTGGTATCAATTTTAGGTAGCCCGCCAATACCACAAAATCAATTTGATGCTGCTTTAGAACTTGAATCATCAAACTAGGGTCTTTAATTTGCTCCGAACTCAAACAATGGGACTCAATTCCGAATTTTTTGGCTCTTGTTAACACATACGCATCTGGTTTATTGCTCACAATTAGCTTGATTTGATATCGATTTGAACCAGAAAAAAATTGGATTAGATTCTCGGCGTTGGTTCCCGACCCCGAAGCAAAAACAGCTAAATTAATCATATGATTTGTCATAAATAACAGAATTTTAGATAGATACATTATTTATAGAAGTCATATTTTTGAATCGTTTCAAGACTAAAACAGATCTCGAAAAATCAAAATTCTTCTAATTTGATAAGAAAAATAAATTTTGTTTGATTATGATGCTTAGAATTTATTTCTTTGCAAAGTTAAAATTAAAAAATATTTATTAATCAAAATTTAAAGTTATGTCGGACATCAACTCAAGAGTTAAGGCTATCATTGTTGACAAATTAGGCGTAGACGAAAACGAAGTTACCACTGACGCTAGCTTCACTAACGACCTTGGTGCAGATTCATTAGACACTGTAGAACTTATTATGGAGTTCGAAAAAGAGTTCAACATTGCTATACCTGACGATCAAGCCGAAGGTATTGGTACTGTAGGCGATGCAATCAAGTACATCACAGAAAACGCCAAGTAATTTTTTGCAATTAGATTAATCACAAGCAATTAAGTTTTAAATATGGATCTTAAAAGAGTAGTTGTTACCGGCATTGGGACTATCAATCCACTAGGGAATACCAAAAATGAATATTGGGATAGCTTAGAGAAAGGCGTGAGCGGTTGCGACAAGATAACTTTGTTCGATCCATCAAAGTTTAAAACCCAATTTGCCTGTGAGGTTAAAAACTACAATGCCGAAACATATTTCGACCGAAAAGAAGCTCGCAAGTTAGATCGCTATGCCCAATTTGCTTTAATAGCTGCCGATGAGGCCTATTTAGATGCAGGTTTGCAAAATGCGGAACTCGACTTAGATCGTTCTGGAGTGATATGGGCGTCGGGTATTGGAGGCATCGAAACATTAGTGAGCGAAATTAAAGCGTATGCTTTGGGCGACGGAACACCTCGTTTCAGTCCCTTTTTCATTCCCAAAATGATTTCCGATATTGCAGCTGGACATATATCGATGAAGTACAATTTTAGAGGCCCCAATTTTGGAACAGTCTCTGCTTGTGCTTCATCGACCAATGCCCTCATCGACGCGTTTAATTACATCCGTTTAGGCAAAGCGAAAGTGTTTATTTCTGGAGGTTCCGAAGCAGCAATTAACGAAGCTGGTATGGGAGGATTCAGCTCTATGCACGCCATTTCTTCTAATAACGAAGAGTACAAGTCGGCTTCTCGTCCATTTGAGGCAACCCGCGATGGTTTTGTAATGGGTGAAGGTGGTGCCGCTCTTATTCTCGAAGAACTTGAGCATGCTTTGGCTCGGGGTGCTAAAATTTATGCAGAAGTTGTGGGCGGCGGTATGACCGCAGATGCACACCATCTTACTGCACCTCATCCCGAAGGTATTGGTGCAAGCAATGTGATGAAGTTTGCACTCGAAGACGCTAATCTTGCTCCAGAAGCTGTAGATTACGTGAATGTGCACGGAACTGCTACACCGCTAGGCGATATTGCAGAAACTATTGCTATTAAAAAAGTGTTTGGAGAACATGCTTATAAGCTTAACATCAGCTCTACCAAATCAATGACGGGTCACCTTTTAGGAGCTGCTGGTGCGGTAGAATCGATTGCAGCTATCATGGCCATTCATCGTGGTGTGGTGCCTCCAACCATCAATCTTAAAACACTCGACGAGCAAATCGATCCCAAATTGAATTTGACTGCTAACGTGGCACAAAAACGCGATGTAAAAGTGGCACTTAGTAATACATTCGGCTTTGGGGGTCATAATGCCTCGGTTATTTTCAAAAAATACGAGTAATCATCGAGCACAATCTATGTGCATTTTTTCTTGTAAAATAACACAATCCTATTAACTATCATCGATTAAGATGTGGTTTTGGTTTTTGTGGTAAAGAATCAGAAAAAGGTCTGTATAAATTTTAATACATTGTAATGGTGTTTAGCATCAGTTGGTTTAAAGCATTGTGGACGAAAAAAGATTCGTTCCATTATCGAATCTACCAAATGACGGGGCTGTTTCCTAACAACATCCATTTTTATCAGCAGGCATTAACTCACAAATCGGTAGCAGTTAACGATGCCAACGGAAAGTCGAACGATAACGAACGCCTCGAATTTCTAGGCGATGCCATTTTAGATAGTATTCTTGCCGATTTCCTTTTTAAAAAATTTCCTTACGAAGACGAGGGTTTTCTAACCCAAATGCGCTCTAAAGTAGTCAACAGAAAACAACTTTCGCAATTGGCACTCGATATTGGACTCGATCGATTGGTTCGAGTCGACGGCAAAAGACATAACGTTCATTCTAGCATCTATGGCAATGCGTTCGAAGCATTTATTGGAGCCATTTACCTCGATCAAGGTTTTGTAAAAGTGTACCATTACGTTGTCAGCAATATTATCAACCAGCATCTCGATATTTGTGCGTTGCGAAACACAGAAACCAATTACAAAAGCCGACTATTGGAATGGTGTCAAAAAGAGAACCATTCGCTTAGTTTTAATACGTCCGACAATCCCGAAAAGGAAAACACGTTCCACTCTTACGTTGTGCTTAATCGACAGGAATATTCGAAAGCGGTAGGACACACTAAAAAAGAAGCCGAACAAAATGCTTCGTTCATTGTGCTTAAACACTTTGGCCTTCTGGCTGACGATAAATAAAATCTTCGTTTTATTTATTTATTTTCTCACTGCTTTTTTTTCGAACTATTTTGCTTGCGCTTTGCGGATCCAGATTCTGATGATATCTTTCTTTCTGAAACTTTTTTAGATAGCAAAAAAAACAATCGCTAAAATTTGGCGAATGAGTATCCTTTAGTTGATATTTCCCGAATTAAGCAAAAGTGATTTTTGTATGACAACATCATATTTATCAATCATTTGAAAACGGATTTGGTATAA
>DYOK01000187.1 GCA_020720565.1 Acetofilamentum sp.
GGTTTGTGTTCCGACTGTAACCTCTTGAGGTGTCATACCCATAAAAGAGAATACCAACACCGAGTTGGCATCTTTTACGGTTAAAGTGTACTTACCATCCAAATCGGTGGTAGTTCCATTTGCTGTCCCTTTCTCGACGATGGATACGCCAGGAAGGGTTTGCCCGTCATCCGCACTGCGAAGGACACCGCTTACTGTTTTCTGTGCCCAGAGCACAGATGCCCCTGCTATAATCAGCACGAGCGTCATCAAACTTTTCTTCATAGGATTTTTTAAATTGTTAGTAAAATCAGAGGTAAATTTAATGCTTTTTTTCACATATATTAACATTTCGTTAAGTTTTTGTGATTTTTTGTAACATTTTTCTTAATCAAACGTTGCCAATGTTTTTTGTATCCTAATAATCAAATAAATAACAGAAAGTAAATAACTTATTTTTTTCTGCATCGTATTGTGCCCTGCTTTGTAGAAAGTTCTCGATACGCTTTCTAGCAAAAGCAACTCGAACTGACAGCAGCAGTTTTTTAATGCAAGCGTTTGTGTTTTGCTGAGTGTTCCGAAGGGATGTATTATGGATCTGCCCTCCGCCTGAGGCGGACGACAAACCGGTCAACCTTCGGTCGATAGATTAAAGTTTTAAAATGAACCAATCGCCAATTAACAATCATCAATCATCGATCGAAAATCAACCATAATCTACTCGAACTTACAGGTGCGGTTTTATACCAATTAATAAAAAGATTTATGGATACAAAACTGTTCATGAGCATAAGCAATTCTCAAAAAAAAGCCACTAAAAAAGTGGCTTTAATGTTTTTAAATTGGCATCAAATGCCTTTATAGTATTTTTTCGACCAAAATAATGGCTTTGTTGTGATTAACTTCAATCACTCCGCCTTCGATTTGATAAAAAATATCTTGTCCTGATTGGGGGCTAATTTTTAATTCGCCTTTATCGAGCGACGAGATGATGGGTGCGTGATTTTCCATAACCTCGAACGAGCCGTTGGTCCCGGGCACTTTGACCAGTTTGATTTCGCCCGAAAAAATGGCTTGCTCTGGAGTTAATATATCTAAAATCATGGTCGATTAAGTATTATGTATAATATATTATCGTGCTTTGTTAATCTATAATGTTGATAGATTGATAGTTACAAAAATAAGAAATAGATCGAAGATCTTAATTTTTAGTTTCGGCCAACATTTTTTCGCCTTTTGCAATGGCTTCTTCGATGGTACCCACAAGGTTAAAGGCGGCTTCAGGATAACGATCCACTTTTCCGTCCATAATCATGTTAAACCCTTTAATGGTATCTTCGATATCGACCAATACACCTTTAAGACCAGTAAATTGCTCGGCCACGTGGAAAGGTTGCGATAAAAAACGTTGTACACGTCGTGCACGGTGAACGACTAATTTGTCTTCTTCCGACAATTCGTCCATACCTAAAATAGCGATAATATCTTGAAGCTCTTTGTATTTTTGGAGCATCTCTTTAACACGTTGTGCCGTGTTATAGTGTGCTTCGCCCACAATTTCGGCTGTTAAAATTCGCGAGGTTGAATCCAAAGGGTCAACCGCTGGATAGATACCCAACTCCGAAATTTTACGATTCAAAACGGTGGTGGCATCTAAGTGCGAGAACGTAGTGGCGGGCGCAGGGTCGGTCAAGTCGTCGGCAGGTACATATACCGCCTGTACCGATGTGATTGATCCGCTCTTGGTTGATGTGATACGCTCTTGCATTTTACCCATTTCGGTAGCCAAGGTTGGTTGGTAACCTACAGCCGAAGGCATACGGCCTAAAAGAGCAGATACTTCGGAACCGGCTTGTGTAAATCGGAAGATGTTATCGATAAAGAATAAAATATCTTTTCCTTTTCCGTCACCGTCACCATCGCGGAAACTCTCGGCAACAGTAAGACCAGAGAGGGCTACAGAGGCACGTGCTCCGGGAGGCTCGTTCATCTGACCAAATACCAAGGTTACTTGAGAGGTTTTCATGGCTTCTTTGTCGACAACAGACAAATCCCATCCGCCTTCTTCCATGCTTTTGTGGAAGGCTTCGCCATATGTCATAACACCACTTTCGATCATTTCGCGGAGTAAGTCGTTACCTTCGCGGGTACGCTCACCTACACCAGCAAATACCGAAAGACCATCGTGACCTTTAGCTATATTGTTGATTAATTCTTGAATAAGTACAGTTTTACCAACACCAGCACCGCCAAACAAACCAATTTTACCTCCTTTGGCATAGGGCTCGATAAGGTCGATAACTTTAATACCGGTGAATAGCACCTCGGTTTCGGTCGATAATTCGTCGAAAGCTGGTGCTTCGCGATGAATTGGATAACCATCGGTACTATCGAGCTGGTCGATACCGTCGATGGCATCGCCTACCACATTGAGCAAACGACCTTTAATTTTATCACCAACAGGCATTTTGATAGGTGATCCTGTGGGAATTACTTTCATACCCCGTTGCAAACCGTCGGTTGAGTCCATGGCAATGGTCCTGACCGAACGCTCACCAATGTGTTGCTGAACCTCGATAGTCAAATCGGATTGACCATCTCGTTTAATTTTTAAAGCATCGTGTATTCTGGGTAATTCGGCACCTTCGGCTTCGAAACTTACGTCTACAACAGGCCCAATAACCTGTATAACTTCTCCGGTGTGTTGTAACATTTGATTGACGTTTAATGTGTATAATTTTCAGAATGCAAAGTTAGTTTTTTTTTTGAGTGTATAAAATGGTGTAAAGATTTTTTCGATAGAATTTTATTTTAGCATTTTTGTACGAATATAATTAAAAGAAAAACAAATGGCTGATAAATAAAATGAGATATATTTTTCTTTTTCTTATATAGCAAAAGCAATACAAAGCAAAATTTCTTTGTATAGTGGCACCATATGAATAAATTTTAATGCAAAAAATGGAAATAGAGCCGTTTTATATCGGTCATTTGAATGTGTTTTTGGTATAATAGTTCGAATAGCGGTCTTTATTTGATGTTTTGCCATTTGCCAATAGTCTACTAAAATTCAAAAGAGAAATTAAAATACATTTTACAATTTAGAAATATGAATGTAAGGTCTAATTTGTAATATTGAAGCGCTTTTAACAGACAAATTTCGATTTAATCTATTGTCGTGGTTTAAAAGCAAAAAACAACTTAACCTCTACTTTTATGCTAGTTTTTCCAAAAATGAAAATTCGCACGCTATTGCTTTTGAGTGGCATGAGCGTGTTTGTCATGTTAATAGTATTGATATTTTCTATCAATTCGATTACTAATCGCATCTTTTCGGAATATCACCGAATTGAACAACTCGAAAAGGTGACCAATTATAATCAAAAAATTGGAGCTTTAGAAAATGAGTTTCTGTTATACGAAACCATTAATTCAGATTTTTTCTTAACTCAAAAAAGCCCGTATATTTCAGAAATTGAAAAGCAGTTTTGGCTGATTGAACAGAATTTAGATTCTACTCAAATGGGTGATGAAAACAACACAAAACTGTCAAAATATTTATCGATTTTGTCGAAACAAGTACTACAATATAAAGAAAATCTTGAACTTTTAAAAACTCAGATATTAGAGAAAGGTTTTGTTAGCGAAGGCCTTATTGGACAAATGAGGGCATCGATACATTCTGTTGAACAATTGGCCGAGCAGTCGAATGATTTAAAAGCCATCAGGTATATGCTGTTGTTACGTCGGCACGAGAAAGATTATATGCTTCGAAAAGAGCTCAAATATCAAACTAAATTCAATAGCACATTTGAGGAGTTTGAATCATATTTGTCGGGATCAAATTTAGGAAATAATCAACAATTTGTCGTGGAATTGAACCACTACAAAAGCTTGTTCGCCAAAATGATCGAGATGGATCAAAAAATTGGAAATAAAACCTCAGGGCATATTGCTCAATTGGTACAGAATAAAAACAAAATTAATCATTCGATAGACGAAATTACCAAGTTGATTCGTTTAAGCTCGAGTCAAAACATCTCAAGTTCTACTTTTTTGTTATATGCGTTATTGGCTACCTTGTCGGTTTTAGTTTTTCTACTATTGTATCGCGTTTCGACACGTATTATGGGCTCTATCAAATCGTTACACGGACACTTAACTGTGCTTGGCGAAGGAAATTTGCCCAATATGTTTTTAATAAATCACGAAGACGAAATTGGCGAAATGAAACAATCAATTAATGTATTAACCGAGAATCTCGAAAACACGAAACGATTTGCAATTTCGGTTGGCAAGGGAAATTTGACCGAGCAAGTGAATGTGTTTGGTAATAAAGGCGATTTAGGCGGAAGTTTAATCGAAATGCGACAACAGTTGTTAAAAGTATCGGAAGAAAGAACTCTACAGAAGGAAATTGACCAACAAAGGCACTGGTCGAACGAAGGAATTCACTTGATTTCAGAAATTTTACGATACAATGCCGATCAAATACATGAATTGTCGAAACGCTTTTTGTTTAAATTAGTCGACTATCTTGGGGCTAATCAAGCCTACCTTTTTTTGGTGTCTGATTCCGATCCTAATATTCTGAAACTCGAATCGGCATATGCTTATCAAAGAGAAAAATTTTTGAAAAAAGAAATCCATGTGGGCGATGGTTTGGTAGGGACTTGTGCCATCGAAAAGAAAAGTTTTTTTTTAACCGATATTCCTCAAAATTATATTAAACTGACATCAGGCTTGGGTGATTCTAATCCCAATTTAATATACATTGCACCTATTTTAGTCGATAACGAATTGCTTGGCGTTTTGGAATTAGCAGCATTCGATGTTTTTCCATCGTATAAACAGCAATTTACTGACAAAGTTTGCGCTCAGTATGCTTTAGCATTACAAAAATATTCTCAGTTCGAAAGAAACAAAAATCTACTCGAAAAACTACAACGCCAAGCGAATGAATTCGAACAACGAGAAGCTATATTTAAACACACCATCGAGCACATCAAAGGTCAAACTATTTCCGATTCAATATCTTGTTATGTCGAAGAAAATGAGCCTTTTGCGATGAACTAATTTCCGAAATAGCCCCCTCTCTCGCAAGCGTCCG
>DYOK01000188.1 GCA_020720565.1 Acetofilamentum sp.
TTGCTAATTGGGTGGATTTTGTTCCTTGCCCGAGCCGGTTGTAATTTTATGGCTCCTTAGCCCAATGCAGAGGCGCGATACTCAAAACATCGTTATGTGTCGGTTCACTCCCGACAGTGAGCTACCAATGGCCCTATATTCCAAAAGCAGAGAAAACGGTCTTAAAAACCGTAAAGTGCCGGGGCAGGACCGGCTAGGGCTACCATTTGCCTTGATAGTTCAGTGATAGAACGCTAGATTCGTAATCTGGATACTGGAGTTTGATTCTCCGTCTTGGCTCCAATTTAAATTCAATTTAATGTATCGCGAGCCATATGGTGAGGCGAGAAGCTGCAACCTTCTATAACTCGGTTTGATTCCGGGGCGATACTCCAAATTCAGGTCCGTGGGCGTTTACACCCTATCATTGACTCTGTTCGATCCAGAGACGGACCACCACTTTACCCTTGACAAATTCCTCAAACTGTTCTAATATCAGAGTCATGTTAACCGATAAACTAAAACTAATCGAACTTCTTGAAGGATTTGGGGTAAAGCTTCGTAAAGAGCCATCCACTGTTACCTTAGAGGTAAATAAATCTGATCCCGATTCAAAAATCTCCGGATATATGGGATTTTTTACTGAGTTCAATTTCGATGAAAATGGAAAATTTATAGATGTTGGGGTGTGGGAGTAATTATGAGCCGAGTAGCCATGAAATACTATATTTTTAAAGTCACAAATAGTCTCGGAGAAGTTTACTATAAGCTCAATGATATGTATTTGAGGTTTATCCGGATTTCGATAATAGTTCCAATATTATATAATTAGAGAGATTGGAAGAACAGCAACCTTACGATGAATCCTAATCAATTAAAATCCCTCACAATTGCTATGGTAGCCTCGGTGTGCTTTGTAGTCTATTATTTCATTGTCGAAATATTTAAGCATTAAAAATGAAACCAGATAAAAAAGAGTCGAGAATAAAGGAATTTCGCAAGGCCCAGAGGCGCATTGATGAACTGCATACTTTAATTGCTCAAAGTCCATGTATTCCGCTTAAAAATAAGATATTTGTCGGGCATTTTCGCTTTTTCAAAGTGCGCGAGGATATTCTTCGTTCCTCTATCGGCAATGAGGTTAAATTAGTAGTTGACGCCTGCAACACTTGGGTTCTCGGTAAAAAGCATGATCCGAAGACCTACGAAAATTGTCACGGAATTGTCTATTGCCGATACTTTGGTGAAACTACAGTATCAAAACAATGTTTAAGGCCACTTTCGCAGGAGCAGATCGACAAAATCAACTTTCCGAATAGACCATCTTTTATCCGCCGATGGTTCGATATAGAGGAGAAAACTAAGAGCTACGGTTCAAAAAACGTAGTTTATCGCCGCTATTTCCCCAAAATCCCATCGCATATGCTGGAATTTGCCTTCAAACCAGCCTATATTACCGAAGAAAAAATTAAAATTGGTGATTATGAGTCGGAATTAGCAAAAGTATATCAATTTATGTCGGCGAATAAAGGGTGGGAAGCTATTAACGGATCATATAAAGACGAGTGGTATTCTAACGCTGATAAAAAAAGAATTTTAGAAAAAATTAAAAGTCGTGAAGTGGATCAATATTTAAATTCTACCCAATAAATAATGTAAGTATGTATTATGAAACCACAACTTAAAATGACGCTAGCCTTGCTGATCATTATAACCTATATAATGGTCGTAACGATATCATTTTAATCAAAGGTTGATTTATTAGCCATGAAATTGCATATTATTATAATAATCTTTTTTTCAATATGTTCCGTTAATGCGCAATCATATTGGAAGAATGATATTAGCGGATCGTGGAACAAGTCATCCAACTGGACCCCGACCGGTTCCCCCAATACAGTAGGGGCCAACGTCACCCTCGGAAACGTAATATCACAGCAAAGAACAATTAATCTTACTTCTTCTAGGACTGTCGGAACTTTAAATTTTAATTCGTCAAACACCTACCGGATCAAAGACTCCACTATTAAATGGAACAACACAGGCTCTAGTAACGCAGAAATCAATGTGGCAGCAAATCAAGAGCATTACCTTGACTCCGCTTCGGCTTTACGGGATAACCTATCAGTCAACGTGTCGGACAACTCTACTTTGAGTATGGGTGGCGCGTTTTCCGGCTCGAAAGATATTATTAAAAACGGAAATGGGAATTTGAATTTTGATCTTGCGGGAGTTAGTGCTTCCACTGGAAATCTCGTTATCAATTCCGGCAGGGTAATAATGGAGAGAACTTCGACTGATGGGTCATTTAGAGGCAATTCCATAGTTCTGAATTCTGGCGGCACTTTACTACTCTCTCAATCTAATCAGATCAAAGATACAACTGGCATGATAATGAATGGTGGGACATTAGAAACTGGAGTTCTAGGTTCTGATACGGTTGGGGCTTTAACTCTTGTTGCCAACTCTATCATAAATCTTGCGGCTATTTCTGATTTTGATTTATTTTTTGCAAATAGTATGGTCAATATATGGAATGGATTATTGACTATTAATAATTGGACGGGCGATCAATCTGGTGGGATAGGCGGAAGGTTATTTTTTGGGAATAACAATACCTCTCTTACTAATCAGCAATTAAGTCAGGTGCAGTTTAATGGATTTGGCACGGGAGCTATACTATTAACAAATGGCGAACTTGTCCCAAATATGGTTCCAGAAGCGCGTGTCGTAATAGCTGGCCTGATGGTATTCTCTATATTTCTTTATAGAGAATTAAATAGCCGAAGAAAAAGCTATCTTATTTCCAAGCAAACTTGATGGCTTCTAATATAATATCAATAAAAACCACCGAAATCGCGCCAATAATCGCCCACCATCCTCGAATTTTGACGTTTGCCTTTTCCTCTGTTTTGTGAAGCTCCTCTAAAGCGCGCAATCTAGAATTAATACCTTTTTCGTCCTCCATGATAAATTCCAGAGTCTCTTGAATCTTTACTGTAGTTTTATCCTCAGTCTCTTTCCATCCCCTAACAATTGCCTCGAAAACGGCATTTTGTTTTTTGATATCGCCAATTTCACCCATAAGAAATTTCAATAATTCCTTTTGTTCTTTTAGCTGATCTAAAACGAGATTCTGGTATTTTGTCCATCCGTTGCCGTCATAATCAGTATGTTTTCGTAAAGTATCATCCATTAGATTGAAGACCTTTCGGGTTTTGAGCCGAAGCCGCGAGGAGCTTTTCTATCCCAAACATACACTCCAGAATTGATAAGGTCCGTGAGGTTTCTAGATATCCCAATGTAATTTGTTATTACGCCGTTTTCTACTATCGGGGAAATTAAAATATGATTAAAAAATACGCTTTTATTCTTTTTCCAATTTCTCAGAAGAACTTCGCAACCCTCCCCCTTATTAATTGCTTCCCTTATTGTTTTTAGGGCCGCTTGTTCCTTATCATCTGATTGCAGTATTCTACAATTTTGCCTAAGAAGCTCTTCTATTTTATATCCCGTATTTTTACAAAAGGATTCATTAGCGTATATGATTGCATTATTATCTTTATAGTCTGTTATGATAATGCCATCATGTGTCATTGAAATAGCCCGATAGAGAAGGCCAAAATTAAATGGGTTCTCCATCATTAAGTTAGTAACATCGGTCGCAAATCCTATTGTATTATCTTCTTGAGCATCGTATATAGAAAATCGCCAAGCTAATTTGGCGTAAGAGCCGTCCTTCTTCCTCCATCTATTAACAAAACAATCATCTTTGTCGAAATAGATAATCTTATCATTTGTAATCAATCGATAGCGAATATCCTTTGTTTTTTCGATATCATCTGGATGAATGTAGTCCCAAATGTATTTTCCCACTAACTCATCTCTATGATAGCCCAGAATTTTCCAGATGGCCTGACTCGATTTTATAATTTGCCCGTCTTTGTGAATAAATAGGATCATGTCAGGCGAGGCCGCGAAAATTAACGATAGCTGGCTTTCGAGTTGGGATAAATAAGCCGACATTTCGGTCAATACACATTCCCTTTTGTCCAAACTGAGCATTATTTCATCTGATTTTAACATTTTGGCCTTGACTTTGTGATAAATTATTTCTAGTGTACAATTACACAATATGAAGTATAAAATTGCATTTTTATTTCCCTTTTTCCTCATGGGGTGCTCAAATTTAAAGGTTTCTGGCAACCTCTCTGGTGACGAAAGGGGCGGAAACTCGCAGTTTTCGCTCACATCAAGCATTTCTAAGGACATTTTCCTTAAATCGAGGATATCCGAACCATATAACTACGCTGACCCGAAACTTTCAAGTCCAGCTTACACAGAAACTGGGCTGGAAATTCGATTTTGATCCTTGACTTTATAGTCAAAAAACAATAATATATATATTATAGATGAGTGGTATTTTAGATAGAAAGGTGTTACTTTTAAACTCGGCATGGCTGCCGATTGGGGTGGTTACTGTCAAAAAAGCCCTAGAGGACATGAATAGCTCTAGGCATCCAAAAAAAGCTATTAAAATAGAATTTTTAAAGGATGGGGGCAAGTTCAACTTTTCTTCGCCTACGGAAGTGCTACCTTTAGCATGGGACGAGTGGGTTACCCTAGCCCCTAGGGAATTTGACGAGGATTCCATCAGAACGGTAAGTCTAGATTTGAGGATTCCAACAGTGGTGATAGTTGGCTCCAAATACAATAAACTTCCAGTTAAAACTTACAGAGCAACAAAGCTCAATATTTTTAATCATTATGATGGTATTTGCGCCTACACTGGGAAAAAACTATCTTATAAGAGCATGACGCTCGATCACATTATCCCCAGATCAAAAAAGGGAGGTAACACTTGGTCGAATCTCGTCCCTTGCGATGGAGAGATTAATAGAATTAAAGCAGATAGAACGCCGGAAGAAGCGGGGTTAAAATTAAAATATAAACTAAGTGAACCAGCACCGGTGACCGCTCAAATGCTTATTAAGGCTACTAACCCAGACTGGGCAATATTTTTAACAAATAATTAAACTATGATTAAATCCCTGCACTAGTTTTTTACCAATAGGCCCATCGGCCCACGAACTTCAGCACGAAC
>DYOK01000189.1 GCA_020720565.1 Acetofilamentum sp.
TTGATGAAAGAAGAAAGAAATTTGAGGCACTCCAAGCAGATATAGAAGATTTAGAAGAGTTAAAAAGACTTGAACATGAGATAAAAATCAAAAAGAAGGAATAACCTAAATAAACACCAAGCGGTAACACGCGGTCATGCGTAATTGGGGGTTGGGTGGTTCGGTGAGAGTAGCACTCGCTGGCAAGTTTTCATCGAATTGAAAGGTTTGTCTTCACGAACTCCCCAAATACGCATACCGCCATCCGTTAAAAATAATCAGCGAACTATTGCTTTAAGTTACGAAAAAACAGGTCGAAGACCTTATTTAAATTCGGAAGTAAAATAAAATTCGATATCAGGAAAATTTTGTTGGGCACTCTGCAATACATAAGACGACTCTGCTAAAAACACATCGCGTCCTTTGGTATCTTCGGCCATGAATTGGTATTTACGTCGTTTAAAATCTTCCAAAGAAACTTTGTTTTTCGATTTTATCCAACATGCTTTATATAAACTAATCCCTTCGTATTGGCACGATGCATTGTATTCGTGCAACAGTCGATATTGAATGACCTCAAACTGGAGCTGCCCAACTGTTCCAATAATTTTTCGACCATTCATTTTATTGGTAAACAACTGGGCCACACCTTCGTCCATCAATTGGTCGAGGCCTTTGTAAAGCTGTTTCGACTTCATTGGATCGGCATTATTGACATACATAAACAACTCCGGAGAAAAGCTCGGCAGGCCTTTGTAATGCATCACTTCGCCTTCGGTCAAAGTATCGCCAATTTTGAAATTACCGGTATCAGGAATGCCTACAATATCGCCAGGATAAGCTTCGTCGATAACTGATTTTTTATCGGCCATAAATGCGGTCGGACTTGAAAATTTCATCCGCTTATTTAATCCTACATGAAGGTAATTGGTATTGCGTTCGAATTTGCCAGAACATACCTTAACAAAGGCAATTCTGTTGCGATGGTTGGGATCCATATTGGCATGAATTTTAAACACAAAGCCCGAAAACTTCTCCTCGGAAGGTAAAACTTTACGCTCATCTGTTTCCGAAGGAAGTGGCGAAGGGGCAATATCTAAAAAGCAATTTAGTAACTCCTGAACTCCAAAGTTATAAAGGGCGCTACCAAAAAAGACTGGGGCAACTTTGGCGTCTAAATAGGTACTTCTGTCAAATCGTGGATAAACCTCTCGAACAATTTCGAGATCGTCGCGCAATTTAGAAGCATGTTTTTTCCCCATCAATTGATCCAATTCAGGAGATTGAATATCTCTAAATTCGACACCCAGATTTATTTCTTGTTTATCGCCCTGAAAAAAATATAGACTTTCGTCCCAAATGTTATAAACACCTTTAAAATCGAGGCCTTGACCTATTGGCCAACTGAGTGGGTTAACTTGAATTTGAAGTTGTTCTTCGATCTCGTCCAACAAATCGAACGCATCTTTTCCTTCGCGATCAAATTTATTGACAAAAACCATTACGGGTGTTTTACGCATCCTGCAAACTTGCATCAGTTTTTTGGTTTGGGCTTCTACCCCTTTGGCACCATCGACCACAATAATAACCGAATCGACTGCCGTTAAGGTTCGAAACGTATCTTCGGCAAAATCTTGGTGACCTGGGGTATCCAAAATATTGACTTTGTGATCGCGATATTCGAAACCCATAACCGAGGTGGCTACAGAAATTCCCCTTTGACGTTCAATTTCCATAAAATCGGAAGTCGCCGTTTTCTTAATTTTGTTGCTTTTAACCGCACCAGCCACATGTATGGCTCCACCAAAAAGCAGTAATTTTTCGGTTAATGTTGTTTTACCCGCATCGGGGTGGCTAATGATAGCAAATGTTCGACGACGTTCAATTTCCTGAATAAGACCCATATGGCTTGTAAAAAATAAGTTTGCAAAGGTACAAATTTTTGTCAATTTTTCCCTAGAATCCATCAAAGGCTATCAACCTTTAATTAAAAATATGGCACACCGCATTTTCAAAAGAGAATTTATTTTTAATAGATTTACAAATTCCGATCTAAGTTTCTCGAGTAAAATAAACCAACTTTTTTTACTGTAATACCTTGATAAAATGCCAGTTATAAAACCAATATCAAAGAGTGAAGCACTTAATTTTAAGTACATTCAGAATTAAATTAAAAAAAAGTATCTTTGCAAACTAAACCTTTTTATTTAAAAAGCATTTAATGAGGGTTTTCAACAAAGTATCCAATATTATAACCATTAAAAAAAACAGCAGTATGACAAAAATGTTCTTTTACGCTCTTGGCTTTACAGCAATTTTAGCTTCATGTTCTCAAAAACCAGCAGGCGACGCCAACACTGAGCAAGCAGACACTACCACAATGATTAACTTAAAGGATTTTCAGGCAAAAGGTGCAGAATATCTTAACCGCGAAATTAGAACAACAGGTATAGTTGACCACGTATGCAAGCATGGTGGCAAAAAAATTCTTTTAGTTGCTGACGATGCCAGCGTACACGTATTTAACAAAGATCGATTCGAAGAAAGTATTGTAGGTAAAGAAGTAGAAGTAAAAGGGATTGTAAAAGAAGACCGAACCGATGAAGCTGCTCTACTCAAAATCGAAGAAGATGCCATTAATGCACACAGCGAAGGCGAAGAGGCAGAAGCCAAACAAGAGCGTATGATTCAATACGTCAACATGATGCGTGATTCACTAAAAAAATCTGGTGTCGATCATTTTTCCGAATATTATCTTGACTTTGTATCAATCAAAAATTTAGACTCGACAACTGTTACTAAATAAGTAATAGTATCGAATTGTAATCTCAACATGAGCGAAAAAACGAGCTTATCGAATTTCGCTCATTTTAATTTTTTCAAGGTCTTCATAATATTTCATGCTTATAAAACTATAGAGGGGTTCTGAAAATTAGATTTTTTGAGGCGGACAAGATTTTAAAACCGGAGTTTACTATTGTAAATGAGGATTTTAGAATTGATGTCCAACGATGAAAAAGCAATTTTTAGAACTCCCGTATAATACATTTATTAGCCTACACTAATATCATACGACATTATTTTTTGCACTTAAATTTTACAAACACATTATGATGAAATCGATACGAAAATGGAGTCGAATTCTACACCGCGATATCGGGTTCTTTTTTATTGGAACCACCATTGTTTATGGCCTTTCGGGTATAGCACTAAACCATTTACACGACTGGAATCCAAATTATACGGTAGAATTAAAAAACTTTTCAACGAAAATTGATTTAAACAAAGAGCAGATTTCTGACTCAAAAATTGAGCAATTACTCAAGGACATTGATGCACCCGGTGATAAACGCAAATACTATTATCCTCAAGAAGGTGTTATAAAAATTTTCTTAAGTGGAGGTTCGTCAGTTGTTGTAAACACAAGCAATGGCGAAGGTCAAGCTGAATTCCTCGAAAAAAGAATGGTCTTTTATCAAGTTAATTTTTTACATTACAATCCTCACAACTGGTGGAAATGGTTTTCCGATATTTTTGCAGGTGCACTCATATTATTTGCACTCACTGGTCTATTGATGGTTAGAGGTAAAAACGGCCCATTGGGCTGGGGCGGAGTATATACCATTGCAGGAATTGTAATCCCCATATTATTTTTGATTTTCTTGTAAAATTGCAATTCCCAAATTAGTAAATTTATTATGCCTATACTTGCAATACTCCGCTAGAAATATACGAAATTTATATTGGGTCAAGCTGGCAAAATGGTTTATGCTCACCATGCCAATTATTGTTCTATTCTATCAAAACAATGGCATGAATATGAAAGACGTTTTGCTTTTGCAAGGCATCTACTCTATTGCTATTGTGGCTTTAGAAATTCCATCGGGATATTTCGCCGATTTGTGGGGCAGAAAACCAACCATTGTATTAGGTAGTATTCTTGGAACACTTGGCTTTGCCATTTATTCGGTTACCGATGGATTTTGGGGATTTCTAATTGCAGAACTCACGCTTGGTGTTGGGCAGAGTTTTATAAGCGGATCCGATTCGGCACTTTTATACGATAGCCTAAAAGCAGACCACAAATCGAACGAGTATGTGAAAATGGAAGGACGGATAGCCTCGTTAGGAAATTTCGCCGAAACTGGAGCCGCTATTATTGGGGGATTTTTAGCCGAAATAAGCTTGCGAACTCCTTTTATTATGCAAACTTTGGTTGCTGCAATTGCCATTCCTGCCTCGTTAAGCTTAGTCGAACCACCGGCAAATAAACCACAATTTAAAGCATGGAAAAGCCTAATTGGGGTTCTTAAAGAAACGTTTTCGAAAAACAAATCACTGGTTGTCCTCATTTTATACACTGCAATTATTGGGACAGGAACTTTGACTATGGCGTGGCTTATCCAACCCTTTCTAAATCAAATTCAAGGTATGGAATATAGTCAAATGGGAATTGTGCTTGCATTACTAAACTTGGTGGTTGGCTTGGTAACTTTAGTGTCTTACAAAATCGAGCAACGGTTCGAAAGCAAATGGGTGTTATTGGCTATTAGCCTCGGAATTGGACTACCCTATTTCCTTATGGGCTATTTCGAAGCACCACTCATTTTATCGGTCGTATTTCTTTTTTATGCCTTTAGAGGACTAGCTACACCAGTTCTAAAAGACTATATTAATCGCTCAAGCCCATCCGAAATCAGAGCCACCATCATGTCGATTAGGAATTTTGCCATTCGGCTTATCTTTGCTCTAATTGGCCCTTTGTTGGGTTGGTTTACCGATGTATATAGCTTACAAATAGCCCTTTATATGGGCGGATTTATCATTTTAATCAGCAGTTCGATAAGCTTGGGAATATATTTTATGATGCAAAAAAGTAATAGCTCGTTTTCAAATACATAAGCATATACATTCGGAATAGATTGATTATACCAAATACATTTTTAAATGACTGATAAATAAAATGCAATGAACGAAGTGAATT
>DYOK01000190.1:0-1359 GCA_020720565.1 Acetofilamentum sp.
AAAATATTTTACAATTGCAATCCAATAACCACCACATCGTCAATTTGTTCGCCTTGACCTTTCCAGTCTTCGAAAGCAGATTTAAGACGGTTTTTTTGTTCGGTCATGCTGAGTGTAGCGGTATTGAGTAGGATGGATTTGAAATTTTTGTACATAAATTTTTTGCCTTTAGGCCCGCCGAACTGGTCGGCGAATCCGTCGGAAAACATAAACAAACGATCCCCTTTGGCTAAATTTAAAGTATGATTGGTGAAGTCGTCCATTTTTTCGTAAATGGCGATTGGCATTTTGTCCGATTTCAGTTCGTACAATTTGAGCGAATCGAAAGTCTCTTCGTGAACTTTTACGCCATCGGTAATGGATTCGTAGTTTCGATTCGAGATAATATAAAGTGGATTGTTGGCTGCCGCAAATTGAACTTGCTGAGTCTGATAGTCGACTTGAACCAGACTCATATCCATTCCGTCTTTTTGTTCTCCTGCTTGACCTTTTTGCCCAAGGGTTTTAATAATTTCTTGACGTAAATGATTTAATATAATGGATGGCTGTGTAATAAATTCCTTGGTCACAATTTCTTTCAAAAACGATACGCCGAGCATACTCATAAATGCTCCAGGAACACCATGGCCCGTACAATCTGCAGCGGTTACGATTAATTTTTCGTTTTGAACAGTCCACCAATAAAAATCGCCGCTGACTTTATCTTTTGGCATAAACAATACAAAATGATCGGGCAGGTGCTGAATGAGCGATTCGGGTTTTGGAAGAATGGAACCTTGCAGGCGTTTGGCATAATCGATACTTTCCGAAACTTCTCGGTGAATGTCTTCGATGTGTTCTTTTTGATCTTGAATTTGGTCACGTTGAGCGGCAATCTCTTCGTTTTGTTGATTCAGCTCTTCGTTGGCTTCCTCAATTTGAGCTTTCTGTGCCGAAAGAAGTTGATTGGCTTTTTGTTTTTGTCGGTAACCTCGCAGAATAAAAAAGATCAGGAAACCGAAGAGCATCAAGCCCAAACCTGAGGCCCAAAGATAAAGCCGTTGTTTGGCAATACGCTCATCGTCGAGCTCTTTACCTTTTTTAAGCAGCTCGTTTTCTTTTTCTTTTTTCTCGTAGTTCCATTTTTTTTCGAGCTCGGCAAAATCGGCTTGGTTACGTACTTGGCTTAAAGAATCGTTCAGTTCGATGTAGTACGAAATGTTCTCGTAAGCCCACTCGTAATCGCCCAGTTTGTAGTATATAAAAGCCAACTGCTTGTGCGATTTTGCTTTGTCTTCGACATGGTTCAGTTCCTTGGCCAATTCGAATGCCTCACGGCTGTATTGTAAAGCTTTCTGATATTCTGCTTTATCTTCGTAT
>DYOK01000190.1:1459-4895 GCA_020720565.1 Acetofilamentum sp.
CCAATGCCATTATAGACCGAGGCCATTCCTTTTTTG
The DNA here is from genome assembly GCA_020720565.1 of Acetofilamentum sp. GTDB lineage: Bacteria > Bacteroidota > Bacteroidia > Bacteroidales > JAFGXI01 > JAFGXI01. The sequence goes on from DYOK01000190.1 coordinate 1,496, forward strand.
TCGCCAATTTTTTCTTTTATATCGAGGGCTTTAAGGTAATGTTTAACTGCATTTTCAGCATCGTGTTGCTCTTCGTAGACATAACCCATCCGTTTGAGGATGTCGGAACTTTGGTTTTTATCTTCTAGTTTGGTGTAAAAGGTGAGTGCCTTATTAAAATGATCTAGAGAAGAAGAATATCGAGCCAATTTAAGCTCGACTTCGGCCATGTTTTTTAATGCAGAGGCTAAAACCAAGGTGTCTTTATGCAATTCTCCCTGTCGAAGCCATTGCTTGGCGACTAAAACAGCACTATCGAGATTTTGATAAGTATAGTAATTGATTAGGGATTGAAAAGCATCGCTTTTTTGGTTGTACTTTAATTTTTTCGAATCAATAATTTGGTACAAGCTGTCGATATCCTGAGATTTTACACTCAAAGAAACAAAGAGAATGGTCCAAATTAAAAAAAGTTTTCGCATTAATATAAGATATGATTCATTATGTAGAATTCATTTATTATTTTGAAACTAACTGGTTAGCAGACTCATTTTATGATACAATTAACCGTGTTTATAGTTAAACTAACCAATAATATTGATCAGAGTTATTATTTTCTATAATATGAACTGTGAATTTTAAAATCCATTAATTCGGAACCATAAACGAATTTAAGCCATCCAATCATTTTAACATCACTTGAATCTATCATAAAACCAATATACCCATCATTCATACTGTTGAAATAATAGCCACCATGGCTATATCTACAGAATTCTATGGTATCTCTCAAGCTTTCACAATCTTCAATTGCAGAGTAAATTGTATAAAAATGATCTAATGGAAGCGTTCCGAAACTTGTATAATCTGTTGTTTTAATTGTGTCGCCGAATTGAAAAACCTTAGGATAAATACGGTATGTGTAGCTTGAAAAAGAAGTTGTGTCATTAGGGTTACAATCAGCAATTTCATACTCAGAATAATTTAAAACTGCTTTACCATTACAGGAATTGAAAAATGTATCTCTGTAAATTATGGCAAAGCATATATTTTTCGATAAGATTTTAATTTTGTCGTTTAACACAACGATAGTGTTATCATAAGCGCTATTTCCTTGACTCCAAGTAGAATAACTTCCATTTAGTTTAAAATCATTAATACCATCACCGTTTATATCCACCCATTTATAGCTGTTAATTATTCTATAATAGCCAATAGAATCAACAGCTTCATTAATAATAAGATATGTTGTATTTAAAGTGTCTTCGTTAACAATCAAGGTGTCGTCCTTAATTATTACTGAGCTATCAGTTTTAGTAAATGTTTTTTCACAAGAAGTAAATATTAGAAATAATATTTGAAGAACAACAAGCTGTTTCATATTCGAATTCTTAATAAAGTTTTTGCACTGTGTTTTTGGGCTATGTATTTACTTTAGGGACTTAAAAAGAAATATTTAATTTACAAGCTATAATCAGCCGAGCGACGAACCTTGAATTCACAATAAACATAGTATCCATTACTGGTCTCTCCTTGAACCACCCCTTGAATAAACTCACCAATAGCACCGTACTCTGTAATTTCTATTTGACCATTGGTTATACTGTACTCAATATATTGAGGACTAGGAGCACTAAATATATAGCTATTATGTTCTGATCGAGAGCCTATATTATACGTTCCCGCATAATCACCAGCAACCGTCGTTTGAAAATTTCCTCCAGTTCCATATGCATGAATAGAAGTGTACAATGGTACATTGGTAATAGAGTCAATATACAGCTGCCCACTCGATGACATTTCGAAGGAGTTGTACGTATTTAAAGTTACCCCTGCCGAATCGATTCTGACAAACATTTCCGAAACACTATTTTGACATAAGGAAATGTGTCCTAAATTGGTAATACCAGAGTTTGTGCTGATTTGAAAAGTGGTGTCGGTAGTGGAGTTTTTGAAATTCAAACTATAAGCATATCCGGTATACAATAATGGCAAGTTAAAGTTACCATCGGAACTGTATTGGGTCGATATTTGACCGTTCCAAGAGATGGTGACTTGGCCGGCAAGTCCCATTTGGTTGCAATCGACTATTTTTCCTGTTGCAAAGTCGATATTTTGTGGCAATTGAAGTTCGACAAAGCGCGTTTCGCCAGCCGACCAAGCCGATTGAAAGGTACTCACACTAAATCCATAAAAATCGAGTGAGCGAATGGCTACATCCATGGCTTTACCTGCAGGCACATTCAAATTAAATTCACCATTTTGGCCTGTAATACCATATGCTTGACCTACTTGTACTCTAACGCCACTTAAGGTTCTGCCAGAAGCATCCACTACGCGGCATTTTAAAGTCCCATGACTTGTCGATGCGGTTTGTACACTCCAAAAAGAGAAGTGCCCAACTTCAGTTTGATAGGTACTACCACTTTTAACAGCCCCACCTTCGCGGTTGTTACGGCCATTGTTATTTGATGCATAGTACAAAGGAGCCGTATTAGGTGCACCGCCCACTAAGGCCGCAGGGATTTCTTGAATCATTTGCACGGGCGTAGTATTGGTTTTTAGAGCCAATGGTCGGCCACTTGCGTCGCTCAATTCGACCATCATCCCAGTGTATGCATCCAAATATTCGATATCGGATCCATTATAGCCCTCTTGTGTACCTGCTGGCGATACCCTTGAGTAGCCTTGATCTGTAGCGTCCATAGTGTAGGTATGTAAGTACACAAGGCCTGTAAATGGATTGCCGTTTTCGTCAACAAATTCGGTGCTCGAAGAAAATTCGAGGCTTGAACCATCTGCTAAATTTGCAGTATAATTGCTTTGTGCATTAAAGGCCGTAGTTTGACCATCGCTATGATGAATGATGTGGGCATCGAGGAGGGTAGTTCCATTTAATATGGGTTTTGCAGACCGCATCACTGAAAAATAGTTGTCTTTTTCGACATTAACAAAGCATATTGATCGTGGAATGCTAATTCGTTCGAAAACAAAAATACCATTGTTATCGGTAAAAGTTGTTTTGCCATGAGCGGTTACTTTAGCATTTGGAACTGGGAAATGGTTTAAATCGTACACCACGCCCGACATGGTGGTATTGCCGTAATTAGATATAAAGCCATCGTCGGTTTCTTCGTTAGAATCGCAAGACCACAAGACTAAAGCTAAGGCCATCATAAGGTAAACGGAAAGTTGAAATAGTTTTCTCATATTTTTGAATTTTTCGGAAGGTTCGATTTTGGTATGGATAAAAAATACCAAACTATACCTTGAACATCTCGGTTTAATTAATAATTTTTAGTTCTTAATGGCCAATCTATGTTATTGAATTGATTTTGAGTGAAATATTTTGAGTTAGCCACAACTACAAAGATAGAATTATTCCCAAAAATTCACACTTTTGAATTTAATATTTTACACC
>DYOK01000009.1:0-14937 GCA_020720565.1 Acetofilamentum sp.
GAATATCAGTTGATTGCATCTATTAAATATGAACTTTTGAAAAGTTTAACGAAGTATTGTTATATTATTCTACGAACTTATTCAATCGAGTCAAGAACAAAGTTTAAAAAAAGACAATAAAAGTTTCTGTAAGAATCTAAAATTCACTACTTTTGCAGGCTTAAATAATTGTATAATGTGTGATGGGGATTTAACAATCTTAGTAGCACGCAAAATTTATAAAAAATGGATATTTTAGAAATTAAAGGTACTTTGAGACCTAGTGTTGGCGGTAGAACAGCCAAAGATTTGCGTAAAAAAGGCCATGTACCATGTGTAGTTTATGGTGGTCAAGAAACTTTACATTTTGAAGCTCATGAGTTTGACTTTAAAAAATTAGTTTTTACCGACAAAGTTTACATTGTTAAATTAGACTTAGGTAGCACAACTATTAAGGCTATTATGAAAGAAATTCAGTTTGCACCGCTAACCGACAAAGTGCGCCACATCGACTTTCAAGAAGTTAACGAAACCAAACAAGTATTGATTGACATACCAGTAAAATTTGTAGGCTCACCTGTTGGGGCACAAGCTGGTGGTAATTTTGTAAAACGTCGTAGAACATTAAAAGTAAAAGCTCTGTTGAACGATTTACCTAACACAATCGACGTTGAAGTTTCGCATTTAGATATCGGAAACATGATGCGTATTGGCGATATTCCTCCGACAACCGTAAAAATTGTTGAAGATATGGCCTTGCCTTTGTGTGCCGTAACCATGTCGCGTGCTGCCATGAAAAACGCTCAAGCTGCTGCCAATTCTAAATAAGCTGGATAGTCTAATTTAGAAGTTTATAATTCAATTTTATTGATATTCTAGATAATTGGTAGTATAATTAAGCGTTATTTGTTTAGAAATTAACATCGATTTATATTAACACAAACGCATAAAACACTATTAGTAATAAAATTATTAAATAGGTTGACAAATATAAAGACTATGTAAAATCTACATAGTCTTTAATTTTTTTCTGACCTTTGAACAAAAAACAATCCTTATGAACTTTTTGATTGTCGGACTTGGAAATATCGGCACCGAATATCAACACACCCGTCACAACATTGGCTTCGATGCTTTAGACCAAATGGTAGCCGAAAGTAAATTCGAATTTACCGAAGAGCGTTATGGCACTATTTGCGAATATAAATTTAAAGGTCGCCGATTAATCTTGCTTAAACCCAATACTTACATGAATTTAAGTGGTAAGGCGGTTAACTATTGGCTGCAAAAAGAAAAAGTACCCATCGAAAACCTTCTTGTCATCGTCGACGATTTAGCCTTGCCCTTGGGTCAATTACGCCTTCGCCCCAAAGGTGGCGATGCGGGACATAATGGACTTAAACACATCAACGAAATTTTAGGTCATCAAGATTACGCCCGTTTAAGATTTGGAATTGGAAGTAACTTTCTCAAAGGACAGCAAGTCGATTACGTTTTAGGCCACTGGACAAAAGAAGAATCGGTGGCCATCGAAGAGCCTATAAAAAAGTGTACTCAAATAATCAAAAGCTTTTGTACCATTGGTCTAGGACCTAGCATGACCCAGTTTAATTCGAAATAAAGGTCTTCGACCTATTCTTGTATTTTATAATTGATAGATTATCAGATTATTACAAACTCAAAATCCGACCTTATTTTATCCAAACTGCTTAAAATGACTCAAAGCCCACAGGAACATTTGCTCGAATTAGCCTATACCAAAATGCCATTTGGGAAGTATAAAGGTTACTTTTTGTCCGACATACCAGAACCTTATTACGTTTGGATGCGCCAAGGTGGATTTGCACAAAATAAAATAGGGCAACAATTAGCCGAAGTTTACGAACTGAAAGTGAATGGTTTAGAGGTTTTGCTAAAAGAAATTCGAAAAAAATATCCTCAAAAATAACTTAAGTAATATGCATAATTTAATGTCGTATTTTATTAAGCTAGAAGACTGATAAATAACCAGTTAAAAAATAAATAGACCGAAGACCTTATTCATCTTGGTCATATAAATCTTCTTGGTTGTCGAGCTCACTATTAAGAAAGGCTTCTGCTTCGTCCATCAAGTCGTCGACTAGCGACAAATCATCAGGTTCTTGATCAATCCAATGGATCATACGGTTCGAATGGAAATCGTCTACATCCGACTCTACAATAAATCGAGGATGTTGCGTACAAACCACAAAAATGGAGTCGGGAAGCTCTTGAGAATTATCGGCAATAAGATATTTTGGTAGCATAATTATAGTTTTTTTAGATGTTTTAAAAGTAACAAAAAAAACTACAACTACCTTACATTTTTACACGAATACACAATTAAATTTGATAACAATTTGATTATTTGAAATTTGCAATATCAAAAAGTGTTTCTAAACACTGTTTAATAATAGCGTATCAAAGTAACATATCTAATGTCTAAAATGTTTAACTTTGAATTGTAAAAAACTCATAACAAAAAATTATATTTTATGGCAAAATTTACAAAACAAGACGCTTTGGACTACCACTCAATGGGTCGTCCGGGAAAAATTCAAGTGATACCAACCAAACCGTATCAAACACAAAGAGATTTGTCGTTAGCATACTCTCCTGGGGTTGCAGATCCTTGCTTGGAAATTGAAAAAAATCCAGAAGACGCTTATAAATACACTGCCAAAGGTAATTTGGTGGCTGTAATATCGAACGGAACTGCGGTTCTCGGATTGGGCGACATAGGTGCTTTAGCGGGCAAACCGGTTATGGAAGGAAAAGGGTTACTGTTTAAAATCAATGCCGACATCGACGTATTCGACATCGAAATCAGCACCAAAGATATTGATAAGTTTATCGAAACTGTCATTGAGATTGCCCCTACTTTTGGCGGAATCAACCTCGAAGACATTAAAGCACCTGAGTGTTTCGAAATCGAAAGACGCGTTAAAGAAGCACTCGATATCCCTGTAATGCACGACGACCAACACGGAACGGCTATTATTTCGGCTGCCGGTTTAGTTGGTGCACTCGAAATTTCGGGAAAAGATGTGTCAAAAGTTAAAATGGTAGTGAGTGGTGCAGGGGCTTCGGCTTCGGCTTGTACCAAACTATATATGGCACTCGGTGTTCGCAAAGAGAACATTATCATGTGCGACAGTAAAGGGGTTTTAAACACCCGTCGTACCGATTTGAACGAAGCCAAAAAAGAATTTATGGTCGAAAGCGATGCGAACACTTTGTCCGATGCCTTAAAAGGTGCTGACATCTTCCTCGGCTTATCGGTAAAAGGTGCTATGTCGAAAGAAATGTTAGCCTCAATGGCACCAAGCCCAATTGTTTTTGCAATGGCCAATCCAGATCCAGAGATTACTTACGAAGATGCTTTAGATACCCGTACCGATTTGATTTTTGCAACAGGTCGTTCCGACTATCCTAATCAGATTAATAACGTTCTCGGATTCCCATTCATTTTCCGTGGTGCACTCGACGTTCGTTCGACTGCCATTAACGAAGAAATGAAATTGGCTGCGGTATACGCTTTGGCTGCATTAGCAAAAGAACCCGTACCCGATGTCGTTAAAAAAGCTTACAACAAAACCGAAATGAGTTTCGGTAGAGAATATATTGTACCCAAGCCTCTCGACCCTCGTTTGATCGAATACGTAGCTGTTGCTGTTGCGAAAGCTGCGGTAGATTCTGGTGTAGCTCGAAAAGTGATTACCGATTGGGATGCTTACAAACAAGAATTGCGTCAACGCATGGGCATCGACCATGCCATTATGCGTAATATGACCGTAAAAGCCAAAACCAACCCAAAACGTGTGGTATTTACCGATGCGGCCAATATTAAAGTATTGCAAGCAGCTCGAATTGTAAAAGATGACGGTATTGCTTTCCCTGTTCTTTTGGGACGTAAAGATCGCGTTTCTAAAATTGCTTTAGAAAATGGTATTGATATTAATGATATCGAAATTGTGGATAGCACCAGCCCCGAAAACGAGCCATTGCGTCTTAAATATGCCGAACTTTTATATCAAAAACGTCAGCGTAAAGGCCTTTCGTTAATCGAAGCCACTCGTTTAATGTACAACCGAAATTATTACGGTGCCGCCATGGTTGAGCTAGGCGAAGTTGACGCCATGATTTCCGGCACAACCACAAAATATGCCGATGTAATGCGACCAGCCTTACAAATTATTGGAAAAGACGAGAATGTGAAGAAAATTGCCGGTATGTATATTATGAATACCAAACGTGGCCACTATTTCTTCGCCGACACCACTGTTAACGAAGACCCTTCGGCCGAAGATTTGGTAGACATCACCACATTAACCCATTCTGCAGTTAAAGCTTTTGGAATTGACCCAGTGATGGCTATTGTATCTTATTCTAATTTTGGTTCGTCGGAAGATGCCACATCGGCAAAATCGTCAAAAGCCATTAGCTTGTTGCATAAAAATCACCCCGAAGTAATGATCGATGGCGAAATGCAAGCTAATTTTGCTTTGAACCGCGAAATGCGTATGGAACGTTATCCATTCTCAAAATTAGGACTTCGTGATGTCAATACATTGATTTTCCCGAACTTAACCTCCGGTAACATTGCCTACAAAATGATGCAAGAAATTGGATCATCCGAAGCCATTGGACCAATTCTGATGGGATTGAAAAAACCAGTTCACGTACTACAACTTTCAAGTTCGGTTAGAGAAATTATCGATATGACCACAATTGCAGTGGTTGATGCTCAAAGCTAAACGAATTATGTATTGAATATTAAGCTTGTTTGGGGTCTTCTCGAACAAGCTTTTTCTTTTGTGTCAAATCGACTACTTTTGTTAAATAATTATGCTTATGACTGAACACAACCGGCTTCTCGATCAATTTACCGAAATCGAATGGATTATTTTCGACTTTGGAGGTGTTATTATCAATGTCGACTTTAAACTTACACACGAAGCGTTTAAGGCTTTAGGGATCGATAATTTAGATCAAAAATTCACCCAAACTACACAATCGGGCTTTTTCGACCGACTCGAAATAGCACACGCCAGTCCCGACGAATTTAGAGCCGCCATACGCAAAGAAAGCAATCTGTCATTAAGCGATCAACAAATTGATGCCGCATGGAATGTGATGCTGCTCGATATTCCACGGTTTCGAATCGATATTTTACTTGAGCTTAAAAAAAAGTATAAAATTGCCTTGCTCAGCAACACCAATCTAATCCATTACAATTATTACAGAGCCGACTTAGAAAAGATATATGGCTATCAAACTTTCGATCAGATATTCGACAAAACATTTTTCTCGCATCAAATCGAATTGCGTAAACCCAACAAAGATATCTATGAGTTTGTGACGAGTCAAGTCGGAACGCGGACATCAAAAATTCTATTTATAGACGATACATTCAAAAATATCGAAGCAGCTCAATCTTACGGGTGGAACACAATTTTTTGGAAAGGTTTTGAACTCGATCAATTGCTTTAATCAGATGAATTGGAAAGCCCTAAAATCAGACTTTATCGAAGGTCTAAGCCCAATTTACGAGCAAAGCGAATCAGAATCACTTTTTTATTGGATAGCCGAGGAATTGACTCAAAAAAACAGAGCCAATTTTCAATCTCAAATGTTCACCAAAGTTGATGTGGCTCACTTAAATCATATTAAGCAGATTACCGAACAGTTACTTCGAAACGAGCCCATACAATACATCTTTGGGAAAGCATATTGCTATGGACGTACTTTTAAAGTAAACCCCAATGTACTTATTCCTCGAGGCGAAACCGAAAGTCTTATCCATTTGGTATTAGAGCAAATAAAACAATCCAATCAAACCATTTTAGATGTCGGCACTGGAAGCGGATGCATAGCCATCAACATAAAAGCAGAGGCCCCACATTTAACAGTAAAAGCAATCGATATTTCGGAATTTGCACTCGAAGTAGCCAAAGAAAATGCTCGACTCAACCAAGTAGACATCGAATGGTTAACCTTCGATATTCTCAATCGGGACTTATGGATTACTGTTCTGGACCAAAGCCTCGATGTTATTGTGAGTAACCCGCCTTACGTTCGAAATACAGAAAAAAGCCAGATGCATCCAAATGTGCTCGAACATGAACCCCATTTGGCATTATTTGTCGACGACAATAATCCCTTAATCTTTTACCAAGCCATTGCCCAATTTGCAAAGGAGAAACTCAAGCCAAAAGGATTTTTAGCATTCGAAATAAACGAAGATTTCGGCGAAAAAATGCTTCAACTACTCATCAGTAATCGATTTGTTAAAACAGCGTTACATCAAGATATTCATGGGAAAGATCGGATGGTTATAGGCTATAAAGCATAAAAAAAACCGGCTTTTGACCGGTTTCTAATTTTTTCACTCTACATACTTTATGCTTCGCCCAACATTTGTTTGGCTTTGTTTAGGATAGTGTCGTCGTCTAGCATGATAATACCGCCATCGGGTCCCGGCTCAATATGCAATCCGGTTGGAGCTCCTTTGTCGAAATTTGTCCCGCCAAAATAATTTCTGACTGTATCAACTGTAATGCCTAACTCATCGGCAATCTTGTGTGCAGAACCTTCAGGTAAACTGTTTTTGATTCTTCTTAATTCGTTGAATGTTATCTTCATAATGTTGATTTGATTTATGAATTAATACTAGTTCTAAAGTTAATATAAAAAAATTGTAATTCACAATGATTTAAATTAAATTTAATAAAAAATTAAAAAATTCATATAAATCTACTGTGTAGCAAAGTAAAAAATATATATTCAATTGATTTTAACCACATTAGTGCTTGGATTTAAAATGAAAAATGTAAGAGAATTGAAAATCTATCTGTCGCCTGCCTAAGGCGGAGGATTTATCAACCGAAGGTTGACAGGCAAATCATCAATCGTCATTCAACAATCAACAATTGCGTAGCTTTTCTTTTAAATAAAACCCAGTTTTTGATTCGGTGCAAGCCGCAATGTGTTCTGGCGTACCTTGTGCAACAATGTATCCACCTTTGTCGCCACCTTCGGGCCCCATGTCGATTATCCAATCTGCCGACTTTATTACTTCGAGATTGTGCTCAATAATCAAAACCGTGTGACCTTTGTCTACCAATGCATTAATGGCAAAGAGTAACTTTTTGATATCGTTAAAATGCAAGCCTGTGGTAGGCTCATCAAATACAAATAAAACGTGCCCTTGTCGTTCTTTCCCAAGAAAAGAAGCCAATTTTATTCTTTGCGATTCGCCCCCACTCAGTGTATTCGAGGCTTGTCCTAAGTGCACATAGCCAAGCCCCACAGTAGACAATAACTGAAGACGTTGTAATATTTTTTGTTCGGTATTTCCCCTCTGCGTTTTAAAAAAATCGATAGCCTCGTCAACTGTCATGTCGAGAATATCAAAAATATTTTTGCCTTGATACATGACATCGAGCACCTCTTGTTTGTAGCGTTTTCCGTTACAACTTTCACAGGTCAAATATACATCGGCCATAAATTGCATCTCCACTTTTATTTGACCATCGCCTTGACACTCGTCGCATCGTCCGCCTTCGACATTAAACGAAAAATGTCCGCTTTTTAAGCCATTTTGTTTGGCGAGTTGCTGATTTGAAAACAGCAAACGAATATCGTCGAAAGCCTTGATATAAGTTACTGGGTTAGAGCGCGACGATTTGCCAATTGGATTTTGATCGACATATTCGATTTGAGTAATTCTCTGATAATCGCCGGTAATCCTTTCGTATTTTCCAGTTTGCTCCCCTACTTCGCCTAACATTTTTTGTATGGTAGGGTACAATATCTTTTTAACAATCGACGACTTACCAGAGCCGCTGACGCCAGTAATGACAGATAAAATTTTGAGTGGAATTTTAACATCAATGGCTTTGAGATTGTTTTCGCGAGCACCAATAATTTCGACAAAACTATTCCACGGGCGTCGGATTTTGGGAACATCAATTTTCTGAACACCCGACAAATATTGAGCTGTGAGGCTTTTGGGATATTTAAGAAGTGCTTCCAAAGTGCCTTGAAACACCACTTCGCCTCCTAACAAACCCGCCAGTGGCCCCATATCAATCACTTCGTCAGCTTGACGCATAATGTCCTCGTCGTGTTCTACAACCAAAACAGTATTCCCTAACTTTTGAAGTCTGCGTAAAACTGTGATTAGCCGTTCGGTATCGTGCGAGTGTAAGCCAATACTAGGCTCGTCGAGTATATATAACGAGCCCACTAAACTACTCCCAATAGATGTTGCTAAATTGATGCGTTGCGACTCGCCGCCTGAGAGCGTCGACGACAAGCGATTTAAAGTGAGATAAGCTAAACCAACGTCGATAAGGAAATGTATTCTTGATCTAATTTCGGTTAGTATTCGTTTCGAAATTTGCGAATCGTGAGCATCTAACACCAGCGAATCGAAAAAAAGCTGCAAATCGACAATTGACAAGTCGACCAAGTCGGCTATCGATTTTCCACCTACTTTAACATATAACGCTTGTGGACGCAAGCGCTTTCCTTTACAACTGGGGCATGTGGTTTTACCTCTATAGCGGGACAAAATCACCCTATTCTGAATTTTATAACTTTCCTTTTCGAGCATATGAAAAAAAGCATTCAAACCCGAAAAATGTGAGTTACCAGTCCAAAGCAACTCAACTTGCTCGTCGTTTAACGAATAAATCGGTTTATGAATTGGAAAATCGAATTTAGGTGCTGCATAAATTAATTCATCTTTCCATGTCGAAAACTTTTCTCCTCTCCAAGGCTGAATGACCTCTTGATATATAGACAAATTTTTATTCGGCATGACCAAATCGGCGTCAATTCCTATAGTTTTCCCGAAACCCTCGCATCGAGTACAAGCACCAATAGGATTGTTGAAGGTAAATAAATTAACATCGGGCACCTCAAATTTAATCCCATCTGCTTCGAATTGGCTCGAAAAATCGTGGGTTTTCATTCCATTTGCAGCATCAACAAGAATGCTACAAAAACCATGACCTTCGTAAAAAGCAGTTTGTACAGAATCGGCCACCCGATTGAGTAACGATTCTTCTTGACACGATTTTATTCTATCGATAAGCAAATGAACTTGTTTTTTGGCCCATTTTTTAAGAATCGAAAAATCAGTAATTAAAGTTTCGATTTGATGCAATTCCTTATCGAGAATCAGTCGCGAAAAACCTTGACTTTGAATTAATGTAAGCTGTTCGACCAGTTCATCTTTTGATTTTAAAGTAAATGGACTTGCTATATAAACCTTTGTATCGACAGGCAATCCCGTTACAAAATCGACCACATCTTGTACAGAATGGCGTTTAACCAACAGGCCTGACACGGGTGAAATGGTTTTGCCAATGCGGGCATACAATAGTTTTAGATAATCGTAAATCTCTGTCGATGTACCCACCGTCGAACGGGGGTTGGTGGTATTCACTCTTTGCTCGATAGCTATCGATGGCGGGATTCCAAAGATGAGATCGACCTCGGGTTTCTGAATTTTTCCGAGAAATTGACGCGCGTAAGACGACAAACTTTCGACATATCGACGTTGTCCTTCGGCATAAAGTGTGTCGAATGCCAAAGATGACTTGCCACTGCCAGAAACGCCAGTTATTACAATTAACTGATTTCTAGCTATTTCGATATTCACATTTTTAAGATTATGAACTTTCGCTCCCTTAACAATGATTTTTTTTTGCATCTTACTTGACTTTTTGCTTTTAAGGATATATTTTTACAAAAATAAAGCAATGCAAAATACTGTTGCTTTAATATTGAAAATAAAAGTATTCAAATAAAGAAATCAATATCTCTGACTTACTTATGATTTTTGTAACGTACATTAAAATTGGTTATTAGCTTAATAAAATCTGACAATATATTACACTAAGTATTTATTCATTTTAACACCTTACGCCTATTGTAAAATTCTACTCTAACCATATTTAGGGGGGACACATGAAAAAAATAATTGAATCCGACAGCGAATTGATCGGACGATTTTTACAAGGCGATAAATCTGGCATCGAATTATTGTTTACCAAACACCAAGACCGTTTATACGGTTACATTTTGTTTTTGGTTAAACGAGAAGAAGCTGCTGAGGATATATTTCAAGACACATTTTATAGAATATTCCAGTCAATTAGTCAAGGAAAGTACAATGACGATGGGCGTTTTTTCTCATGGGCATCACGCATAGCTCATAACTTGGTTATCGATTATTTTAGAGACAAAAAGAAATTATCAACGCTTTCGATCGACGACGAAGATGCACCTGTAGTGCTTAGTACCAGCGATGTGAGTATCGAAGATGTAAAAGTCAATCAGCAATTTCTAAATGAAATTAAAGGACTAATCGACCATTTATCATTAGACCAACGCGAAGTCGTTATTATGCGAATGTATCTGGATATGAGCTATAAAGAAATTGCCGAAATAACTCAAGTGAGTATAAACACGTCTTTGGGTCGTATGCGTTACGCTATACTCAATTTACGTAAATTGGTTAAGGAACATCAAATCTTTGTTCATTGATATTGTAATGTTTTGATATTTCGTTATCAAATCGACCAAAGAACTCTTCAGAATGTTTTCCTAAAACTTTGAGGATTTTAACTCCTGATTCAAAATTTTTAAATTAATATTTTTAATTTAAATTCAAATGTCCTATATTTGTCAGTTGTAGCAATACACTAACACGAAGTTCCTTACTAACAATTTAAAAACCAACCACTCACATTTAATTGAGTTAATATCGATTAAATCTAAAGGTTATAAATGCGTTCAAGAAATGAAAAAACTTAGTTCAATTGGATTTTTCGCCACATTAAGTTTAATCTTATTTGTAGCTAGCTGTACAAAAGAGAAATACGCTCCTGGCTTAGCCTTGGAATTAAAGCCTTATTTGGTTTATTACGAAGGCACTAAATATATCATCTACGACCAATATGGCAATCCTGCTCCAAACATTCCAGCCGCAGCTATAAAACAAGGCGATATTCAACAGTACATCGATACGGTAACAAACCTCAAATACACGCGCGACGACAAAGGTGATTTTTGGACTGCTCAATATTTAAACGCTGTTTATAAATACCCCAAAGCCAAAGCAAGTTCTTATTCGGGTAACGACGTAAACGTTTCGGTTGTTTACGATCAAACAATTGGTGTTGCAGGCGAGGCGGGTATCGACTTAGGAAAAGCTGGTGAGTATACCTTTACCTATACCGCTGACGACGATGGAGAAACTACTTCTAGGGTAGTTCACTTAAGAGTTTACAACCACTTTTACGATTTTGATGACGACTATTACTCAATGGTATCCAAAATTCAAGATGTTGGTGGTGCACCAAATTGCTTATGGCTTCCTAGTTTTCCTATTAAAGATATCAATATTTACTTCTATTATGGTGAAGTAGGAACAAAATCGACAACTATTGCCGTTGATTTGGCCATCGACGCAAAACTTAGTGTGAATCGTTTTTTAAATAATTCAAAGCTTAAAGGGAGTATTAAAGGGCTTGAAATTCCTATAACCAATTATCCAGAAGAGGGATCGCAATGCGTTGTAGGTGCAAAAAAGACTTTGCCTAACGGAGATATAGTTGATATGATTGAATTAGTACTCCAAGGACCAATTGTTGGAGATGATCCACAAACCTCTGTTGTTGAAGGCGATGCATACACAAAATCTGTTAAAGCGGCTAACCCTGGTTGCGATGAAGACACTATTACAACTCTTGTTATTCTAACCAATCGTACACAAAATAATATTACCACAGGTCGTATTTATAATATTCCCGTACAAACAGCAGATGGCAAATCGGTTTATACTCCGCTTATTTCGATAGAATATACCATCAAACGATACAAACTGGTAAACTATGCTTCGGACTACGAAACTAACGACGGTAGAAATTGGAAATTACTCAATACAGCAGGTCAAAACTGGACCAATACATTCCGCGAAACATTTGTGAAACGTATGTATAGTGGCGGTGAGAATAAAGGAAACGTAATAAATTATAGCAGACATTAATATTTTAAAATGTTAAAAAACTGATAGAGCCGTCTCAATAGAGTGGCTCTATTTTTTTACAAAATCCTTACCTCAAACACTTATCACGTTGCCACACGCATATTTTTATCAGCTTAGAATTTTTTTATACAGAATTGCCATCTTACTGCTGTGGTTCCAAGCAACACGTTTGATATTTTTTATTTTGAATCTTTCGAGATTCGACGAGCTAAGCACGCTTAGTATCTTGTGGACTTTTGTCGTTGGAATCCGATTCGATTTAGCTGTTATTGCTATTTTCAATAGTCTTTTTATTCTGCTCAGCATTATCCCTTGGAAAATGATCCAACAGAAATGGTATCAGGTCGCTTTAAAAAGCCTTTTTCTTTTCGCAAATTTACCTCTATTACTGGTCAATTTAGCCGATAGCGTTTATTTCAAATATACACAAAGGCGTTCAACTTATGATATTATCGATAGCGTAATGGCCGATGATTTCAGATCTATGTTAGGGGCTTATCTACGCGATTATTGGTATATCGATATCGCCGTTTTGGGGCTTTTCTTGTTGGTCTGGAAATTTTATCCCAGAATCGAAATTAAAACGTGGTCAACGCCCAAAATTACAACAATTGGAATTCAGTGGCTTAGTGTTTTATTTATTATCGCATTGACTGCTGGTATCATCAGAGGGCTTGATCACCGCCCAATTGCTATTACTTCTGCTTCTAAGTATGTTCATCCACAAGCGGTATCACTAGCCCTTAATACCCCTTTTACTATTATAAAAACCATTAATAAAGAAGGCCTTGCTTTGCTCCAATATTATAAGGAAGATGAAATTACGAAGTATTTTAGTCCAATAAAGCAATACCAATCTAAGCCTTTTAATCGTTTAAATGTAGTGGTCATTATTTTAGAGAGCTTTGGGAAAGAATACTCCCATCTGCATAATCCCCAATCACCTGGATATACCCCATTTCTTGATTCATTATCACAAAAAGGTTTATACTTTAGATACAGTTTTGCTAATGGGAAACGTTCCATGGAAGCACTACCCAGTATTTTTAATTCGTCACCCTCTTTGAACGAACGCCCCTACATTACATCGCAATATTCACAAAACAAAACGGAAGGCTTAGCTGGAATTTTACGCCAAAATGGATATTATACTGCCTTTATGCATGGCGGAGCCAATGGCACAATGGATTTTGATAAGTTTTGCTTTATGTCGGGATTCGACGATTATTTTGGACGGGATCAATATCCTAAAGATAAAGATTATGATGGTCACTGGGGGATATTCGACGAGCCATATTTGAACTATTGTGTTCAAACCATAAACCAATTTAAACAACCATTTTTAACAGGAATCTTCACGTTGTCCTCGCATCATCCTTATAATGTGCCTTTAAAATATAAAAATAAATTTCCTAAAGGTACACTTGAAATACACGAAAGCATTGGGTATACCGATTATGCATTAAGACAATTTTTTCTTTTAGCTCAAAAAGAAAGCTGGTATAATAATACTTTATTTGTAATTACTGCAGACCATACTTCGATTAGTGAAACATTTTATTATCAACGTGAATTTGGGGCTTATGCAGTGCCGATAATATTCTACCACCCTAGTCATCCCAACATTGCTCAACACGACACCATTTCTTTAACGCAACAAATTGACATCATGCCTTCCGTTTTGCATTATTTGGGATATAGCAAGCCATTTTATGCCATAGGACAAAGTGTTTTCGATAGTACCAGAGTGCCTTTTGTAATAAATTTTTCGAATCAAAATTATTGGCTCAGTCAAGGGGAGTATTCGTGTAGTTTTTCGGGAGAAAGCCTCAACTCGATATACAAATTTCGAAGTGATAGCACTTTAAAAAAAGACCTACATTTAAACCCCGAAGCAATTAAAATATGGAATAAAGAACTTTTCCCTCACTTAAAAGCAGTCATTCAGACCTACAATAACGACATCATACATAACCGAACCTTTGTAAAGCCCACCGATTAATGGATGCAAAATCATACGGTATTATTATCAATCCAATATCGGGAAGCGGTTCGAAAAAGAAAATTGAATCGCTTTTGATGGGTTTGTCGCAAACAAACCGAAGAATCGAGTTAATGTACACTCAATATGCTGGTCATGCTACAGAATTGGCCAGAAATGCTTCGGAAAGATTCGATGTGGTTGTGGTGGTTGGAGGCGATGGTTCTGTTAACGAAGTAGCACAAGGTTTAATTGGTCATAAAGCTTGCATGGGTATTCTTCCCTCGGGCTCAGGTAATGGGCTGGCCAGACATTTGGGAATTTCGATGTCGCCTAATAAAGCCATTGAACAGCTATTGATATCTGCCGTAAAACCCATCGATTTAATTCGAATTGGAGAAAAATATTCTGCAAATGTATCGGGCATTGGCTTCGACGCGAAAGTAGCACAGCTTTTTTCCGAACAAAGCACGCGTGGTTTAATTACCTATGTTAAATCGACCATCAAAGCATTTAGAACGTTTAAAGCACAAGAATATTCTATCGAAATTGATGGCAAATTTCACAAAAAAGACAAGTACTTTTTAATTGGAATCGCGAACTCTTCTCAATTTGGAAACAATGCCTTTATTTCGCCATATTCAAGTGTTACCGATGGAATGTTTGAGCTGATTTTTGTGGCAGCTTTTCCGTGGTACTACGCACCAGTATTGGCATATCGATTGTTCAATAAAACCATTCACCGATCTAAATACGTTCAAATTGTTTCGTCAACCCGTGCAAGAATTGAATCGGATCAAGCTTTTTATTTACAAATTGACGGTGAGCCTATAGGTTTGCGAAAAAGTATCGATATAGAACTTATCGCAAATGCATTAAACCTTTTGATACCATA
>DYOK01000009.1:15037-24709 GCA_020720565.1 Acetofilamentum sp.
TTTACAAATCGTCGGTGAGGTACTTGACAATTTTAACATCGTGAAAAACTTCTTTTGCAACGACTCGAAGTACAGTATATGACGGCACCGCTAAAATCATCCCAAGTATGCCAGCCATGCTCCCAGCCATCAAAATAACTAAGAAAATTTCGATAGGCTCTGCTTTAACTGAGCTAGAATAAATAAAAGGTTGTAATAAAAATGCATCAATCATTTGGACGGCTAAAAAAACAGCCACAATGCTCAAAACAACCCAAGTTAAATTCTCTGGAACTTCTTGTGTGAGTTGAGATGCCGCTCCAATTATGGTACCGAAACTCATTCCGATTATAGGGCCAACATACGGAATCACATTCACAAAACCAGCAAGTAAGCCAATGATGATGGCATGAGAAAAGTCTATTCCCACCAAAGTAAGTCCGGTAGTTATCAAGAATATGACCGAAATAACATCGATAAACAAACCAAAAAAATAACGGCGTAATAAATCGACAATTTTTAATACCACAGCCTTAGTTTGCATTTCTCTTTCGACAGGCACAAAGCTTAATATACTCTTCATTACCAATGTGTTATCTTTTAGAAAAAAGAATGATATAAAACTCACAGCAAAAATAGCAATGATAATATCTCCCAAAATACTAGCCACCGACGAAAATACATCTTTGGCTTGGTCAAAGCTGAGTAAAGTTATCATCTTGTTTTGGATAAACAATTCTATATCAGATGAGTTTGAGAAAACCGAAAATTTACGCATTAGTATCGCCAAATCTTGAATGGGCACTTCGAAATACTGCCTCAAGGCATTGACATTAACCTGTGATAATAGGTTAATTTCTCTAATTACCATGGGTACAAAAATCCAAAAAAACAAACCAATCATCGACCAAAGCATCAACAAACTAAGTGCGGCAGATACCGATTTAGAGATCCCAAAGCGTCCTATTCTAATTTTTAATAGCAAATTAAAGATCGATGAGCCCACTAAAGACACCACTGCTGCAATGAGCAAATACATCCAAATAGTCGAAAAAAAATAAAAGGTAGTGAGAAGAATAGCGCCTCCTAACCACAAACGTGTCTTTTTAGATGCCAACATTACATTATCATATTTAAAACAGCTTTCACAACCTGTGTAGCCCCTTGTTCAATATCTAAAATGGTTGCGTCGAGCATATAACAAGGCGTTGTAGCTAAGTTAAAGTGCTTATCGACAATCACTTCGCCATGATTGGTCAATTCGTGGTGCGAACCCATAGATTCGATATATTGAGCCGTCTCAGCATCTTGGCCAATGGTGACAGTAGCTCCTTTTAGCACGCCAACGACAATAGCAGGCGAAATACAAAGGGCACCGATTGGTTTTTTGGCTTTGTACATGTCTATTATTGCCTTTTCGAGCGAAGGCAAAACCTCTTGATTGGCTCCTTTAAACGCAAAGTTTGACAAATTTTTAGCCACTCCAAAACCACCTGGCAACATCAGAGCATCGAATAAACTGGCATCGAATGCGTCTAAATCTTGTATCTTACCTCTTGCTATTCGAGCAGACTCCACCAATACATTCCGACTTTCGGGCATTTCTTGTCCCGTAATGTGATTAATAACGTGATGTTGATTAATGTTGGGTGCAAAAATTTCGTAGGTACCACCATTAGCAGCAATTGCCAGCATGGTTAAAGTTGCTTCGTGAATTTCGGCACCATCGTACACACCACAACCAGCTAAAACAATGGCAAATTTTGGATTTTTTTTCATGTGTTTATATTTAGCCCCTACCCCCCAAAGGGGGGAATAGAGCGTAGTTTCATCTGTTTATATTTTTGGTTAAAGGTTGACACTTAAAACGTATGTGTTTCGAGTTGGTCGAGTAATTTTTCTAGAAAATCGCCTAATGGTTTAACTGCTAACATTTTAAGCATGGCGTTAAGTTCGGCATTCATCACCAATTGCACTTGACTTTTGGTTTGATCAACAGCATGAATCTGTACCTCAAAATCAAAATTAAAAGGTACATTTCCAAAATGGGTCATATGAATCCGATTAAAAGGCTGTTTTTCGACAATTTTCATCCCTAAACTGGCAATCCCAGAAATGGTAAATTGGCAGGTGTCTGAGCTTGACGACCAATTGATCACTTTATCGGGCATTAAATGTTCGAACTGATTAAAATCTGACAAAAAGTTAAAAATAACTTCCGACGACTGATTAATACTTCTGGCTTTACTTTCGATTTTTGTCATATTGTTATTGTTGCCATGTTTCTGGGTTCTGACGCCACTCTTTTAATGTCTCTATTTGTGATGATTGAATATAATTAACCGATATGGCATAATCTAATAGTGCGTGATAATCGCTTAATGTAATCAATTCACAATTGGATTTTTCGAAATTCTGACGTGCTTTTTCGAAGTCGTATGTAAAAATGGCCACCATTCCCAATACCTTTGCACCTTCTTGACGCAAAGCTTCGACCGCCGACAAACTGCTTCCGCCAGTCGATATTAAGTCTTCGATAACCACCACATTTTTATCTTTTGGCAAAAAACCTTCTATTTGGTTACCCATACCATGCGATTTTGCAGTCGAACGAACATATACAAATGGCAAATTAAGGGCTTGAGCAACCAAAACACCTTGAGCAATGGCACCTGTCGCAACGCCAGCAATCACTTCGACATTGGGGAAATTGGCTTTAACTTGGCGTACAAACTCGTCGCGAATAAAATCGCGAATATCGGGATATGAAAGAGTCAATCGATTGTCGCAGTATATCGGACTTTTCCAACCGCTGGCCCAAGTAAAAGGATTTGTAGGTTGCAGTTTAATTGCTTTAATTTGCACCAATTTCTCGGCCACAGATTGTCGAATGAGATTCATGTTGATGTATTTAAGAAATGTGAATATTTAAAGTCGTTTATTAAAATAGTTAATGTGCTATTTTAAAGCATGTTGTAAAAGTAATCCAAAGGTCGAAGACCATAGTTTAAATTTAGTGCAAATGTATAAAGTTTTTTTTAACGAGCAGTCTTTAAGCATATACTCCGAACAAGATATTCTTACTTCGGCAGATTATATCGTTATTGATTCTGATGAGCAAATTAAGCCAATAATTATACAATTTATTGAGGGCGACGAAGACCTAAACCTTGTGAGTAAAGACCCACAGTTGCTTTTCGAGCATATTAAACAATCTTTTAAATATGTCGAAGCTGCTGGTGGATTGGTTACTAATGCCGATGAGGAATATTTGATGATATACCGCCTTGGATATTGGGATTTGCCAAAAGGAAAATGTCATTCGAACGAAACGGGCTCAAGCTGTGCCATGCGAGAAATTGTGGAAGAATGTGGATTAAAATCGCTAAAAATACACCATCACATCATCGATACATATCACATTTACGAGCATAAAGAACAAATGTATTTGAAAAAAACTTCGTGGTATTTGTTCGAAAGCCTGGATCCAAACGAAGAGCTGATTCCACAAACCGAAGAAGATATTGAGCAAGTGGTTTGGTTCGACCAAGACGAGCTCGAATTCGCATTAGACGAAACCTACCCCAACATTACAATGGTTTTCGAAGCCCATAAAAACAAATTGTGAATTGTGAACCTGTCAACCTTCGGTAGATAAATCTATCCTGACTGACCTACCTACCGGCAGGCAGGCGGCAGGCAGGCACCAGATAGATTGTGAATTATTTTCTATGTGCAACTGTGGATTTACGAAAAAATAAATTACACAAAGTTTCTCAAAGGAATACACACAAAGGAACACGAAGTAAATACAAATTATGAATTTTTAATTTTAAATTCTTGATTATCAATTTTGAAAGTTCAATAATACGAATTTTTCAATTGCTCGGGACTCGAATTGTTTACAATGCTAAAACCAACCAATCTGTCGTATTCGTCGCCAAAAGTACGGGCGTAAACATAAATTAGGTAATTGTTTTCTGTTTCGTGATGCGAGCCTTCGAATCGGGCCACATCCCATTCACCAGTTTTATCGTCGACCCAAACATATTCGTAGTTATAATACCCTTGCTTAAGTTTGATCATCAACTGATAGGCTTTTTTTTCGTAATTATAAACCATCCGGTTCGATTCGTCGGTTCGGAAATTATTGAGCTCTCCAACTACATAAACTTTCCCATCGGTCAATGGTTCGGGCATAGGTAAATAAAAATACACTTGGGCGTAATCCGATTCTAAAATATCGTCGTCGGTTTCTCGGTTACGAATTACATAGGCTCCATTGATATCTTTTTCGTTGAGATACACCTTAAATCGACGCTCGTCGTCGTCCATCAATCGTACATAGTAGACTTGATCTTCGAAAAATATTTTAGCCACTCGTTCTTGTAAATATTTTAGACTCTGCATATTAAAGACTCTAAATTCATTATACCCCTGATACGCATTGTCTTCGGTATTTTCGAATATTAACGCACCATCTCTAACAAACTGAGCTTGCAAATCGGTTTTAGCCAAGGTCCAAATGTTATTTGGCACCACAGCAATTTTGACGTCGTTATATGGGTCGGTCAAACTAAGAGCCGAAGTATTGACTTGAAAATCTACTTGTTGATGCGAACTTCGGTATTTGGCCAAAATGGATCGCTTGGCACTTGCCGAAATCCCTGCCTTGTTTTCGTAAACAGAAAAGCGTTGCGTAAATAACAATTGGCTTTGATCAAAATCTTGGTAAACCTTTATGATGTAATTGCCAGAAACTTTAAACTGCACCATATCGTTGGGCAAGTTTACACTATAATGCTGATATTTAATAAAGGTATTGAACGATTCTTTTGGCATATCGAACTGATTTTCGAAAAAGCCATTGAGGTATTCGTTTTCGTGCAAGGACGAAGGCGTCCAATCCGCATTACAATGAATAATTTTGTAATTGAATGTTTCGGCACTTTCCGACAGGTAATCGAAATTTAAACCGATGGTTTGCTCACTGCCCAATTCTATCACTGGATAAGACACCTCCCAACCCGACAATTCCATTTTAATGCTAGCAATTTGGGTATTGTACCGAACATTTTGCAGGGCATCGGTTTGTGAATAACTGAATACTATGGCACAAAAAACAAATAATAAAGTCGAAATTGATTTAAACATTTGACAAAATGATAAAAATTATAAAAATCAAAAGTAGGTTATTTTTCGAGTGAAATGAAAAAATTGCTAAGCTCATATATTATACCAAAATTGATTTAGCATGATCGAGCCCGAGACTTAAAAGGATTTAAGGTCTTCGACCTATTTGTTAATTATTTAACTTACATTAATCCTGTTTCTTAGGCTAACAAAATCAGCCATATATTAATCTAAGTACTTAGTATCCATGTCTCATTAAAACATGTAACACATTATTTTTTTGAATAATTCGGTATATCTTTGCCAAAATCTTTTTTTTGAATGAACACAATTGCATTTCAAACCCTCGGATGTAAACTCAATTTCTCTGAAACAGCCACATTATCGAGATTATTTATCGAACAAGGTTACCAAAAAGTCGGATTTAATCAAGCGTCAGATGTTTATGTGATTAACACCTGTTCGGTTACCGAAGAAGCCGATAAAAAGTGCCGACAAGTCATTCGAAAAGCCATTCGACAGAATCCTGAAGCAACTGTAATTGTAACGGGGTGCTTTGCCCAATTAAAACCCAAAGAGATTATTAACATACCAGGCGTTAGTCTGGTTTTAGGAGCTAACGAAAAACTCGATTTTAATCGATATTTAGCACATATCCAAGGTCAAAAAACACCCGAAACCCATACCTGCGAAATTAACGAAGTGGACCGCTATTTTGCAGCCCATTCGTTGAGCGAGCGAACCCGTTCATTTTTAAAAGTGCAAGACGGATGCGATTATCCCTGCACCTATTGTACCATTCCCAAAGCACGTGGCAAAAGCAGAAATGCCACCGTAGAATCTATAAGGGTACAAGCCGAAAGTATTGCGGCCAAAGGCATTCGCGAATTAATTCTTACCGGTGTCAATATTGGGGACTTTGGCAAATCGACTGGAGAAAGTTTTTTTGACCTTATCAAAGCATTGGAACAAGTTAAGGGCATCGATCGCATTAGAATTTCGTCTATTGAACCCAATTTGCTCACTGACGAAATGCTCGACCATATTGCAAAATCGAAAGTGATAATGCCTCATTTTCACATTCCCCTGCAATCGGGTTCCGACACGGTATTGCGGTTGATGAAGCGACGTTACAACACCAAAATATTTATCGAAAAAATCGAACGTATCAATCGGTTGATGCCTCATGCCGCCATCGGAATTGATGTGATTGTAGGCTTCCCAGGCGAAACTGACGAGCTTTTCGAAGAAACCGAACTATTGCTTAATTCCTTGGAATTTATGAATCTGCATGTGTTTTCGTATTCCGAACGCCCTGGCACACCGGCAAGCACATACGAGCATAAAGTCGGAGAAACCGAAAAACAGCACCGAAGTCAAATTTTGCATCGCATCAGCGACAAAAAACAAAGGGCCTTTAACGAGAAGTTTTTAAACAGCGAGCGAGTCGTGTTGGTCGAAAATAAACACCGAAATGGCAATTGGTATGGCTTTACCGATAATTATATCAAAGTGGAATTGCAGGGAGAAAATATCAAAACCAATCAATTTATTAATGTTCAAATGATTAAGCAAAACACAGATTTAAGTGTGGTAGGGAGAGAAAACCAAACCTTAGTTTAGCCCAAATCGATATAGAATCAAGTCCACAACAACTAAAAAACAGTTCTGATGTCCAATTACAACCGATTTAAGAAAGATTCCATAGGCTTATCGCCCTATGCCATTAAGTTTCGAGGTTTACAACGCACCGAACAAACACAAATTCGCCTGACATACTACCTCAATCAAGAGATAGAGGAATTGGAGATTACGCAAATCGACGAAGCATTACCGTACCTTAAACGCGAAGGTTGGGTTTGGGTCAATATCGACGGCTTACACGACGAGGCATTAATGCAGAAAATAAGCGATGTTTTTAACATTAACCCGATGATGATGTCGGATATTATGCAAACCGAAGCCAGACCTAGAGTGTATGAATTAGACGACGATGTGCTGATTACCTCGAAAATGGTCGAAGACGAATCAATATCGGGCATTCAGCTTACAGCAGAGAATTTGTCAATAATTTTAAAAAAGAAATTGGTTTTGACATTTCAGGAGCACATTGGAGATGTGTTTGACCCTGTAAGAGAACGCATTCGAAAACATTCACAAAGGTTTTCAGATTTAGGCTCGGCGTATCTGATTTTTACGCTTCTCGATA
The DNA here is from genome assembly GCA_020720565.1 of Acetofilamentum sp. GTDB lineage: Bacteria > Bacteroidota > Bacteroidia > Bacteroidales > JAFGXI01 > JAFGXI01. Next base: position 22,359 of record DYOK01000009.1, read on the forward strand.
TTGTGATTGACCATTACAACTACATTTTGAGTGAACTGGGCGAAAGAATCGAATCGAACGAAGAACAGCTTTCTGGTGTGGCGAAAAAATCGGTATTAATGAGAATCAATCGCTTTAAAAAGGATATTATCTTTTTAAGACGTGCCATACGCCCCACACGAGATATGGTCATCAATCTTCTCAAGTTAGATTCTGAAGTACTTCCCGACGAGATTAGAGTGCACTACCGTGAGCTACTCGATAACATTAACAATGCTTACGAATCCATCGAAAGCTATTCCGAGGTTCTTAACGATCAGTTTAATACATTTAATACCCACTTGAACAACCGACTAAACGATGTGATTAAATTCTTGACCATGTTTTCGACCGTGTTTATACCCGCCACTTTTATAGCTGGAGTTTATGGCACCAATTTCGACCACATTCCAGAGTTGCACTGGCGATATGGATACTTTGCCATGTGGGCACTGATGATTGTCGTTGTATTGGGAATGCTCTGGTACTTTAAACGCAAAAAATGGATGTAATCTATGAATTATGATTTTTGAATTATAATTTATGAGTTGTGTGGGGTTATAAAAAACTAAACTTGAAAAATTTACCAAATTTTGGTATATTTGAAGAAAAAATATTATGAATAGAAATACTTCAATATCATTAGGTTCTCATTTTGATGAGTTTGTTCAAGGAACAATTACAACTGGAAGATACAACAATGCAAGTGAAGTCATTCGTGCTGGCTTGAGACTTTTAGAAGAAGAAGAAAATAAAGTTATTGCATTAAAAGAAGCTATAAAAGTTGGTCTTGAAAGTGGAATAGCTTATGATTTTAATCCTCAAAATTTTCTTGAACAGTTGAAGACTAGGAAGAATGACTAATTATATTCTTACAGAAAAAGCGATTGAAGACTTGACTACTATTTGGGATTATACTTGTGAAATATGGTCTATTAATCAAGCAGAAATTTATTATAACTTACTTGTTGATAGTTTTATAAATATTTCAACCAATACTAATTTGGGCAAAAATTATCCAGAAATTTCACCAGAAATTAAAGGTTGTAAAGTTGGAAAACACATTGTTTTTTATCTCATTCAAGAAAATCGCACATTGATAATTAGGATTCTTCACGAACAAATGGATTTAAAAAATAGAATCGATGAAAAATAACCCCACATAACAAGCGGTCGACCGTTATGATTTTTGAATTATGAACCTGTCAACCTTCGGTAGATAAATCTATCGCCAGATAGATTAAAAATGCAAGATTAAAGATTTAAGACTAATCACCACAAACTAATCACTACAAACTTAAATCCCCTATTGAAAATTTTCGCTAACTTGCAAGGCCAATTCATAACAATAAATGCATGTCATCTATCGATCAAATAAAAGCCCCCATTCAGTCAGAACTTAAAGCTTTCGAAAAGTTTTTTAACGATTCGGTCAAAAGCGATGTGATGCTTCTGAACTTAATTACGAAATATGTCATTAAGCGAAAAGGCAAGCAAATGCGACCAATTTTTGTGTTTCTATCGGCCAATTTATTTGACAAAAGCAATCAAGCTACACACCATGGTGCTGCACTTATAGAACTGATGCATACCGCCACCCTTATACACGACGACGTGGTCGATAACTCGAATCAGCGACGCGGTTTTTTTTCGGTCAATGCCTTATGGAAGAACAAAATTGCCGTGCTTTTGGGCGATTTTCTGCTGTCGAAAGGATTGCTTTTAGCGGTTAATAACGGACACTACGACTTACTACAAATTGTTTCGAAAGCCGTTGAACAAATGAGCGAAGGCGAACTTTTGCAAATTGAACAAACCCGAAAACTGAACATTACCGAAGCGGTTTATTACGAAATTATCAGAAAAAAAACAGCTGTATTACTGGCATCGTGTGCCGCAGTTGGTGCAAAATCGGTTGGTGCAGAGCCTTCGAAGGTGGAACAAATGTGGCAAATGGGTCAAGATTTGGGTATGGCGTTTCAAATAAAAGACGATTTATTCGATTACGATGCCCACAACAATACAGGAAAACCATCGGGCAACGACATACAGGAGAAAAAAATGACTTTGCCGTTGATTTATGCCCTTTCTAAAGCCGATTCGTCGAAAGCTAAAAGCATCAAAAAAATTATCAATCAAAAAGTCAAAACACAGGCACAAGTGCAAGAAGTCGTCGATTTTGTTAAAATACAAGGCGGCATGCAATATGCATCGGAACGGATGAACGAATTTAAAACCAAAGCTATCGATACCTTACAAACTTTCCCCGAATCGGAATATAAAACAGCCCTTATGGCATTGATTCAATACACCATCGAACGAAACAAATAGCA
>DYOK01000009.1:24809-27506 GCA_020720565.1 Acetofilamentum sp.
ATGAAAAAGAATAAAAAAGAAAAAACCGAAATACGCACCAAAAATGCTTACAACTGGAACAAACGACAACTCGAAACCGAGATTTTAAATGTGTTTGCCGAAAACTCGAAGTTAATATTAAATTATCGTCAGATTTCGAAACGGCTCAATGTCAAAGGGGACGCCAACCAACAAAAAATAAATCTTAGCTTGCTCGATTTGGCTAAAGAGGGTTTGTTACAAGAAGTATCGAAAGGTCGATTTATATATACCGTTAAGGAAGTATATGTTACAGGCCGTGTAGACTTAACACCCAAAGGATCAGCCTATATCGTAAGCGAAGAGTCGGAAGAAGACATTTTTGTATCGCAACGCAACCTTAGACATGCACTCAATGACGACTTGGTAAAAGTCTATTTGTATGCCCGTCGAAAAGGGCGACAACCCGAAGGTGAAGTCGTCGAAATATTAGAAAAAGCCAAAGATGTATTTGTGGGTACTGTTCAGATTACCAAAGGATTTGCATTTGTTTTACCCGATAGCAATTCCATGCCTTACGATATCTTTTTGCCCCCAAAAGAAATTAAGAAAGTTGAACACGGCTTCAAAGTATTGGTGAAAATATCCGATTGGCCCGAAAAAGCAAAAAATCCGATTGGTGAAATTGTCGAAGTGCTGGGAAAAGCCGGTGAAAACGACACCGAAATGCACGCTATTATGGCGGAATTTAACTTACCCTATCACTTCCCCGAAAAGGTAATAGCCGATTCTGAGTTAATTCCAGATAACATTACCGAAGAAGAAATTGCCAAACGTCGCGACTTTAGAAATGTTACCACTTTAACCATCGATCCGCTCGATGCCAAAGATTTTGACGATGCCTTGTCGATTAAATCGCTTGGCGAAAACCAGTGGGAAATTGGGGTACACATTGCCGATGTCTCGCATTACGTTCAGCCGGGCAGCCTTATCGACAAAGAAGCCATACGCCGAGCCACTTCGGTTTATTTGGTCGACCGCGTGGTACCCATGTTGCCCGAACGTTTGTCGAATTATATTTGCTCGCTGCGACCCAACGAAGACAAATTGTGTTTTTCGGCTGTATTTAAACTGAATCAAAAAGCGGAGATACTCGATCAATGGTTCGGTCGTACCATCATCAACTCGAATCGCCGATTTACATACGAACAGGCACAGGCCATCATCGAAGGCGAAGCCGACGAATTGAGCCCAGAAATGCTTACCCTTAACGATTTGGCTCAAAAGCTCAGAAGTAACCGATTTAAAGCCGGCTCTATAGCCTTCGACAAAGTAGAAGTCAAATTTAATATCGACGAAAAAGGCAAACCACTGGGTGTCTATTTTAAAGAATCGAAAGATTCGAACAAATTGATCGAAGAGTTTATGCTTTTGGCCAATAAAAAAGTAGCCGAGTTTATTGGCAAACCACAAAAGGGTCAAAAAACTAGAACCTTTGTCTATCGGATTCACGACCTTCCTAACCAAGAAAAACTATTTGCATTTTCTCATTTTATCGAACGTTTTGGTCATCGACTGAATCTGGCCAACGAAAAAAATATAGCCCCTTCGATAAACAAACTGCTCGAAAGTGTCAAAGGAAAACCCGAGCAAAATGTGGTCGAAACCCTAGCCATACGTTCGATGGCCAAGGCCGAGTATTCTACAGATAACATTGGTCATTATGGTTTGGCCTTCGATTTTTACACCCACTTTACTTCGCCCATCCGACGTTTCCCCGATGTAATGGTGCATCGATTGTTGCAATGCTATCTCGATGGCGATGCCTCTAAGCCCAAAACCAAGTTCGAAGAATGGTGTAAAATCTCATCAAAACAAGAGCAAATGGCCGCCAAAGCCGAACGCGAATCGACCAAATACAAACAAGTCGAATTTATGAAAGATAAGGTCGGCAAAACCTTCGACGGTGTCATTTCGGGCGTAACAGAATGGGGTATTTTTGTCGAAATATCGGAATATAAAACCGAAGGTTTGGTTAGGATGCGCGATTTAACCGACGACCACTACTTTTTCGACGAAGAGAACTTCTGCTTAATCGGTCGATTGTACAAGCGTAAATATCAACTGGGCGACAAGCTAAAGGTAACGGTAACTCGTGCCAATTTGGAGAAAAAACAACTCGATTTTATGATTGCCGAAATGGATTAGGGGTTCGAACGATATATTAATTTTCCAACTAGCTATTTTGATGTGCTATGCATATAAATAATATTTGCTTATTTATGAACACTTAGATTCGTTTGAAACCAATTGTTACTTTCATAGTAGACCAAATTTTTATAAGCTATAATGAGTATCAAGTACCAAATATTGGTCAAAGAAGAATTGCTAATTGACATTTCGACTGGTAGTGTTGATATAGAGTGCCTGAACCATTTAATGCAAAATATTTGGCTAGACCAAGACTTTATACATGTTCGTAAGATTTTCTCCGATATCAGAGGTGCTAAGTTCAATTTAACATTCGATGATATTCAGAATTTTCTTAAAATAATTGCACCCCAAAATGGCCAGATTGATGCCAAATGGGCAATATTAACTAACAATCCAAAAGATACAGCCTTGTCGATGTTGCTTAAAGAGCATCCATTTTTCAATTCAATCATCGGAATCTTTTCAAGTTTAGAGGCTTGTAATCAATTTCTTGAAAGTAACATTACCGAATCGCTTCTCGATGAG
>DYOK01000191.1 GCA_020720565.1 Acetofilamentum sp.
TAATTAGAACTTTTCAAAAGTTTTAATTATTAGATTTTGTGCTGAATATCAGATGGTTGCATCTATTAAATATGAACTTTCGAAAAGTTTAACGAAGTATTGTTATGATAAAAAGACATAAAACAAGTTTATATCCGAAATTGATACATAGAACCGAAATAAGGGTTCGATTTAGCGAAGTCGATGTCATGCGAATCGCATGGCATGGCAATTACGCTAAGTATTTCGAAGATGGACGCGAAGCTTTTGGTGAGGTGTTTGGAATAGGTTATCAAGATTATTTAAGAGAAAATATCGCTACACCTGTAGTTAATTTGAATATCCAATACAAAAAAATGCTCAAATTTGGCGATTTAATCGAGGTGGAAACGGAATATATTTATTCGCCTGCGGCAAAAGTGGTGCTCGAATATAGGATTTACAAAAAAGATACGAAAGAGCTTGTAGCCGAAGGCAGTACAACTCAGGTTTTTATTGATCCATACTCTGGCGAATTGAGGCTTTTTGAACCATCTTTTTATACCGAATGGAAAAAGAAGAATGGGTTTATAGTTTAAAATCTTCGGTATCTTTTTAGATTTTTAGGAATTGTTCTAAATGTTTGTAAACTAAGTGAGTGGGAAAGCCCATTACGTTAAAATATGATCCTTCAATTTTTTCGATGGCCACATAGCCAATCCATTCTTGAATACCGTATGCACCTGCTTTATCGTATGGTTTAAAATGGTCGATATAATATTCGATTTGTTCATGAGTAAGCGGCGAAAAATAAACTTTCGTTTCATCTACAAAGCGTAATTGTTGGTCTTTTGTACTGATCTGTACACCTGTAAAAACACTATGGCAGTTACCTGACAATTCAGTTAACATCTCAATTGCGTCTTCTTTTCCTGATGGCTTATTAACTGCTTTGTGGTTAAGCCAAACAATGGTGTCGGCGGTTATCAAAAGCTCATTGTCTGCTAGCTTTGGAATAAGCGATAGTGCTTTTTGTTCGGCTAAATAAAGCGGTATATCACCAGCTTTTAAGTTGGAAGGAAATACCTCGTCGATAGGGGCGTTTACAATCGAAAAGTCGAAGCCCATTTCTCGTAATAAACTTTGTCTGCGTGGCGATTGTGACGCTAAAAGGATACGGAACTTACGTTGACTCATCATACCATTGACGATGTAATATACAAATAGAAAGGGATTACAAGCAATAAGCCTAATACCATAATCAATTTAAGAATTTGACTACAAAACTTAAAATCTTTACTACTATGTGCTTTCAGAATTAGAACCATCAATATTAATATCGGAATACTTAAAACTAAAATAATATAGATTAAACTAATCAAATCGTTTTGTAAAAAGATATGGTATATAAAACCCAGAGCAACTAGGGTTAATGCAAGAAAAATTAATGCAATAATTTTAGCAATTTTTACGCCCCAAACAATGGGTACTGTTTTACGTTGGCAAGTCGAATCGCCTTCAAAGTCTTGAATGTCTTTGATTATTTCTCGCGACATGGTAGTTAAAAATGCAAAACCAGAAAATAACAACACAGCATACATCATATAATGAATGTCTTTATAGAGTTGAATATTTTGAATAATCATGGGGCGATATTGTGCAATAATTAATGGCACATCGTACAACATAACCATTAAAGGAACTAAAGCAGTTAATACAGACACCAATATATTTCCAACCAGTAACTGTCGTTTGTACAAAGTAGAGTAAAACCATAGCGCCCCACTAATAATAATGAACAAAATCGAAAAACTATTTTGGTCGATTCTGTATGACAGTACAAAGCCAAAGAGCAAACCAATTCCTGTAAGCGTATTGTGTAGCGACATAACAGACCGTCGAGCAATATGTGTGGTAACAATCACATCGTCGGGTTTGTTTTCCATATCAATTCTTCGGTCGAAATAATCGTTAATCACATACCCGCCGGCAGCAATCAAAACAGTTGCAAACATTAATAGAATAAAATCAAATAGACTGAGCTGCAAATCGAAACCATAAATCTTTATTAATGGATAGATGACCCCATAGCGTATCGAAAGCATGGTGATTATAATAATAATCAAGTTGGGCCAGCGGATTAGTTTTAAATAATATTTCACTTGTTATAATTTTATATTTATGTTAATAGACTTGATAATCTAACACCTAATTTTACTTAGTTTGGTTAAAATTTTGAGACTTACGATATTGACGAACTAATAACAAAATACACAGTTTCGGTTGTGTTAAAATTTGAATTATTTGTTCTAATTCATCAATTTTATTCGAAATTATAATGCAATACTTCGTTAAACTTTTCAAAAGTTCATATTTAATAGATGCAAACATCTGATATTCAGTACAAAATCTAATAATTAAAACTTTTGAAAAGTTCTGATTATTAGATGGTTAAAAAAGATTAACGAACTATTGATAATGGGCACTATTTAATATAAATTTTTGTATTTTTAATAATTATCAAGGTAATTTGATATGACAAAATTTATTTTTTTTCAAGCATGTTTATTTTAAATTGGTTATTTACCATGTAAAAGCTTCGGCATTCATCCAATCGCCTCTTGATCGTAATACTTGCTCGACCACATCTCTAACGCAGCCTTCGCCGCCTTTTCTGTTCGAAATATATTGTGCGACAGATTTAACTTCGACAGCCGCGTCGTCTGGGCATGTGGGTACGCCAACGGCTTTAAGAACGGGGTAGTCTGGTATGTCATCGCCCATATAAAGCACATCGATGGCTGAAAGATTTTCTTTGTGCAAAAAATCCGAAAAATCTTTCATTTTATCTCTTGATTTTAAATAGATATGCTTAACCCCAAGATATTCAAATCGTTTGCGAACTAATTCTGAATCACCACCTGTGATAATGGCTACAGGATAACCCATTTTTGTGGCATGATAAATTGCGTATCCATCTTTAATATTCGAAGTTCGAAGCATTTCGCCCGAAGGATGCATCAATACCGACGAACTCGAAAAAACACCATCGACGTCGAATGCAAATGCTTTTACATGACGAAGTTTTTCTTTAAAATTTAAATCCTTATGTTCCATTAAATAAGATTGTTATGTTGTAGGTCTTCGACCTTTTAATGTTTTATAAATATATTCAAAGATAAACCTTAAAGCTTAAAATATAGCAGTTAGGCTGATAGAGGGATAAAAAAAAGTAAGTATTTGAATTGCTGGACTTGTAACAGAGATTTTTAAACGTTGATTCTCCCTATTTTTAGTCAATGAATTAAGAAGGTTTTTGTGCGTTAAAATTTTGTATATCAGCACTAATTAACTTGTATATTTCAGCCCATTGAGGAAATTCGCAAAGCATTTTTTGATGACGTTCAATCGTGTTGAGGTCTTTACGGATGGCCGGCCCAGTTTGCAAAAGTGAGAAGTTATTTTGAGATACAATTTTTTCAATGCTTTTTGTAATCAAAGGCCGAATTAGATCAAAGTCCAAACCTTTTTCGTTTAACAGTGCTTCCCCAATAGCCCACAAATGATTGGTGAAATTGTTAAAAAATACGGCAGATAGGTGATAGTAGGCTCTATTTTCGGTGCTAATGATGTGAGGATTTGCCCCTAAATCGTGGGCTAGCACCTCTAAAATTGAAACCAATTTTAGAGGTGCTGATTCAACTAAAACCGGAACTTGATTAAAGGTAACATATTCATTTTGAAACGATTGCATAGGGTAAAAAACACCAGTATGCTTGAACCTCGAATGATCCAGAATTGAAAGTGGCACACTTCCCGAAGTATGTGCGAGCATAAAATCCCCTTTTGGCAAGCTATTTACAACCTGTTCGATGGCATTGTCGTTTACAGAAATAATGATTAAATCCACTTGGGGATCGATTTGGGAAATGCTTTTTAATGCTTGAACATTAATTTTTGAGGTGAAATTAATAAGTTTTTGAAAGTCTTGAGCCACCATTTGATACACTTGATGGTGGGTTAAACTAATTTGATAAGCCAAAGCTTGAGCCAATTTACCGTTGCCTATTATGCTTATTTTCATGAGGTATTATCTTGAATGTAATGTAGTTATTTGTAAAATCTGATATCAATCTTCAATTGTTTGAGTATTCTCAACATCAAATTGTTGATAAAGATACAATTTTTAAGCAAACCTTTAGCCGATAGGTGCGTTTTACATTATATGAACTTGACTTACGACATATTGTTACTTAAATATCTGAACAATGAACTTCCGGTGGAAGACAAATCTCTTTTCGAAGAAAAAATTGTAAGCGATGTGCGTTTGTCCGAGCGCCTAAAACAACTTGATATCATACCGGAATCTCAGTTTGTTAAGTTATTTCAAGCCGTAAAACAGAAACTTCAATATCGGAATAGCTTGATGTCTTAAAAAAAAGAAGGGACGAACGAATCGCCCCCTGATTAAAACTACACTATGAGAATTTTTAAGGTCTTACCCTTTTATTTTATTTCGATATATATTATTCGTTTTATTTGATGCAGCAAAATTAACACAGAAGAGCACAAAAAAAAAATCAAAACAAGTCTCGTTTCTAAATTAGTACAAATTGGGGCGAATTGAAAGGTTTTTTACCGAAATGTATTTTTAAAATGTCTAACAGGAAGGCTTTGAATGCTTCTAATAGAATTAGAAAAATAAATTTTTAATAATAAGATTCTGTTTTGTATAGTTTTTATTGTGTTTAATTTTTAAGTTTTTTTATAATTTTCTCAATTTTGATGAAGACTATTTAAGGTCTTCGTTCTATTTATTGTTTTTGTAACTAACCATTTATCAAACTTCTAGCGTAATAGAATACGATATTAAATTATACATGATACTTATAATGGTTTGTAAAG
>DYOK01000192.1 GCA_020720565.1 Acetofilamentum sp.
TCTTTTTTCGATTTGATTAAAAAATTATCCTATTTTTACAGCCTCATTTAAACTGCTTCATCATGATTCACAGAAAAATACAAACCGTAATCGAAGACAGATTATACAAAAAGAAAGCGATATTAATCACAGGGCCAAGGCAAGTAGGCAAAACAACTTTATTGAGGCAATTATCAGAAAAACATGCCAATGTTTTATGGATAAACGCAGACAATATCGACGACAGGGCTATTTTCGACAAACCTTCGGCAAGTCGACTAAAGGCAACTTTGGGTGCTTACAAATTGGTTATAATTGACGAAGCTCAACGAATTCGAGATGTAGGTGTAAAATTAAAATTAATTACCGATGAAATGCCCGATGTACAACTCATTGCGACAGGTTCTTCTTCGTTCGATTTGGCTAACACCATTATCGAGCCGCTTACAGGCCGTAAATATGAGCTTGTGCTTGCACCTGTTTCGTTCGCTGAGATGGTTCAATCTACCGATTTAATGACCGAATTAAAAATGTTAAATCACCGATTGGTTTATGGTTATTATCCCGAAATTATTAACGCACAGGGCGAAGAAAAAGAACTTCTATTGGAACTTACCAACAGTTATTTATACAAAGACGTTTTAGTATGGAATAAAATTAAAAAATCTGATAAATTAATAAAATTACTACAAGCATTGGCATATCAAGTTGGTAGCCAAGTTTCGTATCACGAGTTGGGGCAAATTGTGGGTTTAGACAGTACCACCATCGATTCTTACATCACACTTCTTGAACAAACTTTTATTGTTTTTAGACTAAGTAGCTTTAGTAGGAACCACAGAAATGAGTTGAAAAAATCCAGAAAAGTATACTTCTACGACAATGGTGTAAGAAACGCTTTAATTAACAATTTTAACCCTATTGAACTCCGAAACGACCAAGGTGCTTTGTGGGAAAATTTTGTAATTGTTGAGCGAATGAAGCATTTGGGTTACAACCGCTTATTTCCTTCTAAATATTTTTGGCGCACTAAAACAGGTCAAGAAATCGATTATCTAGAAGAGACAGATGGAAAAATTTCTACATTCGAAATAAAGTGGAACACTTATAAAAAAGTCAAAATGCCAAATTCATTTAACGAAGCTTATCCTGGTAGTACTTTTAATATTATAACACCCGAAAACTTTGAGGAATTTATTATGTGATGCAATTTAGAACGCATTTGAATAATACTATATACTACATATTCAAGCAATTACACATAATATTATAGATATTTGGAATATATACATATTTAAAAACATACGTAACAGCATTGCAAAAACCTATTTATGCATCTAAATTTGTTCGTTTTAAAATTGGATAACATCATTTAACATAACTAAACATTAAAGTATTATGAGTGGATTTATGTCTTCTTCTATCGGAAAGAAGTTATTCATGAGTATTACAGGCTTATTCCTGATAGTATTCTTGTTGGTACATCTTACCGCGAACTTAGCGCTGCTCCTTGGGCCAGACGCTTTTAATGTAGTGTCACATTTTATGGGCACTAATCCCTTAATTCAGGTTATGCAACCTGCATTGGCATTAGGCTTTGTGCTGCATATAGCGTATGCCAGCATATTGACATTGCAAAATCAAAAAGCACGTCCCGAAGGATATGCGAGAGTCGAAAATGGACACCAAAGCAGTTTTGCTTCGCGAAACATGTATGTTTTGGGCAGTGTGGTATTTTCGTTTTTGGTCATTCACATTATTAACTTTTTCTGGAAAATCAAAGTGACAGGTTCGCCACTTTTGAACGAGGTAGAAGTAGATGGTGTCATGATGGAAAACGCATATAGCTTAGTGGCAGGCTTATTCACCGACCCACAATTGGGTTTAGTTTACTCGTTGCTTTACATCATTGGTGCTTTAGGCTTAGGATTCCATTTAACACATGGGTTTTGGTCTGCATTCCAAACCATCGGATTCAGTAATAAACTATGGAGAACACGTTTAACTTTTGTGAGTTATATATACGCCATAATAATTGCTGGTGGTTTCTCTATAATTCCAATTTTTTTAATGTTATTTGCTAATAACCAATAAGTATGACAAAATTAGATTCAAAAATACCCGAAGGCTATGTAGCACAAAAATGGCAAGATTACAAAGCCCATCAAAAGTTAGTGAACCCTGCCAATAAAAGAAAACTTGACGTAATTGTTGTAGGCACTGGATTAGCAGGAGGTGCTGCAGCAGCAAGTCTTGGCGAATTAGGATTCAATGTAAAAGCATTTTGCTACCAAGATTCACCCCGACGAGCACACTCTATTGCTGCTCAAGGTGGAATAAATGCAGCTAAAAATTACCCAAACGACGGCGACTCAATTTTCCGTTTATTTTATGATACAGTAAAAGGCGGCGACTACCGAGCTCGCGAAGCTAATGTCTATCGTTTGGCCGAAGTTTCGAACAATATTATCGACCAATGTGTGGCACAAGGTGTTCCTTTCGCACGTGAGTATGGCGGTTTGTTAGACAATCGTTCTTTCGGTGGTGCTCAAGTGAGCCGTACGTTTTACGCACGTGGACAAACTGGTCAACAATTACTTTTAGGTGCTTATGGTGCCTTGAATCGTCAGATTGAGCTAAAAACGGTTAAAATGTACACTCGTAGCGAGATGCTCGATGTAGTGGTTGTCGACGGCAAAGCACGTGGTATTATTTCGAGAAACTTAGTTACTGGAGAAATTGATGCACATTTTGGACATGCCGTAATTTTGGCTACTGGTGGATATGGAAACGTATTCTTCTTATCGACTAACGCAATGGGTTCTAACGGATCTGCAGCCGTTCAAGCCTACAGAAAAGGGGCTCATTTTGGCAATCCATGTTACGTTCAAATTCACCCAACTTGTATTCCTGTTCACGGCGATTTTCAGTCGAAATTAACGCTGATGTCGGAATCGTTACGTAACGATGGCCGCATCTGGGTTCCAAAGAAAAAAGAAGATGCCGAAGCCATTCGTGCTGGCAAAAAGAAACCAACCGAATTATCAGAGGAAGAAAGAGATTACTATTTGGAACGTCGCTATCCCGCATTCGGTAACTTAGTCCCTCGCGATGTAGCCTCACGAGCCGCTAAAGAGCGTTGCGATGCCGGCTTTGGAGTGGGTACTGGACAGGCGGTATATCTCGATTTTAAAACTGCTATCGACCGATTAGGCAAAGCGAAAATTGAAGAGCGTTACGGAAACTTATTCCAGATGTACGATAAAATTGTGGACGAAGACCCATACGCTACACCCATGATGATTTATCCAGCCATCCATTATACTATGGGGGGATTATGGGTCGATTACGAATTACAAACCACCATACCTGGTTTATTTGCTGCTGGTGAAGCCAACTTCTCCGACCACGGAGCCAACCGATTGGGTGCATCTGCACTTATGCAAGGTTTAGCAGATGGTTATTTCGTTTTACCATATACTGTTCAAAATTATTTGGCCGACGAGTTACATACACCACGTATGAATACCGAAACACAAAAAGAATTTATCGACGCCAAAAAAACAGTTCAAGACCGAATTGACCAACTGATGAGTATCAACGGAAAACGTTCAGTTGATTCTTTCCATAAAGAGCTTGGACATTTAATGTGGGATAACGTTGGTATGGCACGAAACGAAAAAGGTTTAAAAGATACCATCGCTAAAATTCAAGCTTTACGTAATGAATTCTACAAAGATGTAAAAGTTCCAGGCATAGCAAATGCAATGAATCCTGAGCTAGAAAAAGCGACTCGTGTAGCCGACTTCCTAGAACTTGGCGAATTAATGGCTCGCGATGCTTTACACCGTAACGAGTCTTGCGGCGGACACTTTAGAGAAGAATATCAGACTGAAGAAGGCGAAGCTAAACGTGACGATACCAACTTTACATACGTGGCGGCTTGGGAATATCAAGGAGCTGACAAAGACCCAGTTCTTCACATCGAACCATTAAAATTCGAAGCCATTGAACTCAAAGTTAGAAATTATAAGTAGTATTTTTAAAACATCTTGAACAATGAATATTAATTTGAAAGTTTGGCGTCAGAAAGATTCAAAGTCTAAAGGAGGTTTTGAAAACTACGCCCTTAGCAATATCACACACGACGCATCTTTTCTCGAAATGTTAGACATTTTGAACGAAGAACTTAATGGAAAGGGAACAGAGCCTGTTGCATTTGACCACGATTGTCGCGAAGGAATTTGCGGTATGTGTTCTCTTTTTATCAATGGACGTGCACACGGTCCCGATTTGGATGTAACCACATGCCAATTGCACATGCGTAAATTTAAAGACGGCGATACCATCACCATCGAACCTTGGCGTTCAGGCGGTTTTCCTGTTATTAAAGATTTGATGGTCGATCGCTCGGCTTTCGATAAAATCTTACAAGCAGGAGGATACGTTTCGGTGAATACAGGTGGTGTTCCCGACGGTAATGCAATACCCGTTGGTAAAGAAATATCTGACGAAGCAATGGATGCAGCAACTTGTATTGGTTGTGGAGCCTGTGTAGCGACTTGCAAAAACGCTTCGGCAATGCTATTTGTCTCGGCCAAGGTATCACAATTGGCTTTGTTACCCCAAGGGAATGTCGAAGCTTCGCGAAGAGCGAAAGCAATGGTAGCCCGTATGGACGAACTAGGATTCGGAAACTGCACTAACACAGGTGCCTGCGAAGTAGAATGTCCCAAAGGAATTTCTATCGCACACATCGCACGTATGAATCGAGAGTTTTTGTTTGCTACTTGTAAATCGTAAATATTTTAAAACTTTTTTAAAAGGCTGTTCATTAATGAGCAGCCTTTTTTTATTAATTCTACCCATATATTTACG
>DYOK01000193.1 GCA_020720565.1 Acetofilamentum sp.
CAAGCCGATATCGAACAGCGTTTTTTGTCACATAATGAGTTAGCAACTAAAGGCTTCACTACTAAATATCGACCATGGGAAATCATCTATACAGAGGCTTATAACTCGAAAACTGATGCATTAAAACGGGAAAAACAACTAAAGCAAGGTCAAGCTAGGGAATGGATTCGAAAAACAATATTGAAAACGTAGTTGGGCTCATATCAGCATGAGGCTGACGTCGGTTCGAGTCCGGCTAAAGGTACTAAAAGGAGGAAATCAATTAATGTCTGATTTCAAATCGCGCTTAAAACACCAAGCTAAAATCGCTAAAAAAGCTTAAATTTGTCTTTCGATTTTTTAATGATATGATTGGACGATTTTTCTTTGTTTTGTTTTTGGCGTTTTTTTTTACGTTTAAGGCAATAGCCCATCCAGTTCATGTTTCGGTGGTTAACATCGACATAACAAACGATTACAAAATTCACTTTTCTGTAAAAA
Source organism: Acetofilamentum sp. (assembly GCA_020720565.1). Taxonomy (GTDB): domain Bacteria; phylum Bacteroidota; class Bacteroidia; order Bacteroidales; family JAFGXI01; genus JAFGXI01. The sequence continues at coordinate 481 of DYOK01000193.1, forward strand.
TTTTTACCGACGACTTTCAAACTGTATTAAGTCAGGTTCAAAATAAAGCCATAACAATCAATTCAAATGCTCAGTTAAATTTACATAAGGAGCTGATAACTAAGTATATTTATAATAATCTTTCGTTTAAAATTGAAACTAGAATACCCGAATCGTTCTATCATATCGAAAAGATGGAAATAAAAGAAGATGCGGTATGGATTTTCTTTGATATTATTCCAAATCAACGTAAATTTGACCAAATAGAAATTACCAATACTTTAATGTGCGATTTGTATCATGACCAAACCAACTTGTTAATTCTTAGTTTCCATCAGAGCGACATGGCGTATAGGTATCAATGTAAATCAATCGTCAATAAATTTAAACTCAATTGAAATTCTTAAAATTCATATGGTTTTTTATTTTTTTGTGGACAATTAGTGCCCATGCTACCCACAATAGAGCTGGTGAGATTACTTATAGACAAATAAGCGAGCTTACTTACGAAATTACGCTTGTTACATACACTTACACCCCTTCGGCGGCAAACGAAACACGCGACTTTTTACCTATTGTTTGGGGCGACAATACCAACCAACTTATTCCTCGTGTGCATATCGATTTGTTGCCTGACGATTACTCAAGGAATATCTATAGAGCCGAACATACATATCCAGGGCCTGGAATTTATACTATAGTGATGGAAGATCCTAATCGGAACGATGGTGTAAACAATATACCCGGCTCTGTGAATGTGGTTTTTTCAATTGCAACCACGCTTAAAATCGATGCTTCTTTGGGTTTTAATACCACACCTGTGTTATTGAATCCGCCTCTCGATAAAGCTATTGTAGGGCAAACCTTTATTCACAACCCCGGTGCGTACGATGCCGAAGGCGATTCTATTTCGTATCGGCTGACCATTTGTAGGCAAGATTACGGGCAAGTGATTCCTGGCTACACTTTTCCACCTGCCTCTACCGCTTTTTATGTCGATTCAATAATTGGCGATTTAGTTTGGGATGCTCCTACCACTGTGGGGGTTTACAATGTGGCTATGCTTATCGAAGAGTGGCGTAATAAAGTCAAAATTGGGGTTATTATTCGTGACATGCAAATTGAGGTAAGTTACGGCAACGACATCAAACCCGAAATAACACCTGTTGCCGATTATTGTATCGAAGCGGGGCAAAGTTTAGGCTTTTTAGTTGAAGCCACCGATGTCGATGGCGATGTAATTGAATTGAGCGCTACAGGAGGCCCATTCGAAACTTCTCCTTCAGCTACCTTTTCAATTTTATCGAGTATTTCGGGTTTTTCTACTGGGCAATTCGATTGGCAAACCGAATGTTCCAATATCCGAAAATCGCCCTATCAGGCAATTTTTAAAGCCGAAGAGTTGTATCGAACAATTCCTTTGGTCGATTTCGAAAGTTCACAAATATGGGTTGTGGCACCAGCTCCCAATTTGCTTCAACTTTCGCCAACTTTCAATTCTATCGAATTGGATTGGTCTGCTTCCATTTGTAATACACAAGTTGCATTTGATATTTATCGTAAAATATCCCCTTCGGGATGGACTCCCTCAAATTGTGAATTAGGAATACCAAGCGGAATTGGCTTCGAAAAAATGGCATCGACTTTAGGTAACGAAACACATTACGTAGATGCCAATTCGGGTCTTGGCTTGCAACAAGGATTTGAATATTGTTACCGAATTGTAGCCCGATATTCAGATGGTGCCGAAAGTTACGCATCGAACGAATTATGTACTCAACTTGAACTCGGAAACCCTTTGATAACCAAAGTTAGTGTCGATTCTACCCATCAAAATCAAGGTGAAATTTTAGTGCATTGGGCACAGTTTAAAGATTTTGACACATTGGTTTCACCAGGGCCGTATCATTATCTGATCTACCGTTCTACGGGTCTGGTTGGTTCTCAATTGCAGTTAATCGATTCCACACTGTCTCAAGTAGATACCACTTTTTTAGATCGTCAGATTGATACGAAAAGTCAAATTTACTCCTACAGTATCGAAATGTATAGTAACAGCCCCACTAAAAGAGAACGTTTAGGAAATCCTCAATTAGCCTCGTCTCATTTTTTATCGGCCTATACTGGCGATAGAAAAGTTCATTTATCAGTTCAAAAAAATACACCTTGGGTCAACGATACCATGTTGGTATATAGGGAAAGCAACTTTGCTTCACATTTCGATTCGATAGGGTATACGCTTAACGGAACATTTGTCGATTCTACGGTTTTGGTAGGTCAAACCTATCGATATTATTATAAAAGTTTGGGATATTATGCCAATTCGGTTTTGCCCTATCGATTAAGCAATTTATCGCAACAAATTGAGATTATTCCTTTAGACAGCATTGCACCTTGTGCACCACAAATTACAGTTCAGTCGAACTGTGATAGTTATTACAATTCCATTAAGTGGCAGGTGGCCGATTCGTGCAAGCAAGACATTTTTCGATATAAAGTGTATTACTCGAGCACATTAGAGGGAACATTAAGCCCCATATGGACTTCATCTAGTGCCTCAGACTCAATATACGAACATTTCCCCAACACTTCAATTGCTGGGTGTTATTGGGTAAGTGCTGTCGATTCTTTTGGTAATGAGTCGAAATTGTTAACCAAAACTTGTGTCGATTATTGCACTTACTATCAGCTTCCTAATGTGTTTACACCCAATGGCGATGGGCAAAACGATTTGGTTATACCAAGCCCTTATCGCTTTGTCGAAAAGGTCGATATGAAAATTTACAACCGATGGGGTAATCTGGTTTTTCAGACCAACAACCCCGATATCCGTTGGGATGGTCGATACATGGAAAATAATAAAATGCTGAGTCCTGGGGTTTATTATTATGTTTGTGATGTATATGAATACCGCTTAAGCGGAATCGAAGTCCGTGCATTAAGTGGATTCATTCAATTGGCCGACCCAGGTGCTGCGCTGCATGAGTAAAATCTTTTTTATATTGTTTTTGTGGGCTTCGTTTTGTTCTCTCGCACAAAACGATACGCTTTTGACCTTAAAGGCAAGGTATTATCTTAATGATAATCAGCTAGATTCAGCATTAATCGTTTTGAATAAAATCGAAAAACACCAATATCAATCCACATTTTTATTGGGCACTGTTTTTCAATTGCAGAAAAATGATGCCGGTGCAAAACTTTGGTTTGAAAAGTCGAACGAATTTAAAGATGCTTATGCATCTTATCGATTGATGCAATTATATGCATTAAACCAGAAATGGGACTCCGCTGCTTATTATTTAAATCAACATCTAAACTCTTTTTTTAAAGTCAGCTCGGTCGATTTAGCAACCGATGTGGCTTTGGACGAATTTAGACAAACTACAGAATGGAAACTTGTACTTGAAAAAACGCCGTATTCCATTGTTGAGAAAAACATAGAGCAAGCACAATATTTTTTTACCAAAAGCAAAATTCCTCAAGCTCTAGACATTTTAGATGAAGTACTTCAAAATGATAAGAAAAATCATAAAGCTATGTTTTTGAGGGCACAATATGTGGTTGAGTTGAACAGAGATTATTCATATGCAATACGCGATTTAGAAAAATCGATTCAGATTGCTCCATTAAACTCGGAATACCTGATGGCTTTGTCAAAATTATTTATAAGTACTTTCAAGTTTAAAAAAGCGCTACTTCAGATTGAAAATTATCAGAAAATAGATCCTTTTCAAATTGAGTCTGAGCTTATTAAAGCAGAATGTTTCTATCGCTTGGGGCAATTCGATAATGCACTAAAATCAGTCGATAAGGTAGTGTGGGTGAATCCTAAACAAGTCGAAGCATACAGATTAGGGGGGCTTGTTTGTTTCGATTCCAATCAATTCGAAAAAGCATTAGTGTATCAACAAAATGCCATTGCTTTATTCCCTCGTCGAGTGGACTTAATTTTTGACCGTGGGAAAACTTACCTTGAACTCGAACAGAATCTATTAGCCGAGCTCGATTTTGGTACTTGCGTCGATTTAAACCATTCCAACGGTGAGTTTTGGTATTTTAAAGCTTTGGCCAGTTTCTATCAGAATAAAAAAGAACAAGCGTGTCGTTTTTTCAAAAAAGCATCGTCGTTTGGCTATTACAAAGCCGACGAGTATTTAGTGAAAGAGTGTAATTAAGGAATTGTAACGAAATAACCTATACATTTTGACTTGCTCTTTTGCCCTTTTTCTGCGTTACAAATTTTGCTAAGAGTCGCAAGCTATTAGCTACAATTTGTGTCTTGAAAAAGAACAAAATATCTGCATCAATTCTGCACATCATATTCCGTTACAAAGCCTAAACGTGGCGTTTCGAAACGGTCTAAT
>DYOK01000194.1:0-1203 GCA_020720565.1 Acetofilamentum sp.
TACTTATTCAGGATGAACGATTTAATAAGCGATTCGAGTATGGCTTTACCGTCGGTATTGCCCAATTCACTATCGGCAGCGCGTTCGGGGTGAGGCATCATGCCGAAAACGTTTTTAGTTTTGTTGCATACCCCTGCAATATTTTCGATGGATCCATTTGGGTTAGTGTGTTCGCTAATTTCACCGGATTCGTTACAGTAACGGAATAAAATCTGTTGATTCAATCTCATTTCTTTTAGCGATGCATCGTCGGCAAAATATCGGCCTTCGCCATGAGCAATGGGGATTTTATAAGCTTTGTCCTGGTCCAAAAAAGCGGTCATTGGCGTGTGGGTCGACTCAGGTTTTATGTGAACGTTTTTACAGATAAACTGTTGATTATCGTTGTGAAGCAATGTGCCCGGTAATAATCCACTTTCGCAAAGAATCTGAAAACCATTACAAACGCCAAACACTAAGCCGCCGTAATTGGCAAACTCAACAACTTTTTCCATTATTGGGCTAAAACGCGCCAACGCACCCGAGCGTAAGTAATCTCCATACGAAAAACCGCCTGGAATGGCTATGGCTTCAACACCTTTTAGATCGGTATCTTTATGCCATAACTCCACCACTTCGTGACCAAGTTTATCACGAAGAACATACATCATGTCGTGGTCGCAGTTTGAGCCTGGGAAAATTAGTACGCCAAATTTCATATCAAAAGTTTTAAGGTTTTCGCCCTGTTTTATATTGTTATCTGTATAATTATTAATTCAAATTTTAAGTTGAACCAATGTTTATCTGTCTTTCAGTTATCGATTCAAGCTATTGAGTTGAGTCAACTTTATATTGCAAATTTACAATTTTATGTTGTAATGGAGCTTAAAAAACGCCTTGACCTAATTGTTATTTTTTTATCAATTATTTTCCATATCTATCACAGTTGAATTATTGTTCTTTCTCGTAAGGATTTAACGACAATCCATCTTTACTGAATGTTAAAAAAAAGTAATAGAAAAAGCCGATAAATGTGGTTCCCGCTTGTATATTAAGCATGGACTCGGGGAGCATACCCAAAGCAATAGTTATTAAAAACGAGGTAATTAACCACTCTTTACTCTTGATGGCCGTTTTAAATCCAAAGTACAAAAACAATAAAAGCAAACTAAAACCTACCAGCCCTTGTCCGAGGAGTGTTTCCAAATATTGGTTGTGAACGTT
>DYOK01000194.1:1303-4788 GCA_020720565.1 Acetofilamentum sp.
CATTAATAACGAAGCGATCAAGGTCCCAATAACAAAAGCCAGCATCACATAATTTTTATTTTTTATGAGGTATTCATTTTTAAATAAAAATAAAATTGGGAAGATGAGCAAGGACAGTTTTACTTCGATATCGAACCACGCTCGCTCCATGTTGGTGCTGTATAAAACAGAAATCAAATGTATGGCAAAAAATGCTAAGCCTGTAAATGTGATTGTTTTATGGTTTAAGTAGAATGTTTTGTTTACAGCACCATCGATTAATTGAAATATTGCAAAAAACCCGATAGCCCATGAAATTAGTTTGGTATCTAAAGGAATTAAAAAGCCTATAGCAATTAAGAAAAACAGGCTTAGCTTAGGAACAATTTTTTGTATTATTATCAATTCATTAAGTATTATGTATAATTTAATGTCGTATTTTATCAACTATAAGGTTGATATATGGCTAGTTACAAAAATAATAAATAGGTCGAAGACCTTAATGTTTGGTAAAAACCTGATTTAAAACCTTCAATATTCTTGCTTTTGATTCATCGGTTAAATTCGAACTCGAAGGCAAACAAAGACCATTTTCGAATAAGTGTTCAGCAGTACCATCGGTATAGCTCAAACAGTGGTGGAAAATAGGTTGCATATGCATGGGTTTCCAAAGTGGGCGAGTTTCTATGTTTTCTTGTTCGAATGCCAAACGTAATGTTTCTCGGTTGGTACCCGCTTTTTCCGGATTGATGATAATGGTCGTAAGCCAATAGTTTGAGAAATAATCAGTAGAGGGCTCGCTAAACAACTCAACGCTTTCAATTTGTTTGAAAAAACCTTCGTAAAACTGATGATTGGCTCTTCTTTGTGCTACACGTAGGTCTAAAACTTCCATTTGTCCACGACCAATTCCCGCTACTATGTTACTCATCCGGTAGTTAAACCCTATGTGAGAATGCTGGTAATGCGGTGCAGTGTCTCTGGCTTGAGTCGAAAGGAAACGAGCCTTTGAAATCAATTCGGCATCTTCGGAAACCAATGCACCACCTCCTGATGTGGTGATTATTTTGTTTCCGTTAAATGAAAGTATGCCCAATTTGCCGAAGGTACCTAATGCCTTACCTTTATATCGGCTGCCTAATGCTTCTGCGGCATCTTCGATGAGTGGAATGTCGTATCTATTTGCTATCGAGGCTATTTGGTCAATCTTTGCAGGCATTCCATACAAATGCACCACAATGATGGCTTTAGGTTTAATTCCATTAGACAATCGGTCTTTGATAGCTGTTTCGAGCAGTTCGGGCGACATGTTCCAAGTATCCTTTTCGCTATCGATAAGTACCGGTTTTGCACCTATGTATGTTATCGGATTAACAGTTGCCGAAAATGTAAAAGAAGAAGCCAACACCTCATCGCCAGCTTGGACGCCAAGAAGAACCAAACTTAAGTGAATTGCAGCGGTACCCGCACTTAATGCGGCTACTTCTTTTGCACCTAAATATGTTTTTAAATCGTTTTCAAAACCATCGACATTGGGGCCAAGAGGTGCTATCCAATTGCCTTCGAAAGCCGAGTGTATGTATTTGAGCTCATTACCGCCCAAATGTGGTGACGACATCCAGATTTTTTCTTTCATAGCCAAATGACTTTATTCATTTATTAAGAGTAGTTAAGGTTTTCGACCAAATTGTATTTTGTGAGTTCACAGAAAAATCTTTTTTAAAGTCAAAAAAATAATTTTGAAATCGATTAATGTGTTGTTATGATTGATGTACTTCATGCCTAAATTTAATTTGTAAGGCATTATTTCTTCGATATATTTTTTTTCGGGATTTTGGCTCTGCTCCAATATCTCGTTTTCGTTACTAAATTCAATTGAGGCGTAATCGGTAATTCCAGGTTTAACCAACAAAATTCTTTTTTGATCGGCATTATACATTTCCACGTATTTTCGAACTTCAGGTCTTGGTCCAACAATACTCATTTCACCTTTAAGAACGTTGATTAATTGAGCAAATTCGTCTAATTTGTATTTTCGAATGTAATATCCAACACGCGTAACTCGTGAGTCTTTTTCGCCGATGGTTAATAATCCATTTTTGTCGGCGTCTTGGTACATTGAACGGAATTTGAAAATTTTAAAGTCTTTGTTATTTTTCCCAACTCTTGTTTGTAAATAGAATATATTGCCTTTGCTTTCGGCTTTGATTAGAATGGTTAAAACGACAAAGAATGGGCTTAATACAACTAGCCCGAGCAATGAAAATACAATATCAAAAATTCGCTTAATCATGTTATAGCACTTCGTTAACCGATTCGATTACAGCATTGGTCACCATTTGCATTTGTGCAGCACTTAAATCGTAAAATACAGGCAGCGAGATTTCTCTTTCGAATAGGTCTTTGGCAACCGGATAATTGTTGATATCGTATCCTTGACTGCGATAGAAACTCATCATAGGGACGGGTTTAAAATGCACATTCACCGAAACCTCTTTATCGAAAATTTTTGAGATGATTAAGTTGCGTTGTTCTAGCGTGATGTTTTTGATACGTAAAGCGAAAATATGGTACGAACTGATTTTCCCTTTTTGATCGTATTCGGGCAACTCGGCCCATGGATATCGTGCAAAAGTATCGCGATAAAAATCAAATATTTCTTTTCGTTTTACAAGGGTGTCTTCGCTGTATCGCTCTAATTCAACCAATCCAATCGAGGCTAAAATATCGGTCATATTGGCTTTGTAACCGGCTTCGATTATGTCGTATTCCCAGTTCCCTTTTTGTGTTTTTGCCAATGCGTCTTTATTTTGCCCATGTAAAATTAATGTATTAAGGTAGGCATATATTTCGTCGTGATCGAAAGGTGTTGGCAGATTAAAAGCAATAGCGCCTCCTTCGGCTGTGGTTAGATTTTTAACGGCGTGAAACGAAAATACCGAAACATCGGTTAAAGTACCTGTCATTTTCTGATTGCATTGAGCTCCAAACGAATGGGCTGCATCGGAAAGCACCAATATTCGACCCAAAGTTTTTTGAACATCGGTATTACCGACGAATAGATTTACAATATCGCTTTGACGAACCAATTGGTTTATTTCGGTATAGTCGCATGGGTAGCCTGCAAAATCGACAGGCATAATCACTTTCGTTTTCGATGTAATGGCTTTTTTAATTTTGTCTACATCGATATTAAAATCATCTGCATTTACGTCGACAAAAACGGGTTTAGCTCCACAATGCCAAACTACGTTAGCTGTTGCAGAATAAGTATATGCGGGTAGGATAACTTCGTCGCCAGGGCCAACACCAAACCATCTTAAAACAATCTCTAAACCAGAAGTGGCCGAATTTACAGCTAGAGTTTTTTTGCAATTGCAAAACGCTGTAATTCGTTGTTCAAATTTTTTAGTTTTGGGGCCGGTTGTAATCCAGCCAGATTGAAGCGTATCAATCACTTCGTCAATAATCTTTTGGTCCATTCGGGGCGGAGAAAATGGTATCAT
>DYOK01000195.1 GCA_020720565.1 Acetofilamentum sp.
CAAAATTTCTTCTGTTTTCGGAAAAATCAAAATTCTGAATTAGTCTTGGAATTTCATGTCCAATGATCTGAATATAAGTATCTAGATATTTTTTATCAGTTATTCTCATTTAATAGTTCGCTAATGCTTTTTAACGGTTGATGGCATGGTGTCGTGTGAGATTACGAGGCGATTTCCTATCAGTTTACACCAATCTTTTTTACGAGCTACAAACGCCCGAAAACCTCTGAAACCCGCATGCACTATACCATTTGTTGTACCAGTTAATTTTCACTATAATCTAAATATTTTACTGTCTTACCGTACATTTTACTCTTTTTATTACAAAACAAGAATAAATCATCGGAATTAAGGTTTCTTCTACGTTTAAATTTCTCAAATGAATAATCAGCCAAAAGCCTTTCTTTTGCAAATGAATCAAATGCGAATGTTGCTCCAGATGTCATATACAGACCATTCTCTAATTCAATCAACCGCGCACAAATTACCATACCCACTATCCCAGTTTGTGAGAATCCAAAGTTTATTACTTCATATGTGTCTGATTTTAGAACGTCTTTTATATAAATTCGCCACCTTTGACTTTCGGAATCAATATCAACAATCTGAAATATTGACATTTCAGAATTAACCATCCCTTCAAGTATCAATTCTTCTATGTCATCTAACTCAACTTCTGAATCATAAAACAAATCTAAAATCCGTGTACCCTTATATTTTGAATTATACATCATATAATCCTGCATATTATCTGTATCAGAATCGTCATCAAACACTATAGTCCGATTTGTAACCAATCCAAATCTGCTTGCATTAGACAAATAGTCAAATTTACCCTGTCCCCATTTAAATATTTTATCAGCCAAATGCTTTGCTATTTCTCTAATTTCTAAGTACCTCTCACTTGTCATATATTTAATTTTGATTTTGGCTGATTATCAGATGCTTGTATCTTCGTAAAACGAATTTTTGAAAAGTTTAACGAAGTATTGCTCATTTAATCAAGAAATTTAAACACAAATATAATCATTTCATTCGTCAAATCACGATGGCAATGCAGTTTCCGAGCAAGACACACAACTAAAAACAAATTCAAAGCCATTTGTAAACACAAAAAAAAAGCAGAACAAGTTATGTTCCGCCTTTTAATATTCTTTAAAAGCTTAAGCTTATAGTCTAGAATTTATGTCTTTTCTCGTCAGAAACAGTTAATTTTTTTCTGCCTTTTGCGCGGCGAGAAGCAAGAACTTTTCTACCGGTAACGCTTTCCATTCTGGCTCTGAAGCCGTGTTTGTTTCTTCTTTTTCTTTTCGATGGTTGAAATGTGCGTTTCATGGTCTAATATTTTTTTAATCTATAATTCAATTCTTAAAAACGAGTGGCAAAGATACAATTTTATATCCAATCATTATCACTCGTTTACAAATATTTCAACATTTTTTTCAACAAGTCTAAATATTTGATTTTTAATTTTTTATGATATTTACTACCCCACAATAGCTTTTAAGAAACCATTTTCAAGGGATTTGTCTACCTAAAAAGAAAGCCACCAAACTGTGGTGGCTTAGTATATTCTGTCGTAAACAAAGATTAAGAAATTCTCTTTTCTTTGATACGTGCTTTTTTACCAGTTAATCCTCTCATGTAGAAAATTCTAGCTCGACGAACAGCACCTGTGCGGTTCAATTCGATTTGATCGATAAAAGGTGAGCTAATTGGGAAAATACGCTCAACAGCAAAAGAACCTGTTATTTTTCGAACGGTAAATGTTTCGTTAATGCCCGAACTTCTTCTTTGAAGTACAACACCTTTAAATTTTTGAATACGCTCTTTGTTACCTTCTTTAATTTTGTAGTGCACAGTTACAGTGTCGCCACTTTTGAAATTTGGGAAGTTATTGGTAACAGCTAATTCTTTTTCGACAATATCTAATAAGTTCATCGTTCTATACTTTTATTATTTACATTCAAACTAAACGAGCTGCAAAATTAGTATTTTTTTTTATTCTGGTGTACAAACTTATTAAAAAAAAACACATTAAGTTATCAGCAAATCAGAAACGCAATATCATTCTGATTATTAGCAACTTAACTACAAATGTGATTTTAAACCCCGATAGTATCATAAAACTACACCGATAAAAAAGACTTATCAACAATATTCAACACATTGTATTTCTGAGTTTTAACAATTATTATGATAGTAATATCAAGCACCATTAACAAAATTATTATTCATATGTATTTAATATTTAGACACTTAACAAAAGCATTGTTAATAACTTCTATAATTGTTAAAAATGAACACTTTTGGATTCACTTCAATAAAGCGATAAAATTGTAACTTTGTGAACTTTCAAAAAAAACATCCATAATATGGCTAAGATTATTTCAATAGCAAATCAAAAAGGCGGAGTTGGGAAAACCACCACGGCGATCAATTTAGCAGCAAGTTTGGCAGTGCTCGACAAAAAGGTACTTTTAGTCGATGGCGACCCACAAGCTAATGCAACTTCGGGTTTAGGATTTGACTTAAATACGATTAAAACAACCATTTACGATTGCTTTATCGACGACATCCACCCTAGCGAAGTGATTCTCAAAACCGAGGTAGCTGGCTTAGATTTAATTCCATCGCATATCGACTTGGTTGGTGCCGAAATTGAAATGCTCAATATGCCTAATCGGGAAAGTAGACTCAAACTATCGCTCGAAAAAGTTAAAGACCAGTACGATTTTATTTTAATCGACTGCTCACCTTCGTTAGGCTTATTGGTAATCAACGCATTAACGGCTTCCGATTCGGTTATGATTGCCGTGCAAACCGAGTATTTTGCACTCGAGGGCTTGGGTAAACTATTGAATACCATTAGAATTGTTCAATCTCACCCAAACAACAATTTAGATATCGAAGGTTTTTTGCTCACAATGTACGATACCAGACTTAATCTTTCGAATCAAGTTGTAGAAGAAGTCCGAAAACATTTCGACAACATGGTTTTTGACACCATCATACAACGAAATGTAAAATTGAGCGAAGCTTCGAGTTATGGTAAACCCGTAATTATGTACGATGCTGCTTCGAAAGGGGCTGAAAATTACTTAAACTTAGCACGTGAGATTTTACAACGTAACAATTTGACCGCCGTTAGCGAAGCTGAAAAAGTTTTTGAATAATTGTAAATCCTACGAATAAAGCCATGTTGCTTGTAAACGTATGTACCAAATAAACTGTTAGTTAAACATAAATAAAAAGGTCGAAGACCTCGATACATTATTATATAGTATAGATTTGAACTCAATGTCAAAAAAACAAACTGGATTAGGAAGGGGATTAGGTGCTCTTATCGAAGAGGCTAAACCCACAAAAGAGGCATTAAAAGGCGTAGACGAAATTGAATTGAGCCGAATTGTTCCCAATCCTTATCAACCACGTACCGTTTTTAATCAAGAAGCACTCGAAGAGCTAGCCGAGTCGATTAAACAAATAGGTGTCATTCAGCCTATTACAGTTCGGGCACTGGCTACTGGCGATGGTTTTGAACTTATTTCGGGCGAACGCCGTTGGCGCGCTTCGAAAATGGCAGGGCTAATAACCATCCCTGCTTATGTGAGAGAAGCCAACAACCAAGGCATGCTCGAAATGGCGATTATCGAAAATATCCAAAGAGAAGATTTGGATCCGATTGAAGTAGCCATCAGTTTCCAACAATTGATTGATGAGTGCAAATTAACCCAAGAAAATTTGGGCGATAGAGTGGGTAAAAAAAGGGCTACCGTTACCAATTACCTTCGATTATTAAAATTATCACCAGCAATTCAGCTTGGTATAAGAGAGAAAAAACTCTCAATGGGCCATGCCAAAGCACTTATGGGACTCGAAGACGAAGCCACTCAATTGATGATTTTCGATCAAGTTTTGGAATACGACTTTTCGGTTCGTAAAACTGAAGAGGTGGTTCGTCAGTATAGAGAAGGATTGGTTCACGAAGCAAAGCCCAGAACCGTCCATAAAACACCAGATGAATATGTGGCACTTAAAAATCAACTGTCCGATTTTTTTACTTCGAAAGTCGACCTAAAAGTGAACCCACAAGGTGATGGTAAAATTGTAATCTCTTTCTCGTCGAACGACGAATTAGAAAAAATAGTATCTATTCTCGACCAATTAGAAAAAGCCTAGTGCATCGACGATTAAAATATATCATATCACTTTTTTTCGTTCTGAACAGTTTGTTCGGAATAGGTCAAACTACCGATACTTTAGCGGTTAATTCAAGCCTCGACTCTACAAAAAAGCATTCGCCTAAATTGGCCATGCTTATGTCTGCGGTAGTGCCGGGCACGGGGCAAGTTTATAACAAAAAGTACTGGAAAGTCCCAATAATATATATTGGCGGTGGTGCCTTATTGTATTCGGGCTTGTTCAATCACGAAAAATACACTAATTTTAGGGACGCTTATAACTACTTGTATATTGATAAAACAGAAATGCCTGGATACGAAAATTACACTTTAGAACAACTACAGTCCATCAAGAACCAATACAGACGATATCGAGATATGAGTTTCATTGGTTTAGGTGTTCTGTACATTCTAAATGTAGTGGATGCTGCCGTAGATGGTTATTTGTACGATTACGACATTTCTGATAACTTAAGTTTGCGAATCGAACCCAATTTGATTTATTCGCCACAATATTCTACTACTCATGCTGGTTTTCAACTAAACCTTAATTTTTAAGGGGTAAGTTTTTTATTATA
>DYOK01000010.1 GCA_020720565.1 Acetofilamentum sp.
AAAAACATATTCGAATAGAAGACACCGGGTTTTATTTAAATGAATAGCTTGAATTAAAGTAGTATGAAAATTATGAATTCTGAATTTTGGATTATGAATATAATCATTAACAAATCTACAATTCTAAACCATTAAGAAATTAAGGTTCATTAATAACAACTTTTAGTCTACCTTACTACTGCGGATGATCTTACAAAGATGGATTTATCTTCCAAAGGCATACAGGACTCTAACGAATCAACAAATAAACGAATTAACAAATCAACATAACAATGTCTGGCACAAAACTTAATAATTTAACTGCTGTTTCGCCCGTCGATGGTCGATATCGAGGCAAAACCGAATCGTTGGCACCTTTTTTCTCGGAATTTGGATTAATCAAATACCGCGTACAAGTAGAAATTGAATATTTTATCGCTTTATGCGAATACAAACTTCCACAATTAAAAGGGGTTCCTAAATCGACCTTTGCGGCCTTGCGTAAAATATATTTAGACTTCGGATTGAACGATGCTCAACGCATTAAAGAAATTGAACAAACGACCAATCACGATGTAAAAGCGGTAGAATACTTTATCAAAGAACAGTTTGACGAATTGCGTTTGTCAGATTTTAAAGAATTTATCCACTTTGGTTTGACCTCACAAGATATCAACAATACGGCCACTCCACTGTCGCTTAAAGAGGGCTTAGAGGCGGTGTATTTCCCACTAATCGAAAGATTGCTTCACAAAATCAATCAGAATGTCGACGATTGGAAAGACATTCCAATGCTAGCCAAAACACATGGACAACCGGCCTCTCCTACCCGTTTGGGTAAAGAATTTCAAGTTTACAGCGAACGTTTAAGCGAACAAATCAAACTTTTGATGTTGGTGCCTTATGCTGCTAAGTTTGGGGGTGCCACCGGCAATTTAAACGCACATCACGTGGCGTATCCAGACCAAAATTGGGTCGAATTTAGCAACGCTTTTGTTAACAACGTATTAGGCCTTCAGCGTTCGCAAACCACCACTCAAATTGAACATTACGATCATTTAGCAGCACTTTTCGATAATTTAAAACGCATTAACACCATATTAACCGACCTTTCGCGTGATATTTGGATGTATATTTCGTCAGGATATTTTAAACAGAAAATTAAAAAAGGCGAAGTAGGTAGCTCAGCTATGCCACACAAGGTCAACCCCATCGACTTCGAAAATGCCGAAGGTAATTTAGGTTTAGCCAATGCGCTCTTCGAACATTTATCGGGTAAATTGCCCATTTCGAGATTGCAACGCGATTTGACCGACAGCACAGTATTACGCAATATTGGGGTTCCTTTGGCACATTCTGTTATTGCTTTAGAATCGCTTCTTAAAGGCCTCGATAAACTTTTGTTAAATCGCGAAGCCCTCGAAAAAGATTTGGAAGACAATTGGGCCGTGGTGGCCGAAGCCATACAGACCATTTTACGACGCGAATCGTACCCTAATCCGTACGAAGCTTTAAAAGAGCTGACCCGAACCAACGAAGGCATCAACAAAGACAGCATTCAGCGATTTATCGAAACATTGAACGTTTCGGAAAGCGTTAAAGCCGAACTTCGTCGAATCAGTCCTCAGAATTATACGGGAATCTAATTGTCACTGATTAATTTTTCACTTTAGATTAGCTTATTTTTTTGAGCTTTGGCAATGGCTTCTACCTTGTTGCATACGTGCAATTTGGCGTAAATATTTTCGATGTGTTTACGAACTGTACCTTCCGAAATGTTGAGATGGTCTGCAATGACAAAATATTTTTGCCCTGTACTTAGCTCTTGAATCACCTCAATTTCGCGAGTGCTCAAGTTGAAATTTTCATGGTTTTCGTTGGTTTTCGGACTATCGAGTGTCCGAAGTAATTTTAAAGTTTTTAACGCAATCGATGGTGTCATAACAGCACCACCATTAAGGGTATCGACAATGCTACGATGTAACTCGTCGGGGGCAATATCTTTTAGCAAATAACCATCTGCTCCAGCTTTTATCGATTCGAAAATACTTTCGTCGTTATCGAAAACGGTATTCATAAGGATTCGAACCGATGGATAAAGTTGTTTAACATTTTTAGTGGTTTCAATTCCATTCATCAGGGGCATTTCGATGTCCATTAAAACTAAATCAACTGGTTCCGAAAGTTTAAGCTTTTCGAGCAATTCTTGTCCATTCGAAGCCGTGACAATGCAATCGAAATTGTCGAAAAATGATAACTTTTCGAGTAGATTTTCTAATATATAAGGAACGTCTTCGGCAATAGCAATTTTATACATGGATGTGCAATTAGTTACGAAATGGGAACTTTAACCAATAGGCTAGTCCCTTGATTGGGTTGACTATTGAGTTGATATTTTCCGCCAATTTTAGCTATACGAGAGGCCATATTATTTAAACCATTCCCTTTTTTAATGCGATCCATTTCGAACCCAATTCCATTATCGGAAAGTTTCAATTCAATGTTGGGGGCATAATAATAAAGCGCTATCGAAATAAGATTGGCCTGACTATATTTAAGCGAATTATTCACAAATTCTTGTATGGTACGCAGCAAATGAATTCCGAACCAAGAGCTTATGCTGGTCTGGAAGGAATTTAAGTTCGATTCGAATTGAACGGAAACTTCGGGATGCGAAATCTGAGCCTGCTCTATGGTGTTTAACAATCGTGCCCGAAAGTCTTCTAAGGTTAAATGTTGCGAATGTACCGCCCAAAGTGTATCACGCAATTCTACTACCGTTTTCGATGCAATACGCTGTATTTTGTCGAGTGATTCGCCCATGGTAGAATCTTCTTTGCTGGCTTTGAATTGAAGATTCTTTACTGCTGACGAAATAAAAGTGAGTTGTGCACCCAGATTGTCGTGTAAATCGTGAGAAATTGACAAACGCTGTTCTTGTAAGCGATTGTGAGCTTCTTTTTGCAGCAGCGCTTCGCGTAGTTCGAAATCTGCTTTTTGTTGACGGTTTTTAAATCGTTGTTGACGATAAATAAGAGTGGCTATCGATGCAATAAAGACGGTAAATAACATACTAAAAATGAGCCACATTTGAGTGTGTTTTCTTTCATTCTCAACCTTTAAAGCTTGGTTTTTGCTTTGAATCAGCTCGTTTTCTTTCTTTTTGGTTTGATATTTTGTTTCGAGTTCTGATATTATTTCTGTTCTTTCGGTTTGGAAGATACTGTCTTTTATCTGATAATACAGATCTTGGAATTCGAGAGCTTTTTCGAAACGCTTCATTTTTTTATTCAAAAGATACAGTCCAAGATAATATTCACGAAGTTTCTCGATATTCCCACATGCCTCGACATATGGATAAGCGGTGTGGTACAGTTGGTCGGCTTTTTCAAAATGTGACCATTCGCTTTCGATGGTAGCCAAATTCATATAATTGGTAGCTGTTTCGTACGGATCCATTGATTGTTTGTTTTTTTCGGCCCACAATTGAGCTATCTTTAGTGCCCGTTCAATCCAGTTTTTAGCTAATGTAAATTGCTTCTTTTTTAGCAACGAATTGCCAATATTATTGTACGTAAAGCCAATTTGAAGAGTATCTAAACGTTGGATATAGTCGAAAACCTTAAAATGATAAAAGAGCGCACTATCCGTTTTTTGCCAATCGTCGAAATTAATCGCAATACAATTGAGTGCCAATGCTATTGGAAATGCGTTGCCATTTTTGGTGGCTTTTACTTGTGCTCGATAACCCATTTTACCATATTCAACCCCTTTAGCATAGTCCGAAAAGTCGTGATAGTTTAATCCAATATTGGTGGTAAAATATCCTATCCAAGCCTCATCATTTTTTATTTCTGCTTGTTTCAATCCCAAAAATAACATTTTAATCGCTTGCTCATATTGGCCTATTCGCCTATAAACAGTACCCATATTATTGTAAACAATCAACAGTCGATTGGTATCATTTAGCTGGATATAAAGATTTTCGGCCAAACGAGCATATCCCAGTGCACTATCGTTTTCACCTCGGGTTGTCGCTCTAAATTGCTTTGTAAAATACCAATTGGCTTGGTCCGATTTGTTTTTGATATGTGTCTTGGCCAGATTAAAATAATAACCAGAAGAGTCTTCGGAAAAATAAGCTTTTCGGCAATAGGCCTCAACATTTTGCGAAGAAGCATTGCTGTGCAAGAATATTAAAATGGCAAAAAACCAGAACCGAACTAATATATTCATAAATAGCCTTTATTGGAGTTTATTGGGGCTAAAGATAAATATTTCTTTAAAGAAAATACATTGATATTATAATGATTAACTTTGCACGACCAACAAAAAGACAAACAACATGCAGAATCAGAAACAATACGAAATAGATAAGAAATATTTAGCAATGGCCAGAATTTGGGCCGAAAACAGTTATTGTGAACGTCGCAAAGTTGGAGCTTTAATTGTTAAAGATAAAATGATTATTTCCGACGGATACAATGGCACACCCTCGGGCTTAGAAAATTGTTGCGAAGACGCCCAAGGTAAAACGCACGATTACGTGCTACATGCCGAAGCCAACGCCATAACCAAAGTAGCCAAGTCGAGCAACAGTAGCGAAGGAGCCACCCTTTATGTCACCACTTCGCCTTGTATGGAATGTTCAAAATTAATTATACAATCGGGCATAAAAAGGGTTGTATTTTCGGAACGCTATCGCATACAAACCGGTTTAGAACTGCTCGAAAAAGTCGGGATCAAAATAGAACAAATCGAGATTCAATAGTCAAAACTAATAAAGTAGTTAGAATAATTTAATGTCGTATTTTATTTAAGCTAGATTATTGTTAAATAGCAAGTTAGTAAATAAATAGGTCGAATACCTTATATCGAATATTTGGAGCTATTTTTGGGTTAAACCCAGATTAAGCTCCTGTCTGCCCTGCCTACTGGCAGGTTAGTACACAAAAAACCCGAAGCTTTTGGCCTCGGGTTTAATTATAGATCAGCTTTGGACTTATGCACCAAAGTCGTCGAACATGATATTTTCCTTTGGAACACCCAAGTTAATAAGCATATTTTCCACAGCCGAATTCATCATTGGAGGGCCGCACAAATAATACTCGATATCTTCCGGAGCATCGTGGTCCTTAAGATAATTATCGAAAATAATTTGGTGGATAAACCCAGTTGAACCTGTCCAATTGTCTTCGGGCAAAGGCTCCGACAGACCAATGGTAAATTTAAAGTTCGGGAATTCGTCTTCAATTTTACGGAAATGGTCTTCGTAGAACACTTCTCTGAACGAACGGGCACCGTACCAGAAGGTAGCTTTACGCGAAGTACGTTGGGTGTGAAATTGATCGAAAATATGCGAACGCATCGGTGCCATGCCGGCTCCTCCGCCAATAAACATCATTTCGTTTTGGGTATCTTTGATAAAGAATTCGCCGTAAGGCCCAGAAACCATCACTTTATCGCCTGGTTTACGAGAGAATATAAACGAAGAACAAATACCTGGATTAACATTCATCCATCCATTTTTGGCCCTATCCCAAGGTGGCGTTGCAATACGGATATTTAACATTACAATATTACCTTCGGCTGGGTGATTGGCCATTGAGTATGCACGATATGTGGGCTCAGGATTGCTCATCTTTAAATCCCACAAATTGTATTTATCCCAATCGGGACGGTAGATTTCCTCAATTTCCATGTCTTTGAAGTTGACATCAATCTTAGGTACATCAATTTGAATATAGCCCCCTGAACGGAAGTCGAGGGTTTCACCTTCGGGCAATTTAACTACAAATTCTTTAATATAAGTAGCTTGTCCGTGGTTCGACACCACTGTGCATTCCCATTTCTTGATGCCCATAATTTCGTGAGGAATTTCAATTTTAAGGTCATTTTTTACCTTAACTTGACAAGCCAAACGCCAGTTGTTTTGTTGTTCTTTACGGGTAAAGTATCCGGTTTCGGTAGGCAAAATACTGCCTCCACCTTCGGGAACTTGCAAACGACACATGGCACAAGTACCGCCGCCACCACAAGCCGATGGTAACAAGATTTTCTGATTACCTAATGTCGACAATAAGGTCGAACCTTGTTCAACTTCGATTACATCTTTGTCGTTGATGGTAATTTTAACCAATCCAGACGATGTTAATTTGCTCTTTGCAAACAAGAGCATGCCTACCAACATAAGGGTGATTAATAAAAACACCACAATGCTGAAAGTTACGTTAGAGCTTGATATTTCTAATAGTAGCATATGTTACGTTTTTATAATTTAATACCCATAAAACTCATAAAGGCGATGCCCATAATCCCTGTAATGATAAAGGTGATGCCCAAGCCTTTTAATGGTGCAGGAATTTGAGAGTATTTGATACGCTCTCTTATGGCCGCAACGGCCACAATAGCCAACAACCAGCCAATACCCGAACCCAACGAAAAAGCGAACACTTGCCCCATTGACTCGTATTCACGTTCTTGCATAAACAAAGAACCTCCTAAAATGGCACAGTTTACCGCAATCAAAGGTAAAAATATACCCAATGACGAATAAAGTGCCGGAGCATATTTCTCTACAATCATTTCGACCAATTGAACAATCGAAGCAATGACGGCAATGAACATGATAAAGCTTAAAAAGCTTAAATCGACATCTTTAAAGGAATCGCTGATCCAAACCATCGAGCCAGGGCCGAGAATGTATTCGTTAAGAAGGTAGTTAACCGGCGTGGTGATGATTAACACAAACACGACAGCAATACCTAAACCTAAAGACGTTTTAACTGTTTTCGATACCGCCAAATAGGAACACATTCCTAGGAAGAAGGCGAAAACCATGTTGTCGATAAAAATCGACTTAATGAATATATTTATTAATTCTTGCATAATCTTCAGTATTTAAATTAATTGGACTCTTGCAAGTGTTTGCTGCGTGAGCGTTGGAACCAAATAATCAATCCTACGGTAATTAAAGCCATCGGAGGTAAAATCATTAAACCATTGTTGGCATAACCCATGTCGTAGAACGAAAGCGGAATAATGCGCAACTCGCCTAATCCTGGTAAAGTCAATGTTCCTGACCCTGTAATTTCGCGAAGTGCTGCAATGATAATCAAAATCATTCCATAGCCTGCACCATTGCCAATACCGTCGAGAAACGATGGCCAAGGCTTATTACCCAAAGCAAATGCTTCGAGACGACCCATTAAAATACAGTTGGTAATGATCAGACCCACAAACACCGAAAGTTGCTTGCTTACATCGTATGCATAGGCTTTTAATATTTGGTCGACCAAAATTACCAAGGCCGCAATAACCACCAATTGTACAATAATTCTGATACGAGAAGGAATGGTATTTCGCAAAGCAGAAATAATGACATTGGCAAAAGCTGTAACAATGGTTACCGAAAGTCCCATTACAATAGCCGGCTCTAGTTTCACTGTAACGGCCAAGGCAGAACAAACACCTAAAACCTGAACGGTAATTGGATTGTCGTCGCCCAATGGGTTGGTTAACAGTTTTAAATTTTTCTTTGAAAACATTTCACTCATGGCTCACTATTGTTTATTAGTTTTTAAATAGTTAACGTAGTCGCTAATCGACGATTTAAGCATGGCCTCTAATCCTTTGCTTGTAATGGTTCCACCCGAAATGGCATCGACGCCATGATTCAAGTCGCCTGCACGTTCTGCAGAGCCTTTGCCCCCTTTATGGACCGTAATTGAGACAAAATTATCGCCTTCGAAAATGGTTTTACCTTTGAACGGTTCCATAAACCAATCTTTGTTGATGTCGGCACCCAAACCCGGGGTTTCGCCTTTGTGATCGAAGGTTACCCCATAAACGGTACTGTTATCGGTATTTAACGACATATAACCCCAAATTGGGCCCCATAGTCCTTTACCTAGAAGTGGTAATATCACTTTCTTATCGCCATTTTCCAATTGACAAATGTAAACCGGTAAATTTCTGCTATCAGCCGATTTGGCTTGCTCCTTTTTAATGTCGATACCAAAGGCTTCGATGCCGTTTTTAACTTGTCCGTCGACTCCAACCACAATTCGATTTTGTGCAGGAATATATTTATCGAACAATTCTTGTGCGTTCTCTTTTGTACTCTCAATATTGACAGAGGACAAAATATTTTGTATCTTTTCGATTTTAACGTTGTTTTGCTGGGTTTCTTTCAAGCTTTCGGATGCCACCGAAAGTAAAGCAGCCACCAAAACCACCATCACCGAAGCGTACAAGAAAATATAAGTATTATTATGTTTCATGGTTTCTGCGGATTAAGCTTTTACACGTTTAAGTCGTTTAGAGACATTGGCTCCTATTACGTAGTAATCGATAAGCGGTGCAAAGGTGTTAAGTAGCAAAATGGCTAACATCATACCTTCGGGATAAGCCGGATTGAGCACCCTGATGAGTACTGCCATTACACCGATTAAAAAACCGTAAATAATTTTACCGGTAGCTGTTTGCGAAGCTGTTACAGGATCGGTGGCCATAAATACCGCACCGAATGCAAAACCGCCCATCAGAAAGTGGTAATAAAATGGAATTTCCATGTATGTATTAACGGCAAAAGCATTCATCAATAAGCCCATAGCGGCACCTCCTACAAAAACCGATAACATTACACGCCACGAAGCCACACCAGTGAATAATAAAAATAGTGCACCAATTAAAATTGCTAAAGTAGATGTCTCGCCAATAGAACCAGGAATCCAACCCATAAACATATCGTATGCACTCAACACAGAACCGGGCTCACCTGCCGCTAATTTAGCAAGAGGGGTTGCTCCCGAAAAACCATCGACAATGCCTTGACCTTGTGTTAAGCCATCGATCCAAATTTTATCGCCCGACATTTGCGAAGGATAGGCAAAAAACAAGAATGCTCTAGCGACCAAGGCCGGATTAAATATGTTCATTCCTGTACCGCCAAATACTTCTTTGCCAATTATTACAGCAAAAATTACGGCTAAAGCCACCATCCAAAGCGGCGTGTCGACTGGTATAATCAATGGGATCAACACCCCGGTAACAAAGTAGCCTTCGTTAACTTCGTGTCCTCGCATTTGAGCAAAGATAATTTCGATTCCCAAACCGACCACATAAGAGACAATAATAATGGGTAGTACGGCTAAAAATCCGTGAAGGAAATTATCGAACAAACTGGCCGATTGACCAATAGAAAGATGGTATTGATAACCTGTATTCCACATACCAAAGAGCAATGCAGGAACTAAGGCAATCACCACCATAAACATGTTCCGCTTTAAATCGACCGCGTCGCGAATGTGAGCCCCTTTGTAGGTTACTTTGTTGGGTACGAAAAACAGCGTTTCGGCAGCATCGTACATGGCATGAAATTTATGAAATTTTCCGCCTTTTTGTACATGCGGTTTCATGCCGTCTAATATATTTCTAATTACTTTCATCTTAGCCTACCTCCTTAATCATTAAATCGAGTCCTTGACGCAAAATGGCTTGTGTTTCTTGTTTCGAAGTGCACACAAAATCACAAAGTGCAAAATCTTCTTCGAGCACTTCGTAAATTCCCAATTGCTCCATACGATCGATATCGTTGGTGATACAAGCTTTAATAAGCTCGACAGGATAAATATCTAAAGGAACCACTTTTTCGTATTGTCCAGTAACCACATAGGCTCGATGTCCGCCATTGATGTTGGTATCTAAAGTGTACGACTTATTGGGCATCAACCATGAGAAGTATGTTTTTGACATCGAAAACTTATGAAAATTAGGCGTAATCCAACCAAAAAACTGATAGTGGTTTCCTTCGGGAATTACACTGATCATTTCGTGATAAGCCGATAAATAAGCATTCAGTTCTAGCATAGTTCCTGTGAGTACGTTACCTGAAATATAACGTACATTTTGGCCTTTAATCTTACCGCCAACCACTGAACTTAACAACGCACCTTGTTTGGTTTTGTAATACTGAGGCCGCTCTACTTCTGAACCTACTAAAGCAACGGTTTTACTTACATCGTAGTGTCCCTTAGCAAACAAACGTCCAATAACCAAAACATCTTGTGGTTGAACTTGCCAAACCACATCGCCTTTGTTAATTGGATCGAGTTGATTGATATGTGTGCCTACAAGTCCAGCCGGATGTTTGCCCGAATAAGCTGTAATTTCGACATTTTTTAAATTCTTAAGGCCATCGGGCAAAGTTTTGCTGGCATCAAAACCGACATGCACTTTCCCTGTGGTTAGTTGCTTTAAAACGTCAATTCCTTTTTGAAACATATCGGCTTCGTTAGCCAATACATAATGGTAGTCAACCCCCAGTGGAGCCGAATCGAAAATAGAAATAAAAATCGATTTAGGCGTAGCGTTTGGATTTGCCAAAGTACCATAGGGACGTTGTTTGATGTGAGTCCATGCACCCGAAACCAACAAGTTCGAAACGATGTCGGCTCTCGACATTTTCGAAGGGTCGGATATTGCAAATGACTCGTACTCTTGCGTTGAAGCCGCTTCGACCACAACCGACAAGATTTTTCGTTTGTCGCCACGCTCTATAGCAGAAACCACACCACTCACCGGAGACGTAAATTTGATATCGGGATTTTGTTTATCGTTAAACAAAATTGTACCCGCTTTAACCGGAAAGCCTACCTTGACAGCTAATTTCGGAATTAGCCCAACAAAGTCGGAGGGTTTAACTGCATAATGGGTCGACGTCGATGAATCGGCAGTTTGAAGTACCGCCATACCATTCAAACTAATGTTAAGACCTCGATTTATTTTAATATTATGCATATGTAACAGAATTTTGCACAAAAGTATCATATTTTCTGAATAATCAAAATCGCAAATGCATGAATAACAAATAAATACATATGCACATATGTGAAATTTACGTTGTGTAATACATTGTCATTGAATATCATACAAATATGTATGTAAAACATAGTGTAAAATGTTTTGCAATAGTATTGTACAACATAAAACCTTCGCTATATATTGATATATAATAATATAGATATATAAAATTTTTATTTATAATCATTATAAATAAAATTTTGATATCGAGGCAAATCTTAAACCCCTATATTTTTGTCGCTCTTAAACAAAATATTAGTCATGAAAGCTAAAAATTTAATTGTATCATTTTCAGTCTTGATGATTGCTTGGCTTTTGCTCAACTGGACACTTGATCCTTTGATTGTTGCAATTGGTATTGGGTTATCGCTTCTGATAAGTGTGTTGTTTTGTTCGAAATGCACCGTGTTCGAAGGCATTAAATTAGGACCAAAAGCATTTGCATATACTTTTGTTTACATCTTGGTTTTTATTAGGGAATTGATAAAAGCTAATATGGATGTAACTAAAAGGGTACTAACACCTGGTTTGAACATAGAACCAGGGATTGTAAAGATTAAAACCAATTTAAAGTCTAAAATGGCTCGTCTAATTTTAGCTAATTCCATTACATTAACACCAGGTACGTTTACAATACATGTTGAGGGCGAATATTTTTATATTCACTGGATAAGTACTGAAGCTGTTGATATTGAGGAAGCTACTCAAAAAATTGCAAATACATTTGAAAACATTTTGAAAGAATTATATGAATAATCTAGATTGGATAATATACTTGGCCATAGGCATTATTTTAATTGCGATGTCTCTGAATTTGATAAGATTTTTCAAAGGCCCGAGTGTGGTGGATAAAGTTGTGGCATTTGATGTTATTTCATTGTCAGGCTTAGTGTTAATTGGTACTGTAGCAGTGCTTACAAATCGTGTGATATATATCGATGTGGCTATTGTGTATGGTTTGTTAAGCTTTATTGGCGTAATTGTGGTTGCTAAATATTTACAAAAAGGTTTATAAAATGGATATTTTTAAATTGATTGGCGCAATAATGCTGCTTGGAGGTTCTTTATCGCTTTTAGTAGCTGCGATTGGAATGCTCAAGATGCCCGATGTATACAATAGGGTTCAAGTAGCCACTAAAGCATCAACTTTTGGTGCTATTTTCTCGTTTCTTGGTTTGGCAATTATTAAATTTGAGCATTGGTTTACTGGCGAAAATTGGTTAGGTAGAGTTATTATACTCATTATTTTTATATACATAACCAATCCCGTCTCATCTCATGTCTTGATGCGGGCGGCTTACTTTATGAGATTTCCACTGTCAAAATTGACAAAGACAGATGTATTACGTGATGACACCAATAGTAACCTTTTAAAAGAGCCTAAAAATGAATAGAGAATTTTTATTTATTGGATTAACCATTTTTTTAGGGTTGATATCAATAATATTGGCTTTTGTGGCCATTCACCACAAAAAGTTATCGGTAGCAGTTATTTCTACCAGCTTTATAAGTTTATTTGCTTCCATCATATTTTTACTATTAGCTGCACCTGATGTGGCCATGACAGAAGCTGC
The DNA here is from genome assembly GCA_020720565.1 of Acetofilamentum sp. Taxonomy (GTDB): domain Bacteria; phylum Bacteroidota; class Bacteroidia; order Bacteroidales; family JAFGXI01; genus JAFGXI01. The sequence continues at coordinate 12,417 of DYOK01000010.1, forward strand.
AATCGGTAGTGGTCTTACCACATTGATTTTCTTTTATGTGTTAAACAAAATCAAAAAGACAAATGCTTAAAAATATTTTAATTGCGCTGGTTTTAATTGGTTTTGGTGTAATTTTCTATGACCTTTTTATGGTTTACGAAGCCAAAACAGAGCTAACAGATTTGGCACATTATTATGCTAAAAATGGAGCTAACGAGATAGGTGGTGCTAATTTGGTAACTTCTATTGTGGTTACCTATAGAGGCTTTGATACCCTTGGAGAAGTTACAATATTATTTGTGGCGGCTTCGATTATTTCGTTTTTTCTTAAACTAAAAGAAGACGAAGAAGAAAAAGTGATTGGATCAAAAGATACCACAGAATTATTGGTGACCGCCTCACAAGTTTTGGTCCCATTAATCTTCTTGTTTGGTGTGTATGTATTTATGAATGGTCACTTGACACCTGGAGGAGGTTTTCAAGGAGGCTCAATTATAGCAACAGGTGTTGCATTAATGATAATGGCCAATCCAAATTTCAAAATCAATACTCAAATCATACATTGGATCGAAAGCATATCGGGAGTTGCATTCGTTTTTGCTGGAGTATTGGGTGTGTTATTGGGCGGCGGTTTTCTCGACAATACCTTTAAAGGATTGGGAGTTGGCGAATTTGGAACGCTCTTTAGTGCGGGAGTAATCCCAATTATTTACAGTTTTGTTGGCTTAAAAGTAGGTGCCGAAATCTCAAATATCCTCAATAAGTATCAGAAATCACAAAAATCGATTTAAATTATGGAGTACATTACGTTAGGACATATGAGCTTATTGTTGGGAATATCTCTCACCGTTATAGGCTTTTGGGGTATACTCACCCAAAAAAATATTATCAAAATTATTTTGTCATTCACTATTGCTGATGCAGGAGTTAATATTGTCATTGTAAGTTTGGGATATGTGGTTGGCAAAACTGCTCCAATCATCGACAATGCAGTTGTGCAAGAGGCTGGCCGTAATGTGTCGGCTTCGGTGGTAGATCCCATTCCTCAGGCTTTAGTGTTGACTTCTATCGTCATTGGTTTTGGTGTTACAGCACTCATGCTGGCCTTTGCAATGAAAATGTTTACAGCAAAAAAAACTTTAGATATTAATCAATTCAACGAACTAAAATGGTAACGCCAATCTACATTGTTGCAACTGGCCTTGGGGTTGGCTTTGCAATAGGAATTTTGAAAAAGTTTGGAAAAAACTTTACTGGAGCACTTGTGCTTGCGGCACTCGCATTTATGACATTTATTTCTTTCCAGTGGTTTTATGGATTACACTATGGAAGCGAAGTGGCTACTTATGTTTACACTGCAGGATTTAAACCGCCTTTTTCTATCAATTTGTTAATGGGACAATACGAATCAATAGCATCGTTGATGATTAATGCCATTGGCTTGCTTGGTGGAATATATATGTTCAACAGTCTTAAAGCTAGAGGTTCTGATGCACAAGTGGTTTATTTAATTTTAATTATGGCCATGAACGTGTTGGTGATGACACGTGATATTTTTAATTTATTTGTATTTCTTGAGATTGTTAGTATCGCTATTGCTGGAGTTATATTGTTAGAAAAAAGTGATCGTTCAATGAGTGCTGGATTCAAATATATTTTGGCATCAGGAATTATTTCGACCATTCTTTTACTTGGAATTGTATTTGCCTACTATTTAACAGGAACACTAAATATTGACGACTTTGTCGGCATTAGTCTTAACACATACAAAGGAGGCGGATTGGTTATCTTTTTAATGATGATGGCTGCTATTTTAGAACTCAAACCATTTCCTGCTAATGGATGGGGTTTAGATTTGTACGAAGGAGCCGACCCTGGAATTTCTGCAATTATTTCTGGTGCAAGTGCCACAGCCTCACTTTTTGTACTCTATAAAATAATGGCTTTTGCTGGTGCAGAATGGAATTATTACGTCGCATTGATAGGTATTATCACTTTTGTGGGCAGTAACTTTTTTGGAATTGTTCAAGAGAATACGCGACGAATGCTCGGATATTCATCTATTGGGCAAATTGGCTTATTGATGGTGGTTTTAGGTTTTAAAGATGTTTTAGGCGACAGTACACCCTTTATACTGTTTGGGTTATTAATATCGCATTATCTTGCAAAAGCTGGTTTATTCTGGTTATCTGGTATTATTAAAGCAAAAGACTTGAAAGAATGGTCGGTCATTCGCAAACATCCATATTTCTTATTTTTAATGGGAACTTTTGTATTTGCCTTAATTGGGTTTCCTCCATTTCCATCATTCTTTTCAAAATTCAATTTTGTACTATTGCTAACCGAAACAGGTAATATTGCTTGGGTTATCGCCATCTTAGCAGGATCTATGTTAGAGGCTATCTACTTGTTTCGTTGGTTTGGATATGCTGTAAAATCTGAAAACAGCCACATTGAAAAAAACAAAGTTTGTTTACACAAATCAATTCCTATTTGGATAATGGCTTTAGCCCTTTATGGCTTTAGTTATTACACCTCACTTTCGAACCCTTGGTCGATTGCAATAAATTTTATACCATTGGCGTTTGTAGCCCTCCTTTTTGTATTAGATTTTCTTCCAGTTTACATTAAAAATTCTTTGTCGATACTAGGAATGGCGTACTATTTTTATTTGGTATATCCACAGCTCGACAATATGCGATTAATTTTTGAGGTGATATTTATCGTAGGGGGAATATTAACATTAATTGCGGGTTTTGCATATAAAGGCACTCGACCTGGCTTCCATGCTGTAGCGCTTCTAATGTTTGCAGGATTAACTGCTATTATTGAAGCCAAGACTACACTAGAGTTTTTCTTTGGATGGGAATTGATGACAGCAGGGTCATACTTCTTGATTATCCGAGGGAAACGTTCCATGACACACGCTCTTAGTTATATGATGTTCTCTATTGGTGGAGCATATGCACTTTTAGCCGCTTTTGGAATCTCAAATGTGGGGCAAATTAATCTCGACTTAAATCAAATTGGACACATTTCGTATTTGTCGACATGGGCCTACGCGTTACTAATATTAGGTTTTTTGACCAAAACAGCATCTGTTGGTCTTCATATTTGGTTACCTGGAGCTCACGGCGAGGCGGAAAGCGATGTTTCGCCTATGGTATCAGCAATTTTACTAAAAGCAGGTGTTTTTGGCTTAGTTCTTACTTTAATAGCAATGAACGGCTCAGATTCTCAATGGTCAAATTTAGCTTATGCTTTGGGCTGGTTGGGCGCTATTACGGCATTGTCGGGTAATTTAATGGCGGTGTTCCAGGAAGATGCCAAGCGCTTATTGGCATACTCTTCTATCGGTCAATTGGGTTACATTGTGTTTGCATTGGCCATGATGACGCATTTAGGTTGGTTAACCGCATTTACATATTCTATTAACCACTTTATGTACAAAGCCATCTTGTTCCTCACCATTGGAGCAGTGGTTTTACGAGTAGGTACTCACGATATGTATAAAATGGGCGGATTAATTGCAAGAATGCCGATGGCTTTTATTGCAGTTTTAATTGGTATTATTGCACTTTCCGGTGTGCCTCCCTTGTCTGGATTTGCCGGTAAATGGTTATTCTACAATGCTGTAATGGAAAAGGGATGGTATTTTCAGGGAATTATAATTTTCTTTTCGGGAGGATTAGCTTTCTTGTATTTATGGCGTTTGATACATACGATATTTTTAGGTCAGCTTAAAGATAATCACCGAAATGTAAAAGACATTTCTATTTGGTTTGCCATACCCGTTTATATACTAATTGGTGGAATCATGGTGTTTTCTGTTCGTCCAGATTGGGTATTACAACCATTGGGAAATATGTTAAGTCCATTTTTTCCAACTGGTCAGCTAAACTGGGATCATTCTTATGCTTATACAACCCTCGGATATTGGTCTGGAACTAATGTTTTCATCACCATTGTAATATTGTTTTTAATTGTGTTTGGTATATTGGCATTGTCAACTCGAAAAGCACATAAACTAAAACAATTCGATATTACGTACTCTGGAGAAAAACCATTTAGACCAGAAACCACTCATGTGGCTTGGAACGTTTTTGCTGGTTTTTATAAAGCAGTTTGGCCTGCAACTATTCCATTAGTAGCCAAATTTTGGGATTATGTAACTGATTTCTTCCACGATGGAGCAGGATTTACTCGACGAATATATAGTGGAAATGGTCAGGCCTACATGATGCATATTTTATATTTTATTATCATCACATACATTGTAATTATAGGAGGATAAACAAAATGAGTATTTATTACAAATTGGGATATACGCTTTTAGGCTTGCTCATAGTCCTCAACTGGGGTATGCTAATGAGTGCCATTTTTCGGAAAATTGTGGCTCGAGTTGGTGGACGATACGGCATTCCTTATTACCAACCATGGATTGACCTTATCAAAAACTTGGGTATTCGAACCACTTTGTCGCATGGGATTATGTTTTATCTCGGTCCTGTATTTCGTTTTACGGGAGCTGTCGGTTTGTTTTTATTTATGCCGGTACTATTTGGTAACGAAGCATGGGCAAATTTCTCATTTCAAGGTGATTTAGTATTGATATTGTACTTCCAACTGTTCGGCATGTTGGGGATGGCTTTGGGTGCCGGCGAAGGCGGTCATCCACACTCGGCTATTGGTATATCGAGGGGCTTAGCACAACATGCGGCCATCGAGCTTCCTATGACAATGGGAATTATTGCTTTAGCCATTCAATACCAAACTTTGTCAATTTCCGATATTGTTGCCGCGCAGCAAGGCAGTGTGTTGAATTGGAGTATTTTTACCAATCCAATTGCAGGTGTAACCATTTTGTTGGCCGCACTAGGGGCTATGGGGCACTCGCCTTTTAACTTGGTAAAAGCACCCAACGAAATTCCAATCGGTCCACCTACCGAATACCACAGTACTTTTTTAGGTATTTTGATGTCGAGTGGTGCCATCTTACATGTAATGGAAGCCGTTTTATTTATGAACTTGTTGTTTGGCGGAGCTTCCAATTGGTTCGAAATGATTCTCAAAACCTTCCTTATTTATTTCTATTCGGTGTTTGTGGGGGTAGTTTATCCACGATTTAGAATTGAGCAATCGGTAGCTTGGTTTTTCAAAATACCTTTACTGCTCGGAATTATAGCCATTTTAATGTACAGTTTTTAGTTCGATACGCACATGTCCGATTTAAATATCAACCAAAAAGTGAGCGAAATGCTTCAACGTTCCGAAGCCAATGCTCAGCAAGACGAAAAAACTTTCGTTCGCCCCGAAGATGAGTTACGAGAAGTCGTAGCCCCCGACGGATCAATTATAAAGATAAATCCGTTATACGATTACTATAGCGGCGAGCGTCCACAAGAAGATAAGCCAAAAAATGCCATTGTCGAAAAATTTCTAAACTGGGCCAGATCTGAAAGTATTTGGGTACTTGGTTTTGGTACGGGCTGCGGCAGTATCGAAATCCCACCTTTGGTCACACCCCGCTACGATATGTTCCGCTTTGGTGTTCAAATGAGAGCCACACCTCGTCAGTCCAATGCATTTATCATTTCGGGGTACCTATCTGTAAAAACTTTGAAAAGGGTCATCCGAAGCTACGAGCAAATGCCATCACCCAAATATGTGATTGCTTTAGGATCGTGCACCATCAACGGCGGCATGTATTACGACAGTTACAGCACCATCAATCGACTCGATAAATATTTACCAGTCGATGTGTACATTGCCGGTTGTATGCCAAGACCGGAGGCTCTTTTGGCTGGCTTTGGCGAATTAAAACGCCTGATAAAAGAAGGAAAAGGTGAAAAAGCGAACGAATACGCTCGAAATTTCGACGAATACAAAGCCAATCAGAAAAAAATTATCAAAGATTGGAACATGCCAGACTACAACTGGTAAACAAACTTTTTAATGATAGACCAAAATCTTATAAATATAATTTGTTTCAAATGAAATTATTAATAGATAGATTGACACAGCACTACAACCTTACCGATTACAAGCAACAACGACATAATCTGGCTTTCGTAACTGTAGACAAACAATTGTCACCCGATATAATTACCCATCTGAGAGATTACGAAGGCTTTTCGCATTTCGTTTTATTAAGTTGTGTCGATTGGATTGAAGATGATAAACTTCAACTCACCTATTTGTTAAACCAACCTAACCATAAGTACGAAATTGGAGTTCGCGTATTAATTGATCGAAAAAACCCCGAAATGGTTTCGTTGCACAAAATGTGGAAACAGATTTGGACCTATCAACGCGAATTACACGAAGCGTTTGGAATTATTTTCCCGGGCAGTCCTCGTTTAGAAGAAAACTTTGTTCTCGAGGGTTGGACAGAAAAGCCCCATATGTTGCGCGATTTTGATACAAAAGAATACGCCGAAAGAACCTATTTCCCGCGTCCGGGACGCACATCAAATGATCCCGCTACTTATATGAGAGAAAAATTATATCCCAATCAACCGGTAACAGCTAAAACTAACAAAAATGATTAATAGTTTTCTAGGGTTTAAGCCGGATAGAAGTTTATATCCGAAAACCAATGCCGAAGGCAAACTCGAAATTGATTTAAGTTCGCATCAATATACTAAACTTTGGTTAGGCCCCAACCACCCCGGTGTAACCGGAAATATGGCTATGGAACTTACCCTTAATGGTGACGAAATTGTCGAAGGGAAAACCCATGTTGGCTATTTGCACCGTGGTTTCGAAAAACTAATCGAGCGTCGTTTATTTGTACAAGGATTCCCCACCAGTATTCGAATGTGTGTGGCCGAGCCCGATACCAACGAATATCTGATTGCGGCCTGTACCGAAGAGCTTTCTGGTTACGACAAACAAGTGCCCGAAATGGCCAAATGGTTGCGTATGCTTTCGCTCGAAATGGCTCGCCTTCAAGGATTATTACGTGGCGTTCCGGGGCAAGCGGGAACATTCTCGCTCGGAATCGGTGTGCAATGGGGCACCTATCTTCGCGATTTAATTCTCGACCGCTTCGAAGAATTAACCGGTGCCCGTGTTTATCACATGTATATTATTCCCGGCGGTGTTCGAGGTCTTTTACCCGATGGTTTTAAAGATCGAATGGAAGATAATCTAAAAGAAATTGACCAGTTCATTATTAAAATAAGAAAGTTGATTTTTAACAATGCGGTATTCAAAACCAGAGCTGTCGGATTAGGCGTTATAACGCCCAAAATGGTCGACCAATATGGCATTGTAGGCACTAATGCCAGAGCAGCAGGGGTCAAACGCGACGTTAGAAAAGATAATCCCTATTTGTTTTACGATTTGTTGGACTTCGATCCACCCACAGCTACCGAAGGCGACGTGTATGCCCGAACTTGGGTACGTTGGCAAGAGCTAATACAAACCGTCGATTTGATTCGTCAGATTATGGCTAAAATGCCCGAAAAAGGCGAAATAAGAGCACAAATGCCCAATGTTTTAAATTGGCGAATTCCACAAGGTGAAACTTATGTTAAGCTAGAAAGCGGCCGTGGCGAATATGGTTTGTATTATGTAACCGACGGCAGCGACAAGCCCCGAAGAGTCAATTTGAGAGGTCCAAGTTATACCCACGGCATTGCCCTGCTCGAAGATATGTTGGTAAATACCAATATTGCCGACGTGCACGCCCTAATGGTGTCGTTGCAAGTTTGTCCGCCCGAAATCGAGCGTTAGTCAAAAAAAAGAATCGCAGTGAGTTGAGATAGAGCAAAATTTTGAATTACCATGAACATTAAAGATATTTTTACCCCGTTTACCGTTTGGAGTTCTGTGTTGAAAGACCCAGTTACCATTAAAAATCCGATTGGTCGAGAAGCGGCACCACGTTACAGAGGGTTTCATTACAACGATATAAACGCTTGTATTGGTTGCGGAACGTGTGAGGCTATTTGCGAGAATCAAGCCATCGACTTGGTGCCTGTCGAAGGTATTGTAACTAAAAGCGGGGATAGCGGTTTACGTCCTATGGTCGATTATGGTCGATGCTGCTGGTGTGCTCTTTGCGTCGATATTTGCACCACTGCTTCTTTGCGGTTGACCAACGCATACACATGGGTTGATACCGATCCAGATAACTTTCGATTTATTCCCGGTGTCGATAAAAAAGACTGGGACGAAGTCCAATTGGGATGGAGAAAACCCGAACCCAATTATTCGTTTTACGGATTGCATCGCCAACACATGGGCGAATTGCACGCCGAGGATCGCAAATCGTCGTTTATCGAATTTGTGCAAGGTTATTCCAAAGAACAAGCCCAACAAGAAGCCGACCGTTGTGTATCTTGCGGAATTTGTGTGGCTACTTGTCCGGCACACATGGGCATACCCGAATATATTAAAGCCATCCGCAACGACGATATGGAAGAAGGTATGCGTATTTTATACGAAACCAATCCACTGCCCGAAATTTGCGGTCGAATTTGCACCCATAAATGTGAAGATGTTTGTTCAATCGGTCACCATGGCGACCCGCTGTCGATTCGTTGGCTCAAACGGTATATCGCCGATCAAATTCCGACCGATGTGAATACCTATCAAGACATTTTGGGCACCGGTAATTTGGCCAAAAACGGCAAAAAGATTGCCATTGTCGGATCCGGACCATCGGGATTATCGGCAGCGCATTATTTGGCTCTTTTGGGCTATTCGATTACTGTTTTCGAAAAACTTCCGGCTGCCGGAGGTATGATGCGATACGGCATACCTGAGTATCGTTTGCCATATGACCAAATTGATAAAGACATCAACTACATCGCTTCGCTGGGTGTGGAATTTAAATACAATATTACTGTAGGAAAAGACATCACATTAGACCAATTGTCGAAAGATTTTGATGCCGTATTTTCGGGCACCGGTTTACATTTAGGTCGTAGCACCCGAATTCCTGGTTCCGATAACGAAAATGTATATCAATCGGTCGATTTGCTTCGCGATATCGTAACCGGAAAACCAGTTCCCGTGATGCCCAAGGTGGTTGTAATCGGCGGCGGAAACGTAGCCATGGACATTACCCGTTCGATGGCCCGATTGCAAATGGAAAAATATGGTAAAGTCGATGTTTTAGCCACATCGCTCGAAGATGAAGACTTTATGCCTGCCGACCGAGAAGAGATTGTAGAAGCGCGCGAAGAAGGTTGTACCATAGTTCCTGGTTACGGGCCGCAAGAAGTTGTGTTAGAAAACGGAAAACTAAAGGGCCTTAAAGTATGGAAATGTTTGTCAATTTTTGACGAAAACAAAGCATTTAATCCTAAATTTGATTCGGCTCAAGAGCGAATTTTCGAAGCCGATATGGTAATCGAATCTATCGGACAGGGTATGGATTTAAGCTATTTGACCGAAGAAATTAAATCGAAAATAGAATTCAATAACAGAGGCCGAATTGTAGTCGATGCCGACTACCAAGCCAAAGGCTTGCCTTGGTTGTTTGTGGGTGGCGACATTATCGAAGGACCAGACGTTATCCATGGTATCGCCAACGGACACCGTGCTGCTATGGGAATCGATAGATTTTTGAATGGATGATTTTTTGGATTGTTGATTGACGATTGTTAATTTTGGAATGTTGAATTTTAAATTATTAATTTAAAATTCAACAAATAAAGTGATTTTATACAATATTGTAAATACCAAAAATATGACAGATTTAAGTACAACGTACCTCGGATTAAAGCTTAAAAACCCGTTGATTGTAGGGAGTTCTGAATTGACGAACTCGGTCGATAAAGTAATGGAGTACGAGAAAGCCGGTGCGGGTGCAGTGATTCTAAAGTCACTTTTCGAAGAACAGATATTAATGGATATCGACGCTCAACGCGTTAACAACATGTCCGGAACATACGACCACATCGAAAATTATTTAGGTTTTTATCTTAAAAAACATTCGATTGATCAGTATCTAAAGTTGATTACTGACTGTAAAAAATCGGTTCAAATACCTGTAATTGCAAGTCTTAATTGTTTCGACGATTCCGCTTGGATCGAATTTGCCAAACAAATCGAAAAAGCAGGTGCCGATGCCATTGAGTTAAATATTTTCGTGATGCCTTCCAACCCCGATGTTAGCGGTGCCGAAATGGAACAAATCTATTTGAATATCGTCGAAAAGATGGTTGGTACAGTCAAAATTCCAATTTCGGTAAAGCTCAGTGCATACTTTTCGGGAATGGCTCATTTTATGGTCAAATTATCGAAAACTGGCATCAAGGGAATCACTTTATTCAATCGTTTTTACAGCCCGACAGTCGATATCGATTCCGAAAAAATCACGTCTGGCTCCATTGTAACACAGCCTGCCGATAATGCCAATACTTTACGATGGATGAGTATTTTGTCGGAGAATGTCAGTTGCGATTTGTCAGCTTCTACCGGAATTCATAGCTCCAAAGATTTGATATCGAACCTTTTGGTAGGTGCAAATACAGCTCAAATGGTATCATCAATTTGGAGCAATGGTTCGGGGGTAATTACTCAAACTTTGCAAGAATTGAACACTTGGATGGTTTCAAAAAGCTATTCAAAAATGGACGATTTCAGAGGAAAACTCAATCAAAAAAACATTAATAATCCGATGATGTTGGAGCGTGCTCAATTTATGCGCTACTTCTCAGATGCAGGACGGTAATTTCTAAAACTTAAAAACTTAAAATTATGGAAATTGTATACGAAGGACTGGCATGCTACAATGTAGAGATATTAGTTGAGAAATCGTTTTTAAGCGAGAAAACCGGTAAACTGATTTTGGAAACCAACCCCTTGCCAGAGTACTATTCCAGAGCTAACTTCCCGCCATCAAATTTACCCAAAAAATGGCGTTTATTTCTGATGGTCGATTCGCATATGGATTGTTTTCAAGACCATGTTTTGCGTTACACTCACGCATTGATGAAATCCATGCCTCAAATTATTGAATTAATGCCTGGGCAAATAACCATGGGTGAGCATTCGCAATTGTGTGTCAGAGTCAATACCTCCGATTTGGGTATAATCGATCAGCTAATTTTGGAATTACAAAAGCTCAATATTAAGTTGGCCAAAAACAAAAAATTCGAATCGGCTCAAACAGTTGTTTTTTACAAACGATATACTGAATTTGTTAAAATAAATGACGGTATTTATCGCGACAGCATCATTCATGGTCGATATTTTTTCGAAATTGATCACTTGACCAATTTAAAGGACTTTAACCAAGGCATCAAAAAAATTAAAAACTCTTGTAATTTTCATTTATTCGATTCATTTTTATCGACCTTATTTATTAAGGGCGAGGCCAAAGATTTTATCGGCATATATTCCGAACATTGCGACGAAAATCGATTCGGTGAGCTCAAAAAACATATTGAACAAGTGTTCTAATTTTTGGGAATTAAATTGAAAGGCCGATTAATAGTATTGATTGGCCTTTTTTTGGCTCATATTATAATGGCTATTTGCAATTGATTTTTTAACTTAATTTGATAATTGAGAATATCATTTTTTCAAAGTTTTCGACAAATCGTTTAAGTCTTTGAGCATATCGTTATCCTTAGTTAAATTTTCGGTGATATCCTTCTTAATATCGTCTTTTATCTTATTCATTTCACGAAAGCCTTTTGCAATATCAGGGAGCTTTTTAGACCCAAAAAGTAAAAAGACGATCACACCTATTAGTATTAATTCCGATCCGCCGAACATATTGTATTGAGTTGTTAAAAGTTACATGTTAAAGGTTGAATGTTTGAATCTATAATTTTTAATTCTTAATTTTAAATTCTGAATTATGAATTTAAAATTGGTTTTAAAAGCTTTGCATTTTGTTGAGTCTGCTGTAATATCCGTTGAGTTGTAACAGCTCTTCGTGAGTGCCTCTTTCGACAATTTGCCCCTCGTTCATCACACAAATTACATCGGCCGAAACAATGGTCGAAAGTCGATGGGCAATAACAATCGAAGTTCTATTTTTCATTAAATTAACCAAAGCATCTTGCACCAAGCGTTCGCTTTCGGTATCAAGTGCAGAAGTGGCTTCGTCCAAAATCAAAATTGGCGGATTGCGTAAAACAGCCCGAGCAATACTCAAACGTTGGCGTTGCCCACCCGAAAGTTTATTGCCCCCATCGCCAATATTGGTTTGATAGCCTTCTTCGGTTTGTAAAATAAATTCATGGGCATTGGCTACTTTTGCCGCGGCTATCACTTGCTCTTCGGTGGCATTTTCTACCCCAAATGCAATGTTGTTAAAAATGGTATCGTTAAACAAAATAGGTTCTTGATTAACATTGCCCATCAAACCACGTAAGTCGTTTATCTTTAAGTCTTTAACAGAATGTCCGTCGACCAAAATTTCGCCTTCTTGAATATCCCAGAAACGGGGTAATAAATCGACCAAAGTCGATTTGCCAGAACCCGACTGTCCGACTAAAGCAACGGACTGCCCTTTCTTAATATCTAAGTTAATTTGCTTGAGTACAGTGGCTTCGTCGTATCGGAAGCTTACATTTCTAAATTCGACTGAGTGTTCGAATTGTTTAATGTTTTTGGCATCCATTTTTTCGGTTATGGGATTTTGAGCCAACATAATTTCGTTGATACGATCGATGGAAGCCATTCCTTTTTGGATATTATAATAGGCTGTAGAAATGGATTTGGCCGGCGAAATAATTTGAGAGAAAAATGCCAAGTATCCTAAGAAGGCTGATGGAGAGAGACTTTCGTCGCCGTTTAGCACCATGTTGCCACCGTATATCATCAGCGAGACCATGACAGCGGTACCTAAAAATTCGCTCAACGGATTGGCTAGATCACGTCGTCGCCACATTTTAATCATAATGTTGGTAAAGTTCTGATTCACCGACATAAATCGTTTGTTCATTTTTTCCTCTGCATTAAAGGCTTTAACCACTCTAAAACCCGACAGGGTTTCGTCGACTACAGTCATTAATGTGCCCAAAAGCGTTTGGCCTCTAAAACCTGCTTTGCGAAGATTTTTACCTATCCCTCCAATAATCAGCCCAGTGATGGGTAGTAAAATAAACACAAAAATGGTGAGTTTCCAACTCATAAAAATGAGCACCCCAATGTACACCAATAGTAAAATGGGGTCTTTAAACAACATATCGATAGACCGCATCACCGAGATTTCGATTTCGGTAACGTCGCTGGTCATTTTCGAAACAATATCGCCGCGTTTTTCGCCCGAAAAATAGCCAATATGCAAAGTGATTATCTTTTTAAACAATCGGTTGCGAACGTCCTGAATAATGCCCATCCGCAAAGGTGCCATGAAAAAGTTGACAAAATATCGAGAAGTGTTTTTTAAAAACGAAAACCCTATTACCAACATACTGATAAATACCAAACCATACAATTTGCTGTTCGAGTTCATCAGATCTTGAACAAACCAATTGAACCATGCTTCGAGGGAATTAAAGTCTAAAGCAAAAGCAGGTTCGACCGTCGAAACGTCTTCGGTCAAATCGAAAAGCACCGACAAAAATGGGATCATCATGGTAAACGAAAAAGCACCGAACATTGCTTCGAGTACGTTAAAAATAATCCCTAAAGTGGCGTTGAGTCTATATGGCTTAATTAGTACGAGTACCTTAGCTATTTTTTTCATTTATGTATTGTTTGTTGTTTTAAACCGATCTTAATATCCGTGTTTAATTTTTAATTTGATTTCAGAAGCTTAATAATCTGCTTTATAGTATTTTGTACAATTTAAATAATAAAACGGAGGATCAAGTTCCATTTTCCAATTGGCTAATCTTGGTACGGTTTCCCAGGGCCCCGCAATATTAATTCTTTCGATATTGGTATCGATCTTTTGAGGAAGCATTTTAAACTTAAAGGTATGAATACCTGCAATAGTCAGCTTTTTGCTGTTTGCTCTGGCTTTACCCGAAGTCGATGCTAATTCACCGCCGCCATCGCCTGTGTTAATTTCTTTATAATTCGCATTACTATTTTCGTCTATTTCCAAAGTACAAAAACGCTCTTCGTATCCTGTTGTCCAATTACCGATTAGCTCAGGGTACGACTCTTCAACTTCTTTTTTACAAGAACTTGAAACAAACCATACTACAATTATCAATAAAAAGGTTTTTTTCATATTGATCCAAATCATCGAACAAAAGTACATAAAGTTTGTGATTAAAGTTTTATTCGTAAAGCGTAAGTCAACAATCAAACAGTCTAAGGAGCTGTTAAATTTGAAATTTTATTCAATTTAAATCAGCATGGTTTTTAAAATTTAAAGTAATACCAAATACATTTTCAAATGACTGATAAATTAAATGAGATATATTTTTCTTTTTTTTATATAGCAAAAGCTATACAAAGCAAAATTTCTTTGTCTAGTGTGCACTATATGAATTAATTTTAATGCAAAAAAAATGGAAATAGAGTCGGT
>DYOK01000196.1 GCA_020720565.1 Acetofilamentum sp.
CATTACATCAGCTGACTAAATTTTTAATTAAAGTAAGCAATTCGTTTTTTACAATGGGTTTCGACAAATAAGCATCGCAACCTGCCGAAAGGGCTTCGTTTTTCTCATTCGTAAACGCATAGGCGGTTTGAGCAATAATAGGCAAGGAAGGATGAATCTTTTTAATCAGTTTAGTGGCTGTTAACCCATCCATTACGGGCATGTTGATATCCATCAGAATAATATCGGGCAAAGTCGAGCTACAATAATCTAAAGCTTGCTGCCCGTCGGCTACTCGAATGATTTTAACATTGTATGATTTCAATACTGTTTCGACAAAAATATAACTGGTATCGTCGTCTTCTGCAATCAATATTTCAAGGGTATGATTCGAAAGTGATTTAGGTGGAGTGGTGTTTTTTTGAATCAAATTCCTTCCCTCAATATATGGCAAACTAAAATAAAATTTCGTACCTACGCCCACCTCAGACTCGACCCAAATGTCGCCACCTAGGATTTTAACCAAATTTTGTGTGATTGCCAATCCCAAACCTGCACCTTCGAATTTACGACTGGCTTGTTGATCGACTTGGTAGAAGCGATCGAAAATTCTTAACAATTGTTCTTGTGGTATGCCCGAACCGGTATCTTCGATTCTAAATAAAATGGTATTGTCGTGAATTTCGTATGCGCAAGTAATTTCGCCATTCTGAGTATACTTAAGTGCATTTCCGATGAGGTTTGTTAGAATCTGATTTAGTTTTACTGGGTCGGTAATAATAAAGCTATCTTGGTCGGGCAAAGAAAATTCACAATTGAGCTCAATACCTTTTTCTTTTGCTTTAACTGCCATTAGATCGGCTACACTGGTGTACAGTTGATTGAGCATTATCGATTCATTTAGCACTTTTAAAGTACCCGATTCAATTTTCGAAATATCGATAATGTTGTTAATCAGTTCTAATAATCGGAATCCACTTTTATTAATAATTGAGGAATAATACTTAACCATCGCTTCGTCTGATTGCGTATCGAGTAAGAGTTGGGCAAACCCAAGAATACCATTTAAAGGCGTGCGGATTTCGTGCGACATGTTTTGTAAAAAAGCAGTTTTCAATCTATCACTCTCTTCTGCTTTTTCCTTTGACAATGTAAGTTCCTCATTCAATTTCTTTGTCGCGGTTATATCTTCTTTTATGGCTACATAATGTGTAATAGTATTTTTAAAATCGAGGATTGGCGTAATATGAGCTTTTTCCCAGTATAATACACCATCTTTCTTTTTGTTGAGCAACTCGCCATGCCAAATTTTCCCAGCCGTGAGCTCTTCCCACATTTGGGCATAAAATGCTTCGCCTAGTTCTCCCGACTTAAGCAATCTAGGGTTTTGTCCTTTAGCTTCTTCGAAAGTATAACCCGACACCTTAACAAACGAAGGATTGACATATTGAATTTCCGCATCAGGATTGGTAATAACAACGGTATGGTTAATTTGCTCAATAATCCTAGAAAAAAGTGAAATTTCTTCAATTGCCTTTTTTCGTTCGCTAATATCAATTATAACAATGTATATCTGTGATATTCCTTTGCAAACAATAGAGCTCCCATAAACCTCTACAGGACATACAGACCCGTCAAATTTCTTTTGAATAAATTCGTATTGAAAGTTTTTTTGTTGAACCACAACTTTGAGCATTTCGATAATTTTATCTTGCTCCATCGTGTTGATCTGAGATATTTCCATTTGCTCAAGCGAATCCACACTCCTACCATAAAATAATGCAGCTGCTTGATTGGTTTTTAAAATTCTACCATTTTCGGGATCGATAATCATTTTAGGCAATGCATTATCTTCGAAAATTTGTCTAAAATATTGTTCTCGTTCGATAAGTTCATTTTCTGCCTTAGTTCTTTGCGTAACATCCCTAACCAAAATAATAATTTCATCGGGGTATTTTGGAGCCATACGTGCTTCGTAATAGCCAATACCTTCTGGTGTATTGAGCTGATACTTAAACTTCTGCAACAAACCAGTTTCTTTAAGTTTTTGTATGGCATCTAAAGTACCCTGAACCACAGTACTGGGCAGCACATCAGAAAGATGCCTTCCAATAAAATCTGCTGGTGGCACCAAGGTAGACGTGGCCTCGGATGGAACAAAATCGACAAAAAAGCCATTATAATCGATTACAAAAATCATATCGGGGATAGCTTCTATCAATGCTTTATTTCGTTCAAATAACTGATTAAAAGCTACTTGCATTGCCTTTCGATACGAAATATCGCGTATTACACCTTGAGCTAATTTTTCACTGTTGGTCTCAACCAAATGACCAGTAATTTCAACATCGACTAAATGACCATTTTTATGCCGAATTTTAGATTCAAAACTCTTTACTTTTTCGCCAGAAAAAACATTCTGGAGTTGAACATTAAAGGCAGGTAAAAATTCCTCGGGGACATTTATTGCGAATGACAAGCCAATCTGGCTTTCGGGGAGGAAACCAAGCACTTTCTCGACACTGGGGCTAAAATATTTTTGTATCCCTTGCTGATCAAGCACAAAAATCACATCAGTCGATGAGTCGGTTAAGAATTGAAGTTGTTGGACCGTTTTATCATAAACAATTTGATTTCTTTTCTGTCTTAAGTTATTCAGGCCACTTTCGGCTATTGTTACAGCGAGCATTTTTACAAAATCTAAGGCCGCTTCCACTTTCTCGCGAGGCACAATAGGTAGTTTTCTCGATGCTTCAAGGTATTTCTCTTTATCGAATTGAAATTTTTCCGCTTGTTCAATAAAAACACTTTCGGTGGGTGGTTCAAACAAAAATTGACCTAAAAACAAGTCTGCTATGTGCGTTTTCTCGATAAAAACAGGAGTCGCTGCATTATAAATTCCGAATTCACACATTTCTATAATCGACACCCCTGAGTATTCTAACTTATCAGAAAACTTACGATTACACCGTGTGCAACCCCGATTTGAAACCTCACTTTTACGATGAAATTCGGAACAAATAACGCTATTTCCGATAGAAAAAAGCATCATATTCGCATTTCTATCAAATAAAGAGATTGAAAAATCTGTTAAGTGATAAAAGCCATCGGCTAGCAATCGAAAGCTGTTTACGTCGAGTAAATCATCTAACGAATATAAACCGTCAACTAGGTTAGCATTTGTTGTATTGGTTTTCATTTTCATAACTAGGCTTATCCATTTGGGTTTAAGGCATAGGCTAGAATTATAAAATTAAACACTTTTATCGAATTATTCAAGTAATTGTAATCATTTAAAACATCGATAATCCATTAAGGTCTTCGACCTGTTTATTAGTTGTTTAACCCAAAATTAGAATTAAGACATGCTAATTTTGTGTTAAGATTTTGTAGTTCAAGACTTTAAGACCTTCTTCAAACAAAAGCTAATTCGGGGTTAACAAACATCAAATCTGTTTCTTTGCCAAACAAAACAACCCATTATATTTTTATAAGTGCTTAAATCAAAAATAAGACATGAGTTTTATACTGAAAAAAATAAAAATAGATACCTAATTTATAATATTTTTGTAATATTATCGTTTAAGAAAAATGCTAAGAAAGAAAAATCTTTTTATTATCGTCATTTCAACGCTTCTAAGTCATACTTTGTATGCACAGATTGGAGGCGAATCGACTTATCAGTTTTTAAGCCTGCCATTTTCGGCAAGAACTTCGGCATTGGCTGGTAGCTCAAGCTCGGTGTACGATAACGACTTAAACTTAGCGTTGTCGAATCCGTCACTCCTCGACAGCTCGATGCACCAGCACATCAGTATCAACTATGCCGATTACCTTAAGGATATCAACTACGGAACCGCTGCTTATGCCTATCATTCTGCCAAATTGGGGACTTTTGCATTGGCTTTGAATTATTTTAATTATGGCGAGTTTACCGAAGCCGACGAAACCAGTCAGAAACTGGGCACTTTTACAAGTTCCGATTATGCATTTAATTTGTTATATGCCAGACCAATTTCCAATCAGATTCAAGTTGGTGCCAGCATGAAAGTTTTATATTCTGATTACTACCTATATTCTTCGAGTGGAATTGCTTTCGATTTGGCAGCTACTTATCACAAAGATCAAACTGGGTTTAGTTCGAGTTTACTAATCAGTAATTTAGGATTTCAATTTAAACCTTATAGAGAATCAAATTACGAATCATTACCTCTCGACGTGCAACTTGGTGTTTCGCAACGTCTTAAATACGCTCCTTTTCGTGTGATGTTGCAAATGCATCATTTACATAATTGGAACTTGGCTTACGACAGCCCATTAAAAGATAATACGGGTGTTTTAGGCCAAAAGGATAAGGAAGAAGAAAAACCAAATGCCTTCACACAATCGCTCGACGAATTGATACGCCACATTAATGTCGGTGTTGAGTTTATCCCTGTTAAAAACATTTATCTAAGAGCAGGATTTAACTTTCAGCGTTATAAAGAACTTGTAGTCGATTCTAAATTCGGCATGGTGGGGTTTGGACTTGGAGCCGGAATTAGAATTTATAAGTTTCATATCAGCTACAGTCACGCATTTTATCATGTATCAGGTGCCACGAATACCTTTTCGGTTAGCTCAAATCTGAACGAATTCTTTTAGAACACTTTATACCAAAAACACATAAGCAAATCGAAAAATATTGAATTTATTTTGAAATTGTAAACTTTTGTGTTTCGTTAATATAGCCATTAAAAAAGG
>DYOK01000197.1 GCA_020720565.1 Acetofilamentum sp.
GTTTTCCCCCTTGGAGAAAGCCTGTCCCCTTTTCTTTTGGTTCGTTTTCTTTGGATACCTATAACGGAGCTGGCAAACAAAGAAATTGAACAGCTTGGGTTAAATGCAGTGCAGTTTAGCTTTGTAATAGCATACCATTGCGGATTTAAGGTAATCAGCGAAAGGCATGCTTATGAGCTTAGTAAAAGCTCGCGAGCATTGCTCAATGCGGCTGCTGTAATATTTTCGCCACTAAGTAGGGAGGCAATTTCGGTTAAACGTTGCTCGTTGTTCAATTTGGCAACCTTAGTTTGTGTTTTTCCCTCAGCGGTTTCGAACTTTTCGACCTTAAAGTGAACCTGTCCTCTGGCTGCAATTTGCGGAAGATGAGTGATTACCATCAATTGACGCGACATAGACATTTGTTGCATCATAGTGCCCATTCTGTAGGCGACTTCGCCAGAAACGCCCGTATCAATTTCGTCGAGTACTAAAGTGGAAAGATTCGAATTGACACTCATCATCTGTTTGATGGTGAGCATTAAACGGGAGCGTTCTCCCCCCGATGCAATTTTTTGAATATCTTCGGTTTCGATGCCCGGATTGGCCGAAAATAAAAAACGAACATAATCTTTTCCATTATCGGTATAGGGTTCTGTATCTCGAATTTGTAATTCGAACCGTGCTTTAGGCATCCCCAATTGTCGTATTCCGGCCGCTATTTGCAACGCAATTTGCTCAAAAACAGAAACCCGACTCTTTGTCAATTGTTCTGCTGATTTTTTGAGCCGTTCCAAAGAGCTGATAAGTTCTTTTTGGGCTATTTCGATATCTAAATCGACACGACCAATATTTTGCAATTCGGCGTGCCAGTCGTTATATAATTCCAGTAGAGCTTCGTTATTTTCGACTTGGAAACGGCGTTGCAGATCCATAAAAAGCTTAAGCCGTTGGTCGATAAATTCGAGGCGTAAGGGATCAAATTCCATGTTTTCAGCTTCGCGATCGAGATCCGAAAATAAATCTTTGAGGTCGACCAGTGCCAAATGAATTCTTTGTGCTGCCGATTGAGCCAATGGATAGACTTTCGAAATCTTATTTAATTCTTGCTCGGTTCTGTATAGCAGAGGGACCACCGATTCTTCGTTTTGCGACAGAATTTCGGCACTTAGACTCAAAATACGCTTTATTTCCTCAGCATTTCGAAGTACGTCGCCTTCTTTCTCTAGTTCCTCCTGCTCACCATGGGTAAGTTTTGCTGCGGCAAGCAAATCGATTCGGTATTGCAGTGCATCAGAATCTTGAAGCGATTTTTTCTGTATTTTCTTTAAACGTTCCAATTCTGCTTCAGCAACCGAATAGGCTTCGAAATTGGAACGATATTCTGCCAAAATTGACGAGTTTTGAGCTGCGGCATCTACAATTTTGAGTCGAAAATGTTCGTCTTTTATCAAATCGTTTTGATGCTGAGAGTGAATGTCGAACAGAATTGCACCGCATTGCTCTAAGACCTTAAGTATGACAGGGGTATCGTTGATAAAGGCCCGAGATTTGCCGTTGGGTAAAATCTCACGTCGAATGGTGGTAATGGTTTCGAATTCTATTTCGTTTTCAGCAAGAAATTGTTTTAACTCATTAAGATTCGATTTTATTTCGGCTTCGACAAGACATTTCTTTTCTTTATCCTTTAGCACATTCAGTTCGGCTCTTTGACCCGAGATAAGTGCCAAAGCCCCCATCAGGATTGATTTTCCTGCACCTGTTTCGCCAGTAATTACATTTAAACCCTCGGCAAATTGGATTTCAATTTCGTCGATTAGTATGTAATTCGATATTTTAAGCGAATGAAACATTTGTAGTCGGAATGGTTTGGTATCGTGTTTTGTTATCGGAACTGATCAATAAACGATCGATTATAGAGGCATTATATTCATCGAAAGGATTACCGGCTTTACTGTTGCGTTTTTATTTTGTTGTATTTGGTCGAATTGGCTGGATTTATTTCGCTTAAAATATTGGCTGCTCGTGACTTTTCGTCGGGAGTTCCTTCGGAAAAGATATTGATAAACTCGTCGTTCTTGGCATCAAAAATGAGTTGTAAATAGGGCATATGTGGGCTGGGTTTTTCGCGATACACTTTCTGTAATAACGAGAAACTTTCTAATATTTTGGATCGACCAATGGGTGTTTTTTCGCTCATGACATCTAGGCCTAAACGGTGATATTGATAGAAAAAATCTCTTATGCCCGAGTATTTAGCATCCATTATATTTTGAATAATCCAATATCGATTTTTATCACCATCGAAAGCCTTCCAGCCGGCTTCTTGGGCGTTTTGAGCATTGTTGACAATTTGTTCTGCTTTGGTAAAAAATGCAGATCCTCCTTTGGGCGAAAACGAATCGTAATCAAGACCTAAAACGACATAAGACCAAAAAGCGATTATAGAAGTTAAATTATTACCATGGGTAGTTTCGTTGAATTCAAGTGGTTGGTGTTCAGTGTAAGAGAACTGAATATCGATATCTCGAAAATTAACCAGAACAGTATTAAGATTGGTACCAAAAACAGGTCGATTGGCTTGTATTTGCAAAGTGCCTTTGTAAGTATCGGTCGAACTCTGTTCGGTAATGTTGATTTGAAACGTACATTCGACTCGCTCTTCGGGGGCATAGGCATGATTGGTCCAACGGCGCGTGTTGACAAATTCGTACAAACTCTTTTGCAGCGTATTGAATATTTCTTTATTTAAACTTCCCTGAACGGCTTGCCCCGATACTTGTACTCGAGCATTGAGTTCTTGTGCATTACCGAGCTTTATGAGCCCTAATGCTATAAAAAACAAAAGCAAATGTTTCATTTGAATGGTCCTGATGATTCGTTTGGCAAATTACGTAAAGAATTTATATTTCTGAGCATTTTTAGGTCTTCTAACATTTTAAATTACTATCAATATTTCGACAAGTGAATTTGGCATATTAAAAATAAACTTTTTATATTGAATTTAAAAAATCCTCAAAAGTCATTATTTTCCTAAACCCCTTTTTCTTCAACCCTTTTATTAGCTGCTTGTCTCTTGTCAATAATATACAATCTAATTCAATGGCGAGAGCCACATAGCTTAAATCCTTAATATCTACATTTTGTGTCAATTCTGTGGCTTTTTCAATGGCATCATCACTTATCACAATCCGAGGGATCACGGAAACTTGATTAAATATATAAAAAGAAAAACGTTGAAGCTCTTCTTTGTTTAGCCTCGTTTTCTCATAAATTGTTGGTTTGTATTTTTCAATTTCATCAAATACAAAATCTGGAGTATAAAAGTCGAACAAATTTAAAATCGGCTTGTAAGCTGACTTTCCACTAATCATTATGCTAATTAAAACATTTGCATCAACAACAAATTGGCGCATTACGAAACTATGGATTTGTGATATTTATAACCCTGCTCTTTCCAAGCTTGTTCACGTGCAATGTTCCATTTACTATCGTTTTCCAGATTGATAGACTTTAAATCACTTAAGGCCTCTTGAGCCGAAATTTTAAGCAAAATCTGATTGATATAATCACTTAAATATTTTTCAATGGTGCTGTAACCAATAGTTTGAACCAATTTATCTTCTAGTTGAATTTTAAATTCAGTCATCGCTCTTTAGTTTTAAGTATAATTTTATTCCGTATTTTATTTAGCTTAAGATTAATAAATAGTCAGTTAAAAAAATAAGTAGTAGGTCTAAGACCTTATTTAGCAAATGTACAAAATATTGAATTCATCAAGGTGATCGACTTGGAAAATATCCAACGGCAGTTCTGATACCAAACTTATGTGAATGAACGGGTTTAGTCGTCTTTTATTGCGTTTTATTTTTTGGTTGCAATATAGAACAAGTCGAAACATTCATCGTTGACAGGAGCCATAAAATAGTCGTCCATGCAGATGTCTTGAACCAACGATTGGTTTTGATTGAGTAATTTTCGACGATTGCGGCGGTTGAGTATGTCGTAAGGGATTTGAAGAATTTGTCGAGGTAGCCAGTATTGCATGTTCAAAATATCGAATCGGGTAATTTTCTCGACATTCTTTTTGTTTTCGCGATAATAAGCCATAATTTTCTCGTTTCCGAATACACCCAAGGCCTCAATTTGACCGAAGTTTTTCGATAACAGTGTTTTAAACTGCTCGGCGGTATATTCTCGAATATGCCAAGGGTTTCGAGTTAACGAGGTTTTGATATTGGGGGTCGATACAATATATTGCCCGCCAGGTTTAAGAACCCTGTGTACTTCGGCAATCAGTTTTTGATCTTTGACAATATGCTCAATCACTTGAAAACTGACTACAAAATCGATGCTGCCAGTTTCGATTTGATCCAGTGGAGGCACATTGGTTTGAATAAACTCTATTTTGGGCGCGTTTTCGGGTTGCAGAAACGGGCTAGGAAATTTATCGATTGCTATGTACCGTTGGCTTTTGGGTGCGATTATGCTGATGCCGTAACCTTGACCACTTCCTATTTCGAGCACAGTGCCATTTACCAGTTTTTGGGCATGGTAATAAGCCAATTGTGATCGTTGAAAAACGTAATTATCGGATAGGTCGGTATGTGAAACGCGTTCTGCTGTTTGCATGTAAATTTAATGTTAGAGGTTGTTTAAGCTTTATTTTTAAGAATTATCACAGGGGATTTTTTTGTCAGATGAAGCAATTTGGAGGCGAATACAACAC
>DYOK01000198.1 GCA_020720565.1 Acetofilamentum sp.
GTTGTTATAAAATGTTTATTAAAGATTATAAAATTGAAGTGATGATACAATTTAAAAAGCGATCAAAATTCTATAAAAATATGACCTAAGAAGGAATACATTGGCTGTTTACAATATTTATCCAAAGTGTGTATTGCTTTGATTTTCAATAAATTTAAGAGATCAAAAAAAGCCCCTTAGCAAAAACTAAGAGGCTTTCTAATCCGAATTATGATTGAATTATGACTCGTGCAAAACTATCTGTGACTCCACGGGCATGGCTTTTCGGTAAACCACACTTACTCCACAATAACGTTCTTCCGATAAATTGACGGCTTTCTCAATTTTGTCGAGGGGTAAATCTTTCCCCCAAACTTCGTATTTAACCATCATTTTAGTGAAATGTTTGGGGTGCTCTTCGGTTTGTTCGCCTTCGACGGTAACTTTAAGATCGTCGAATTCGATCCGCATTTTTTTAAGAATAGCTACAACATCCATTGCGGTACAACCGGCCAATGCCGATAACATGAGTGGTTTGGGACGAGGTCCTAGATTTTCACCTCCCACATGGGGTTCGGCATCAATCATAAAGTTGTGGCCATTAAGACTTACTTCGAAGGCCATGTTGCCTTTCCACGATACACTTGAACTTGTTTTTTCCATTTTAATTTTTTAATTTTTTTAAAAATACTCCTTCATTCTTTGAAAGAATCCTTTTTCTTCGCTAGTAGGTTCTGGTTTAAAACTTTCAGATTTGACCCACTTTTCGAACACCTTGCGTTCCTCTTTGTTAATGGCTTTAGGAATCCAAACGTTGATTTTAACCAACAAATCACCTGTTCCATATCGGTTGACATCGGGCAAACCTTTCCCTTTAAGTCTAAGAATCTTACCGGATTGTGTGCCTGGGTCAATTTTAACTTTTACTTTTCCGTCGATGGTAGGGATTTCGACAGCCGAACCTAAAATGGCATCGGGAACCGAAACAAATAAGTTATAAAGCAGGCTGTTGCCATCTCGTATCAATTCTAGATGGGCTTCTTCTTCGACCAACACCAATAAATCGCCATTAACGCCACCCCTTCGAGCCGCATTACCCTTGCCAGAAACCGAAAGCTGCATGCCTTCTTCAACACCGGCAGGTATTTGTAAGGTAATGACTTCCTCTGCTTTGGTTACGCCTTCGCCATTGCAATGCGAACATTTGTGAGTGATAATTTTACCCTCTCCATCGCAAGTAGGGCAAATAGAAGCGGTTTGCACTTGTCCCAATATGGTTCTTTGCACTCTGGTCACTTGACCAGCTCCGTTACACGTTGTACAAGTCGATTTCGAATGTGAATCTTTGGCACCAGAACCATTACAATGGGTGCAAGGAACGTATTTGTTGACTTTTATTTTCTTTTCTACACCATTGGCTATCTCTGAAAGATTCAATCGAACTTTAACTCTAAGGTTGGTGCCTTTGTTTACTCTTTGACGACTCTGACCACCACCAAATCCTCCAAATCCCCCAAAATGGCCTCCAAAAATATCCCCAAAATTGGAAAATATATCTTCCATGTTGGAGAAGCCTCCTCCATATCCACCTCCCGCATTTCCGCCCATGGCCTGATGCCCAAAACGGTCGTATTTAGCACGTTTCTCGTCGTTACTTAAAACCTCGTAGGCTTCGGCGGCTTCCTTAAATTTATCTTCCGATGCTTTATCGCCAGGGTTTTTATCGGGGTGGTACTGTATAGCTAATTTACGATAAGCTTTTTTAAGCTCATCTTTACTAGCCGATTTTGACACGCCTAATACTTCGTAATAATCTTTTTTTGACATATTTCAGAATCGATTCGACGATTGTTTTGGTTATTAATATTAAAAAAATACATTTCAACAAAGGCTATTCACCTACCACAACTTTGGCAAAACGTATCACTTTATCGTTGAATGTATAGCCTTTTTCGATTACATCGACCACTTTACCTTTAAGACTTTCGTCTGGTGCAGGAATTTTAGTGAGTGCTTCGTGGTAATCGGTATCAAAAACTTGGCCTTGTGCTTCCATTACTTTGATGCCTTTCTTTTGTAAATATTCTGCAAAGCCGTTATAGATTAAATCGATACCTTCTTTAACTGCCTCAACACTTTCGGCTTTTGAAGTAGAGGCTTGAGCACGTTCAAAATTATCCATCATGGGAAGTAACGATTTCAACACATCTTCGCCTCCGTTTTTGATAAGCTCCATTTTCTCGTTCAAAGTTCGTTTTCTAAAATTATCAAATTCCGCTTGCAGTCTTAAGTTTTTATCGGTTAATTCTGCCACTTTCGCTTCGAGTTCGGCAATCTGGGCTGTCGTTTCGTCAGATTTTGATGTGTTTTGTTTTTTAGAACTTTTCATTTTTAAATTTTTCTTGTCTTTTTTTTCTTCCTCAGTATGAGTGTTTGTTGAATTAGCTTCCATCTTTTGATTATGATTTTTTTTAGTTTTTTCAATAACACTGCCAAAATATCGATTTGCCAAATTGTCAGATTTCCGAGAAATCTATAATTTCATTCAACTTGAGTCGAATGTTGGCAATCCATACCATCTAAGCTGCTGTTAAAGAAATTAACAATAGACTCGACCATTTTCAATAAAAATACGGCTAACCCCAAAAGGAAAGCCGTAAAATATTGTTAAAAATAGCTATTAAAAATTATGACAAGCTGTTAACGTGCTTGGCTAAACCACTTTTTAAGTTAGCAGCTTTATTTTTATGGATAATGTTGCGTTTGGCAACGCTATCTACTAGAGCCACTACTTTTGGAAGTAATTCCATGGCTTGAGTTTTATCTTGAGTCAATCTAAGTTGTTTCACTGCATTACGCATAGTTTTAGCGTAGTACTTGTTTCTTAAATTGTGTGTTTCAGTTTGTCTGATTCTCTTTAATGCTGACTTATGATTGGCCATTGTTCTAAATTTTTATTCTTACAAAATCGGAGTGCAAATATACCATTTTTTTTTATTATCAACAATTACTTGTCGATTTTTGTTGGTTCATATCAAATATTTTTTTTAACGTTCTAATTATGAATCTTTTACAACTCCTAAATGATTAAGGTTTTAAGGGGAAATGGGCTTTGAAGTACTTGACTAATAAATCGTTCGAAAACTGACTGGTATATTGAGCCGTTTCTTTTCCGTCGAACTGATAACTGCTCGTCATGTAAGAGTTTAATGCTACTTTGTACTTTTTATTTGGGTCTAGTGCCGTGCCATCGGGTAAACTTAAGCGTATGTCTTTCAAGCTTTGGTCATTGTTAAGTATATACTCTGCTTTAAGTCCCGCCATCAATTGCTTTTCTTTGTGTTTTAGGCCATACGCATAGTTGAGCAAACCCAAAATTTCGTTTTGGGTAAGATCGAATAATAAAATCTCATTGTTGAAAGGGTCGAGGAACATGATATCAAACAATTTGAGTAATCCTTCGTCAATTTTATCGACGCGAACCCCGCCAAGATTTTGAAATGCAAAATCCGCATTAAGCCCTTCTTTATAAGATTCGGCCATCATCAGACCAATCTCATCTTGACTGTCGATTGGATAGGTGATTTGAGCAATTTCAACCTGAAATTCGGGCCGTTTCGAATAAGCTTTAACTTGGTCTTGCATCACACTATCGCGAGCTTGCATTTTTAAGGGAATCAACTGATTTTGAAATGAAACCAGTCGATGTTTATGTATCTTTAGCGTATTGACCCCCAAGAGCTGAACGTCCGATCCGGCTTGTGTAATCCAAACCTGACCTACTTTTTCGGCGGGGTCTATTGTTTTATGCGTGTGGCCTCCTATGATAACATCGACCCATTGATTTTGTTTGGCAATCTCTAAATCGGATCTATATCCCAAATGGGTTACGAATATTTGAATGTCTGTTTTTTTGAGTGCTTTTCGATGCTGTGCTACTGCATTATTGGGCTCTACAAAACACACCCCTTCGAAGTTTTTTGGATGCGAATCGGGCAATTTGTTTTGACCAATTTGCAAGACCGAAAAAACCGAAAATGTGGTTCCGTCGGGCGAAGTAAAGATTTTAAACGGCTCGGGTTGTTTTAATCCACTATTCTGCGTTTGGATATTGGCACAAACAAATGGAAAGCTGGCCTCAGATACCCTTTCGTTAAGCGTTTTGATGCCATAGTCAAATTCGTGGTTACCAAAAGCCGATAAGTCGAATGGTATATCATTCATCAAAAGTATCATGGGTTGACCTGGTTTCTCGTATTTATCGACAAATGGATTGCCACTAAACAAATCGCCAGCCGAAAAAAGCCACACGGTTTGGTGCTTCGAACGTATGCTATCGACCACATGTTTTAATTGCGGAAAGCGATTAATTTTTGCATGCAAATCGTTTATGCTAAGAATGATAACCGTCGAAGTATCGGATTGGGCTTGGACTAGAGTTTGATTTATCCAGCCCAATATCAGTATAATGAGTGTCCATTTTTTCATGTTCGTAAATCTTGTTGGCATGGTGCAAATATCGAGAATCTTTTGATAAACTCGTGATTTTTCTAAAAAAAAACGAGGATGGCTTTCGAAAAAAGGCATCCTCATGTCAATTAAAACAATTGCATAGTGTTAATTCTTTTTATTCAAATCAGTTTCTGGTAATTCCTTTGTTTTAACTCTTTTTTCTATTACCACATAATCAAATT
>DYOK01000199.1 GCA_020720565.1 Acetofilamentum sp.
AACAAAGTATTTATTTTCAATTAACAAAATCAACAATATAAAGTTTCCCCCTTTAACCATAAATTCTGGTCTGTCAAGATTCTGCTGTATAACGGCCCATTTGATCGAATTTTTCCATAAGTTTTCGTTCTAAATCTTCAATACTCGGAAGTTTAGATTTTATACTTTCAGGAATTGCATCACTTAATTTATACTCACTAATCCCCATCGGTTTGTTAATGTCTCTGAGTGCATATTCTGCTTCAATTTTATCTTTTTTCTTACATAATAATATTCCAATACTTTGATTGTCCTCCGGCTTTTTTATTTGACTATCGATTGCAGATAAATAAAAATTCAGTTTACCTACAAATTCAGGTTTAAATTTACCTGCTTTTAGTTCTATTACGATGTAGCTTCTTAAATCAATGTGGTAAAAAAGCAAATCAATAAAATAATCAGTTTCGCTTATTTCAATTTTATATTGCCTGCCAACAAATGCAAAACCTTTTCCAAGCTCAAGTAAAAATTTTGTTATATTTTTTACCAGTTCATCTTCGATTGCTTTCTCTAATGCATCGTCGTGCAATCCCAAAAAGTCGAAATTGTATGGGTCTTTAAAGGTTTGAGCAGCAAGATTTGCCTGATTTTCCGGCAATGTTTCTGAAAAGTTTGTTGTTGATTTCCCCGTTTTGACAATAAGTTTATTGGATAATTGTATTTCAAGAGTATCTCTATCCCAATTATTCTTTATTGTTTCGTTACAGTAAAATTCGGCTTCTTCTATGTTTTTTACTTTTGTGATTATAAGCCGATTATGTCCCCAAGGGATTTGTGCCACGCTTTGTGGCACAAATGGATATTTCTGCGAGTAAAAGTTATACCATTGTAACATTGCATAAATATTACGCCTAGAAAATCCTTTTAATTCAGGAAATTCATTTTTCAATTCATCTGCAACCCGTTCTATTAACTTGCTTCCCCACTCATTTTCACTTTGTCTGACCGAAATATCTTTCCCAATCTCCCAATATAACTCAATTAATTGCGAATTAATTGACAAAGCAACCTTAGTCCTTGCTGCATGAATTTTAGATTTCAAATCTTTAATCCAATGATTAAATTCTTGATGCTTATCAATTTTTATCATAATCATTCTTTTTTTTCAAATGGGCAATAACATAATTTTGAATTAGAATTCGAAATTCCATGAAATTGAAGGCAAAATCGGAAACAATGACACTTGATAGGGTGTGATTTTTAAATTGCCTTCGTAAATATTTCCTTCTTCTTGAAAATAAATAAAATAGGGATTGGAACGATTGTACAAATTGTATATCGACAAATTCCAATACGACTTAAAACGCTTGGTTTCTTTGGCTTTTAAAGTAATCGAAAGGTCCATTCGGTGATAGGCTGGCATGCGAAACGAATTTCGTGGCCCATATTCTGTAACCAAGCGCCCATCGATAAAATATCGCGACACAGGCATGGTCATGGCATCGCCGGTGGCATATACAAACACTGCCGAAAAAGACCATCGTTTGTTCAATTGGTAAGTGGCCAAGACCGATAAATCGTGTCGGCGATCGTATTTGGCCGGAAACCAAGCCCCATTATTAATGTCGTCGAATTGACGGTCGGTTTTAGACCATGTATAGCCAATCCAACCAGTAAACTTACCTATCTTTTTATTGATAAACAACTCTAAACCATACGATTGACCCTTTCCAAAAGTAAAGTTATTGTCTGGATTATCGTTGCCATCGTCGTTGGGTTGAGCACCATCTTTGTAGGCCAACATATGATCCATCGATTTGTAATAAACCTCGACCGATGTTTCGAATGAATTGTCTAAAAAATTCCTAAAATATCCAATGGCATATTGAATAGCTGATTGTGGTTTGACAATGGTCGAACTCGAAACCCAAAGGTCGGTTGGTAAACTGGCCGAAGCCACATTGGCCAAATGAACGTATTGATAGTTTTGAGTCACCGAAGCTTTTATCGACGATTTAGAATTGATGATGTAACGCACCGATACGCGAGGCTCCCAATAGTTGTAATTTACAATTTCTTCACCTGATTTATAATCGATGGTGTCGGTATTCTC
The DNA here is from genome assembly GCA_020720565.1 of Acetofilamentum sp. Taxonomy (GTDB): domain Bacteria; phylum Bacteroidota; class Bacteroidia; order Bacteroidales; family JAFGXI01; genus JAFGXI01. The sequence continues at coordinate 2,093 of DYOK01000199.1, forward strand.
GCCCAATTCGTTTTTGACATAACGCGAAAATGGACCCAATTGGTGAAAGTATGTCCATCGAATCCCCCCATAAATTGATAGTTTTTCGGTCACGTCAAAATTGTCGCCCAAATAGAAAGCATACTCGTTGGCATATTGTTTTAGTATCTTACCCGAATCGTATTCGTTATCGCCTATTTGTGCCGACACTGTTGTGGGTGTAAAGGTATGATTGGTTACATTAAATCCAAATTTAATGTCGTGTCTTACCCAGCGTAAATAGTTATAATCCCCTTTCAAATTATAATCTCTTAATCCAGAGTAAAGATTAAATTCAAAATCTTTTTGCTTGCCGTTAAATGTAAAATCGTAATCGCTAAACACTAAAGTTATATTCGAGAAAAATTTATCGGAAAACAAATGGTTCCATCGCAACGAAGCGGTTGCATTGCCCCATGGTATCGACAATTTTAGCTCGTTTCGGGTTCGGGTAATATCGAATACATCGCGTCCAAAATAGCCACTCAAATACAAACGGTCTTTGTCGGAAAAGCGGTATCCTGCTTTTAAATTTAAGTCGTAAAAATAATAGCCAAAGCCCTCCATTTTACTTCCCTCCTTTGCAAATGGCTTCAGCAACATATCGGCATAGGTTCGACGTCCCGAAATGAGAAACGACGATTTTTCTTTAACAATAGGCCCTTCGAGGGTTAAACGTGACGATATTAATCCGATACCACCTTGTGCATGGTAAGAATTACTGTTTCCGTTTCGCATCGAGATATCGAGCACAGACGACAAGCGACCACCGTATTCCGCAGGCATGCCACCCTTGGTCAGTTTAATGTCGCTCACCGCATCGGAATTAAACACCGACATAAAGCCCATCAAGTGACTGGCATTGTATACAACGGCTTCGTCGAGTAGAATCAGATTTTGATCGGGGCCACCTCCTCTGACATAAAAACCAGCACTGCCCTCTCCTCCCGACTGAACACCCGGTAAAAGTTGAATCGACTTTAATATATCGGTTTCTCCAAAAATTACAGGCAATTCTTTGATACGTTCAATGGGCATTTTAACAATACTCAATTCTTTGCTTCGAACATTCTCATCGGTTTTTTGAGCAGAAACCACCACTTCCTGAGTCGTATAACTGTCTGCTTCGAGCTTGACATTTAGGTTAATGTCTTTGTCAAGTATCAGTTTCTTAACAATGGTTTTAAATCCAAGGTAACTAATTTCCAATTCTACATTGCCTTTTGCTAAAGTTATGGAATAAAACCCGTATTTATTGGTGATAACGCCCATTTGTTTGCCTTTGATCACAACCGACGCACCTATCAATTCTTCGTTCGAGCTTGCATCTCTGACGTAACCACTTATGGTATAATTCTGTGCCATTAGACTAGACACACAGAACACAGAATACAAAGCAATTAAAAAGATTTTCATATAGCACATATAGTTAAGGTCTTCGACCTATTGGTTGATTTATCTCAAAAACAGCATTTCTTAATGCTAATTCGTTACAAGACAATCCAAAAAAAGTGTTTTCGATTAACGCTTATAAACCTCGTCGATATAGTGTTTATACATTTCTAACATTCCGATTGCCCAGTGGTTTGTAAATCCGGTTCCATCGGCTACGCCCCATACCTTTGTAGCCCACAATATTTTTTTGGTTTTAATATCAAAAAATGTAAAAATCCCTGTAGCACGTTCAGTCTTTTTCTCGAACGATTCCATTATAATCACCAAACCGACGCCTTCGGTTTCTGAAATTGAAGCACCATAATTGGCAACCATTTCTTCGACTTTTTCAATCGATATGGCATTGGCATAATACGAAATCCATTGAGGTCGGATTTTAGCAAAATTAGGCTGTACCGAACTAGGCTGATGAATGATTGGTTTTGCAAACCAACGTGGCAAGGTCTTATCAACAGTTACGTCTACCTCTAAACGACTGATCCACAGAGGAAAATAATTTCTAAACGCTTGGTCTTGACCCATTTTAGCTTGTTCTACCATTGTAAATTCCGAAAAATCGAATCCATAATAATAGAACATAGCTTGTGACTTTACTTGAGCCACATTGATCCGATAATCGAACAAGACCAAACGATTTGGCGGTGGATAATAGAAGTTTGAAAAGTTAGTTTTTTCGTAATTTGTAATAGGTTTACCATCAGACGAACCCGCTGACCCTGTACTTTTTTTAAATACTTCTTTTTCTCCATTTTGATATCGAATCATAAAAACGTCATCTTTATTAATCGAATAAATTGGACCGCTCTGGTTTTCGAACTTATGATATTTAACTACATCGATGCCAATTTCAGTTACTTTAGCCGAAATCTCATCGCCATCGTTCAGAATAATAATATCTTGAGCATGACTACTAAATGCAAAGCATAAAATAATCGAAAAAATAAATGTTTTTATCGTTTTCATAATTTTTGAATTAAGAATCAAATATAAGACAATAATTTTTATTAGTTATTGACTTGCATTAAATTGGCAGCTCGACTTTTTTTAGATTATTGTATTTAAG
>DYOK01000011.1 GCA_020720565.1 Acetofilamentum sp.
CTAAGAACAATGATATGGTTAGAAATTGTCTCATTTTATATAACAGCTAACGGATGGCGGCTTTGCGTTCGGGCGGGATTTTACCACTGCACTTGATACAAAGAACCAAACTCAAATATACGCAGAAAGCGTCAAACGAAGCACGAAACCCCGCCTGACGCAAAACCGCTGTTAGTGCCTGTGCTTTGTTGCTTTTCTGTCTATCAGTCTGTGATTATTAATTTCTCTGTAGCTAATAATTTATTGTCTTGCGTTAATTGAATAAAATACAACCCATTTGGCAATTTATCTCTATTTATTGTAATCGTTTTTCCGTTAACGTTTTCAAGAAAACCAACTTCCTGACCACAAAAGTTAAATATTGATACATTCGCATTTTTCAACTCCTTTGATGAAACGATTGTTGTCTTGACACTGAAAGGATTAGGAAATACATTCAGACTAAGTCCGTTATCTTTGCTGTTTTCTATAGACCCTGTTGAACTTGAAGCTAATGGCTGCTGCTGAGTAACACAGTGAACCATTCCCCCGTTTTCATATAGATTTCTCACATCGATTCCGATAACAGTTCTTCCAGGATATTGACCCTGAATAATTGCATTTGCCACAGCATCATTTGGGTCGTTATAATTTGGAACCAAAACCACTCCATTCGCAACATAATAATTCACATAGGAACCTTTATAACCAAGGTCAACATTGTTTGTCGTAAAAACGGTGTTTTGAGTTAATGGAATATATACCTTTTGATATGGAATATTATTGATATTGCTTGCATTGTATAAAGTAGAAATATCTGCGGCAGATACGCCCCAATATGTTAGGTCAGAGTTATTCATGGTGATCATTATACTATCATCCATAAATTTTGCAAATCCATCTATATGAAAATCTGTTACATCATTTTGATCGCCAACATTTCCGTTTAACCAAATGAATTTGGAAACTCCTAAATATTGAGAAAATATTGTCTCAGCTTGTAATTGAGTCATACCCGGATTTCTTATACTATTCGCAGGGCTTTGACTGATGATTGAACTTTTGCAAGCCATCAATACTCCATTTCCGTCAAGTTCAATCGCACCGCCTTCGTTGGTCATGATTGTATTTAAATTAATAACAGGCATGCTAATCGCTGTTCCAACACTTGAAGGAATTGGATCACATAGATTGGAGTTATACTTTCCACCCCAGCCGTTAAACCCCCAGTCCTCTATTTTTATATTCCCTAAACCGTCACGAACAAAAATAGGCCCGTTATCTCTAACCCAAACATCATTAGTTTGAAAAATAAAAAAGTCGACATTCGTTAGAAGTACACTTGCTGTATTCAATAAATTAATTATCCGATTTTTCTCCGTGTTATTGTAGGCAATGATATGTACTTTTTCCCCTCCAACAAGTGCTGATGTCATTGCTGTCCAAGTTGCATCTAAACTATTTCTATAAGCCATGCCGTATTCGTATTGATGTGGCCATTGAAGCCAAGTGCCTTCGTGCGGTTCGTTTTCATGTGGCATTGTGTAGGTTTGTGCAAAACTCATATTGCAAATTAAAGTAAAGACGAAAATTAATTTTTTAGTTTTCATACGTAAATGTTTTTTGTTACAAGACAAAGGTAAGCATGAGAATGGGTATAAAGTTGTCCTAAATTGCCAATCTTTCACAGGAGTGGAAGTAGAATTTCCGTTAGATATTCCGCCTCAGAAACCACATTAGTGGAATGATGGACATAATGCTCAATAATTGGGGAATTTCCAAACTCCAATCGAGAAGTCAAAATCCATCCTGTATAAATGGCTTTGTAGGTGTCTTCAATTGAGCTATAATCACCTTGATGGATAAATTTTGCGTATTTTCTGCCAAATATTGTTTTTGATGGAAATTTCTTTTGCAATGGTTGGAATGTGCAACAAGCATCGTATCTGCATATTATTTGTTCTGTAATTAATGGCTCATCTGCAATCACCCCAAAGTAATCTACACCATTTTGTGGAAATTCGTTTGAGGAAAAACGATCCCACAACGCTTCAATTTCTTCATTTACATAGTTTGTTCTAGTGCACTGGTAAAATATTTTAATCTCAGGAAGATAAATGATTTCAGTCTTTAATTGAATTTCGGATTGACTCAGTTTAAGTTCAGATTTTTGAATTGTTTCTTCTCTTTTTTGTCTTGCTTGTCGGGGTGTTATATTGTAGTTTTTTTTGAATGACTTTGAAAAGGCGGATAGAGACTCGAAGCCCACTTGAAAGGCAATTTCCGACATGCTTTCTTTTGTGTACAATATTAATTTGTAGGCATTTTCTAATTTTAATCGGATTTGATATGATCCAATTGTCTCCCCATAACTGTACTTTATTATGCGTTGTAGATTCCGATAAGAACAACATGAGATGTTTTCCAAATCCTCAATAGAAATTGACTTGTTGTAATTCTCCTCTATGAAATTGATTGTATTTTGAATTCTAAGTAAATCCATTATTTTTGCTGTTTAGAATTAAATAGAAATAGGCAACGAAAAGTAATCCTATTATAAAGAAAGCAGCTGCATAAGGTCTTAATGTGTCATTAAAAAGGAAGTCTCCAATCATCCAAGTAGCATTAGCAATTATCCAACTACAAATTGCCAGATTGTGAAACAAATCTCCATTGTTATTTCTTGTTTTATAAGTGAAGTATAAAGCAACTGATAAGGTCGGAATAATCATAATAAGACCAAGCCATTTAAAGGATAGCACCCAACAGGTATCTTTAAACAGCCACATTACAATGTGTATATTTTGCTTCTTGTCAATTTTTCTGCTGTCTGTTTCTTGCATTTTCGTCTTTTAGCATTGGCACTAACGGATTGCTAAGTGTTGTTTTCTTACAACTTAATAAGCTTTTTCAATACTTCGATGTTGGCATCTGCTGACACAGAAGTTGCATTGGCTTGGTACATCAACTCTATTCTGTTGGTGTAATGTTCGGTAATTTTGTGCCGTACCATTTTTAATGTAGAATTGATCATATGGTTCTCTTCGGTAAAGGCCTCTTCAATAATTTGAAACTGAGATGGAATCCATTTCTCTGGGAATTTTCCTTTAAATTCGGGGCTTTGATTAAAAATGAGCATTTCTTTTTTTATCTTTTGAAGTAAATCTTCGGCAGATTTAATGTGATGTTTCTTTGCCCATTGTGCTGTTTGCTTTGTGTCAAGTGTAACTAAGGCAGTTGTATATTTCTTGTGGTCGTTGTAGATCATACATTGTTGAATAATTTCCGTCGAATTGACAATGGCTTCTTCAATTTCTTCGGGCGAGTATTTTTCGCCATCTTCCGATATCAATAAAGCTTTCTCTCTTCCAACAACCACCAAAAATTCATCTTCGTCAAAATACCCCAAATCGCCTGTATATAGCCAACCATCTCTCAGAGCATCAGCACTTGCTTCAGGGTTTTTGTAATATCCCGCCATTACGTTATCGCCTTTAATCACAATTTGACCTTTTTCTCCATTTGGCAAAACCTCTCCTTTGTCGTTACGTATGGTGCAAGTTATGCCACCTAATATTTTCCCCGAAGTTCCCATTTTGTGCATATAGGGCGTGTTGGTCGAAATAATAGGAGAAGCCTCGGTAAGGCCATAGCCTTGATATACGGGGACTCCAATAGCTTTGTAAAATTGCTGCTGATGAATATCGAGCAAAGCCCCACCGCCAACAAAAAATTCGATCTTATCGCCAAAAATGAGCCTTAGTTTTTTAAATATTAGTTTTTCGGCTATAAAATAATTGAAAAAGGTATAGAATTGCACAAAGGCGCTGGGTTTTGTATAGCCGTTTCCATTTCTGATGATTCCAGCTTTTAAACCACGTTCGAAAATTCCTTCTACAAATGAGCCCTTAGCCTTAATTCCTTCTCTAAATTTATTAATAAAGTTGCTGGTTAATGCCGGAACGGTTAAAAGAAAATTTGACTGTGCTTCGACTAAATTGATGGGAATATTTTTAAGAGCGTTCATTCCCCCACCTCGTGCATCGACAAAGTGTAACGAAATGCCTTTGACCAACGCAGTGTATAAACCAACGGTATGTGCAAAACTATGGTCGGTTGGTAAAATAATTAGTGTTGAAATGAATTCTCTAATTTTGAACGTGGTCACTGCTTCATGAGAATTTGAAAAGTAATTTAAATGAGTCAGCATGATACCTTTGGGGTTCCCTGTAGTGCCAGAAGTGTACGATATGGTTACTAAATCAGTTGGTTTACATTGTGAAATAATTTGACTTATAGTCGGTTGATTACCTGCAAATGTGGTTTGGCCTAATTCGTACATTTTGTCTATATATAATAGGTTCGAAGCATCAAACTCGTAATTTGAACAAGCCTTAGTAATTTTAGCCGAAGGCAGGTCTAAAACAATAAATCGTAAGTTTGAATTATCGTAATTTTTCCATAGACTCAAGGCCTTGTCTATCGTGTTCTCCGAAATAATGAAAAATTTGGCATCGCTATGATTAATTCTAAAAGGAATTTCGTCAGGCAACAGTTTTATCGAAAGCGGAACAGAAACCGCACCAGCATACAAAGCTGCAAATTCTGCAATTACCCAATCGTTTTTGGCTTCGGAAAGTATAGCGATTTTATCATTTGGCTTTACACCCATTTCGATTAATGCCGATGCTAAAAATTCTGCTTTTTGTTTGGCTTCGGCAAAAGTAATTCTGACCCATCCTTGATCGCCCTTTTGACTCAAATAAGGTTTGTCGGCATATTTAACCGATGCTCTGTTGAGCATCTCAAAAACAGTTCGTTGATTCATATGAGTTACATTTTTAGAGTTTGCAAAAATACATTTTTAATATCATTTATCGGCTTATCCTTTTTTTTGGAAATGGTTTTTTAATCAAGACCTGCCTAATTTATTTTTTTATAATTGTTTTTAATTTTTATGTTGTGAAAAAAAATAACTTAAATGAATAATTTCTAAATTTTGCTGTCTAATCAATATTCAGTACTTTTGTCGGCTCGATAATCTGTTACGAAAAGTAGTAAAATCATCGTTGCATGCTTATCAAAATTAGATAAATTGTATTTTAAAGGGCATTATGCCCACTTAATAAAGATGTATAAAGAAGTTAAAAGTTTAGAAGAATTCAATCAGATATTAGAAGATAACGAAGCTGTAATTGCTTATTTTTCTAATGACACATGTCATGTTTGTAAGGTTTTAAAACCTCAAATATACGATATGGTTCAAAGCAATTATCCTAAAATTAAACCAATATATATCGATATCAGTCATACTCCTGACATTGCTGCTCAAAATTCTATCTTTACGATACCTACCATAATATTATATATGGCAGGGAAAGAGAGTATCCGAAAAAGCCGACACATTGGTGTAGAGGAGCTGCGTTTGGCTTTCGAAAGACCTTATCAAATCATGTTTTTTTAATCAACAATTTCAGTTTACCATGGGAAGAGCATTTGAATTTAGAAAAGCTAGAAAAATGAAACGTTGGTCGATAATGGCCAAAACATTTACTAGAATTGGAAAAGACATTGTAATGGCGGTTAAAGAAAGTGGTCCCGACCCAGAAACCAATTCTAAATTGCGTGCGGCTATTCAAAATGCCAAAGACGCTAACATGCCCAAAGATAATGTAGAGCGTGCTATTAAAAAAGCAACCGATAAAGATACTTCGAATTACAAGGAAGTGGTTTACGAAGGGTATGCTCCTCATGGAATTGCGATATTAGTCGAAACGGCTACCGATAATACCAACCGCACTGTTGCTAATGTGAGATCTTATTTTAATAAACATAATGGTGCTTTGGGAACTTCGGGTTCTGTATTGTTTATGTTCGACCATACATGCAATTTTAAAATAGCGAAAGGTCAAATTAATCATGAGGAACTTGAACTTGAATTAATCGATTTTGGTGCAGACGAAGTTTTTGTCGACGAAGACTTTATTATGATATATGGCGCTTTCGAAAATTTTGGAGCTCTGCAATCTAAACTCGAATCGGACGGATTCCAAATACTAGCCTCAGGTTTTGAACGAATTCCACAAAACACAACTGCACTTACCGAGTCGCAAATTGCTGATGTAGAGGCACTTCTTGAGAAAATTGAAGAAGACGACGATGTGATGAATGTATACCATAATATGGCCTAATTTAGAAAGATTAAAAATAATTTGATTTTTTTTTGTTCTTTTCGATAAAGCTTTTTATCTTTGTGTAGAATTAATCTAAATAAGAATAAAAAATGGCTAATATTACACTGAAAGGAAATGCCTTTCAAACCGTAGGCGAGTTACCAATTATTGGAGCCCAAGCACAAGAATTCAATCTTGTAGCATCAGATTTGTCGGTTAAAACGCTTGCCGATTATAAAGGACACAATGTAGTTCTTAATATTTTTCCAAGTCTCGATACAGGCACATGTGCTGCTTCAGTTCGTAGATTTAACAAAGAAGCATCTTCTTTAAAAGATACCAAAGTGCTTTGCATTTCTAAAGATTTACCATTTGCACAAGCTCGTTTTTGCGGTGCAGAAGGTTTAGAAAATGTGATTACTTTATCCGATTTCAGAACCGATTTTACTAAACAATATGGTTTGGAAATTGCCAATGGCCCATTGGCTGGCTTAGCATCTCGAGTGGTAATTATCCTCGACAAAACTGGAAAAATTATTTATAACCAACAAGTTCCAGAAATTGTTGATGAACCTAATTATGACGCTGCTTTAGCAATCCTTAAGTAAGTTTTTTTTTCATAATAGTTAGTTTGGCGCCTTCGAATTTTATTCGAGGGCGTTTTTTTGTCGAAAAAAGTTTAATTTTATACAAAATAATACCCGATGTTTTCCGACTTTAAAAAATACACTGTCAGAACAATAGATCAAGCCATAACAATTGATGAGCGCGATTTTAGTTCATATGTCGAAATTGATTTCCTCGACGAATACCACCACCAATTAAGCACCATCAGAAAAGGCATTTTATCGGATTTAGATATTGCTAAAATGTGGCAGGAGGGTAGGGGCTTCAATTTTGACAATTGTTATGTGAAAAATTTTGATTTTGCAGCGTTACTTAATACCGATCAAACTATTTTAAGTTTTTCGTCGCAAAATGCTGTTTTTGAGGCTGATACTGAAACTTCGTTTCAGAATGCCACTTTTGAATGTGACAACATAAGTTTCGAAGGCTCGTATTTTTTAAAAGGCAAACTAAATTTTCATGCGGCAAAGTTAGCTAAACAGAGCAACGATTTTTCATATACGGTCTTTCATTCTGGCGAAGTCGATTTTGCAAATGCTAGCTTTGGCTCGGAATTAAACTCGTTTAAAAATTCGGTTTTCAAATTAGGAACTAAGAACTTTCAGTATTCAAATTTCCAGAAAAGCGAATTGCTGTTTACCAATGTCCATTTTGGTAACGGCGATTTAATGTTTATCAATGCAGACTTTCAAAAGTGTAAAGTCAATTTTAAAGTGGCCGTTTTTGGGAATGGTAAAGTGGATTTTCATTATTCACAATTTCAAAATGCCGATGTAACATTCGAAAGAGCAAATTTTCAAATAGGGGATGTCGATTTTAGTAAAACCGATTTTGGGTCGGGTAAAATTAACTTTAACAGAACCTCGTTTAACGATGGTTTAGTGAGCTTCGAAGGTTTGGATATTACCAATAGCAAAGTCAGTTTTAAAAAGGCCAGCTTTAAACGTTGCACTGTGGATTTTAGCGAAGCCAACTGTAAAGGGACAAGCATATTGTTCGATAACGCGAGCTTTATTCAAAGTAATTTTACATTCGAAAACTTAAAAGCCAAAAACTTGTCGTTTCAGTCGTGCCATTTAAATAATACATTCGATTTTAGGGTATGCGAACTCGAATTGATCGACTTAAGCAATACAATTGTGAGGGATATATTGGATTTTACCCCTTACGACCAAAAAGTAAAAATTGGAGAACTCAATCTATTCGGGATGAGATTAGTGGGTAAAATTTTTATCGATTGGGATAAAAATCAAGTTAACCACCTTATTGCGATTCAGAAATCTGATTTTAATCAAAAAGCGTATCAATACAGGCTTTTAAAAGAAAATTTCCACAATACAGGTGAATACGACGCCGAAGACAAGGCCTATGTGCAATTTAGACGTGCAGAAGAAAAAGCCATTCTGGAGTCAAACAAGGCAAAAGGCAACCAGTACCTTTTATTTGGATATATTAGTTTTGGGTTTAAAAATTTGATACTCGATAAAGCGGGCCTTTATGCCACTTCGCCCATTCGTGTGATGCAAAGTATGATGATAACATACGTTTTTTATAGCTTATTAATCTTTTTCTCAACTTTGCTAAGTTTTGGCGATTTAACAGGCACTCGCATTCCTGGATGGCCTACACTGCTGTTCGATTCCTTTTATTATAGCATTATCACCTTTTTTACCATTGGATATGGCGATTTCTGTCCCTTAGGGTTTAATCGTGTCATCGCTGGTTTAGAAGGCTTCTCAGGCGTGTTTTTTATGTCGTATTTTACGGTGGCTTTTGTTAGAAGAATTTTGCGATAATTTTTAAATAAAAATCCTTGATATGTATATCTGGATTCGAAGAATTGATTAAATTTGCAAACCAATAGTAAAAAAAGAAATAATGATTGTAATTCCTGTAAAAGAAGGCGAGAATATCGAAAGAGCTTTGAAAAAGTTCAAACGAAAATTTGAAAAAACTGGCGTTATTAACGAACTCAGAGAGCGTAAAGCCTTCAAAAAACCATCTGTAGCTAAACGCGAACAAAAAATTAAGGCTATCTATAAGCAACAAATGATTGGCTCTGAAGCTTAAAATTTATTGCTAAAGATTTGTAAAAACATCAATCGCAACCTATATTTAGGTTGTGATTTTTTGTACCATCAATATTAGCTTTACATTATTATAAACGTTTGCTTTTGTTGCTTTATCAATTATCAGTATATCAATATCTTAATTATTAGTTATGCAAAACCAAATAGCTTCTTTTGTACAATATTTGCAATTCGAAAAGCGCTACTCGGTTCATACTGTTGAGGCTTATCAAAGAGATGTGATTGGTTTTTATACGTTCTATTCGGACTACTCTGAAGAAAAATCATGGTCTGCCGTTACACACAAAGACATCAGAGCTTGGCTTTCTGGTTTAATGGATGATAGCCTTGAGGCTCGTTCGGTGAATAGGAAACTATCCGCATTAAAATCATTTTTTAAATATCTAACTAAAATAGAGATTGTTAAACAAAACCCGGCCATACTTGCAAGTGCACCTAAAATTAGAAAGTTGCTTCCTAAATTTGTAGAATCGCAACAAATGGATAATTTGCTCGACCAAATTGAATTTGACGATTCTTTTATAGGAAAAAGAGATAAACTAATCCTAAGTCTTTTTTATCATACTGGTATTCGACGGGCAGAATTGATAAATTTAACCTGGGCTAATGTCGATTTGTCGGCACTTCGAATTAAAGTATTAGGTAAACGAAACAAAGAAAGAATAATTCCGTTACAGAAAGAGCTTGTAAATTTATTAATTGATTTTCGCCATGAATCTGAGAATGTTGCAAATGAATCTTTACCCAAACAAGTTTTTGTAACAGAAAAAGGAAAACCTATGAATCCTAAAACCGTTTATCAAATTGTTCATCAATATTTAAGCCTTGTCAGCACTATCGAACAACGTAGTCCTCACGTTTTAAGACATTCTTTTGCCACGCATATGCTAAACAATGGTGCCGATTTAAATGCCATTAAAGAATTACTCGGGCATGCAAATCTGGCAGCTACTCAAGTATATACTCACAATTCGTTCGAAAATCTTAAAAAATCGTACCTTTCTGCTCATCCAAGAGCTTGAAATGTCGTTACTTTTGTTTAATTTAACACTATATTATAATAATTACCAATCATAAATACACGGATTAATTCAGAGTCAGATTTTATTAATCTAAGAACTTGTTTTAATGTACGTTACAAAACTTATAAATAGGTCGAAGACCTTAAACCAAAATATTGTCATTATAAAAGGTCAAAGACCTGACTTAGCTTTTTTAAACTTTAACAGATAACAGGAGGAGAAATTATGAACATTCAGATTAACTCACTGCACTTCGATGCAGACAAAAAATTAGAAGATTTTATTGTAAAAAAAATTCACAAAGTCACTGATAAACATGACTATATTACAGGCGTAGATGTTACACTTCGTTTAGATCATGCTGCAGACAGAGAGAATAAAGTAACCGAAATTAAAATCAACGCAGCTGGGGGGGATTTCTTTAGTAAAAAACAAGCCGCTTCATTTGAAGAAGCCACAGACGATGTGATGGAGGCTTTAAATAAACAACTGTCTAAGTTTAAAGACAAAAAATAGAATTGTACATTTTCATTGTACCAAATGCTTAAAAATTATTTGACTATAACAATGAGTCCAGTTTAAAACCTAGATGGTTTTCGGCAAAGGCTCAGTAAGTGCTTAATTTTCAATAGCCCCATTTAAGGATGGGGCTATTTATGTATTTGATATTTATGGCTTTAGCCACATTATCAAAAATTAGTTTACTTTTTTAACTGGACTTAAAATGTCTGCTCAAAATATAATAATATTTACGCTTAAAACCTTAAACCAAAGGTCGTTACGTATTGGCTTGTGTTTTTTACAATTGAATTGGGCTCTGTATCAACACTTAGCGTGTAAGGGTAATAATAGTAATTGGATTGAGCATACGAGTAGGCCACGTCGAAGTAGAAATTATTAAAGTTAAGACCAATTCCGCCACTATAAACCAAGGTGTATGCGTCTTTATTAATTTGTGTATTTTTATAAGCAGAGCCCAAATATGCGGCGCCACCTCTTATGCTGATATTACCTAACCGGTATTCAATTCCACCTTTCACATTGTGACCCGCTTTTAGAAATTCTCTTATATCGGCATTTTCTTGCGAGAATTCTGATGAACTGTAATTGGAAGAAAGTCTAGACATTCTAAAATCAGCGTATTCATATTCAAGTCCTATCGCAATTTGTTTTTTTATCACAAACCCTAACGAACCACTTGCTTTTAGCGGTGTTAAAATGCCATAGTCGTATAAGCCTTCCGATTTTAAGTCGTAGTATCTGATGTCGCTGAGCACCTTAACAGACGATACAATTCTTTGGTCGTAACTATCATGCAAAGTGTAATAGGTAGGTGTGTGAAAAGATGTCCCTATACGCAACCAGCTTAAAGGTTTTAGAATGGCACCAATTTTAAAAGTGTATCCGTAACCTGTGGTTATAAAATGATCTTCGTAATTCATTCTGTTAAAGTTAGTAATGTTGTTGGCATCATCAACTTCTTCAATATCTGATAAATACTCGTATCGAATGCTCGAATAGTTTAAAGATGCACCCAAAAGCAATTTGTCCATGTAGTTTCCTCCTAAAGCAAAACTAAATTCATCTTTTTTTCCTTTGATAGAAACACTTTGTCGCTGTGTTTGACCATAATGATCGTACATCGAAACATATTCAGTGTTATTATTGTCGGTTGAGTCTTTCGGGTTTATTAAATAAGCACTATAAGCATTGAAAACCAAATCGCTCTCATTTGCCTCATCGTCTTGTAAATACGAAAGGGGCGTTCCATTAGCTGCTTGTGCAAAAAAATCGGTTATCGAATTACTAGGGTTAATCCCTTCTGAATAAATATTTTGATGGTAGTTGTTTTGTCGATTAAAAGAAAGTCCGACGTTAACCGTTTTCCAGTTTCTATCTGTAAATTTAAAGCTTCCAACATACGAAAAGTTGTTGATGTTGAAGTTAACGCGGTAATCTTTAAAAATCTGGTCGTAATAGGTACTTTGAGAGCCTGTGAATCTTAAAGTTGGGCTGAAATTTAATTCCGAATACAAAAATGCACCAAGCGAAGCAGGGTTATCGTGTATCGACGAGATTTCGCCACCCAATGCACCCAAGGCACCACCCATTGACACATATTTTGCACTACCATTGATCTCTTTTTGCGAATACCGAATCGCGTCATCGATGGTTTGAGCTTTTACTATCATCGAAAAAGTCAAGGCAATTAATGCTAACGAATATTTAAAAAATGTGTTCATAAAGTTTATTTTTTTTGAATGTAGCCCAAGGGCATGATTTTTTAACAAGCAATCTGACAGTAAAGTACTTGTGAGGCTTCTATTTGTGAAATCTTAACGTCTCGAATTTCCAGATCTTGAACTGCTAGAGCTAGAGCCAGAGCTAGAACTAGAGCTAGATCGCGAAGAAGATCCACTTGAGGAGCTGCCAGAGCTCGAACTACTGCTTCGGGGTGCAGAATAGGAGCCACTGTTGCTGCTTGACGAAGAACTTCTGGGAGCAGTTGTACTTCTGGTCGATGAGCTTCGCGATTGTGATCCACTATTGGTTGTCGAACGGTTTGTTGTGCCCGATTGACTGCTTTGACTTCGGGTAGATGAGCTTGACCGTGTACTAGATGGGTTGGTTTGATAACGAGAAGAAGAAGTTCTTGTCGATGAACCATCTCGAGTATTGACTTGCGAATTTGTACTTCGAGTGTTGGTATTGACCGTTCGATTGCTACTTGTATTATTTGCCGAACGAGAATTGCTTTGACTGCGGCTTACAGTACTACCCGTACCAGAACGTTTTCCATACGAATAGGAGCTACTGTAATAGTCGTAATGATTGTGATAATGGTCGTTGTAATAAGAACCATAATACCCATCGTAATATCCGTCTTGATAGCCCCACCAATATGAATTGTAACTGTAGTAGGGATTGTAGTAGCCCCATGAATTCCAATAATTATAGAATGGGTATGTATATGCATAACCAAAATACCATGACCAATTTGGTGCTCGCCCAGCATTAAAGTTATACGATGAATAGTCATCGTAAAGATAATACGTATCGAAGTAATCGTCGGAGTACGAATCTGAATCGTATCGTTTTATATCAGCGGAATAATTTTGTTCTTCGGCTTCAATTTCGGTGTTCGATTGGGATTCAGAACCATTATCTACATATTCGCCTTCTATATTGGGTATTTGATCCGACCCATTATTGGAACTTGGTTCGTCATTGTTTACAGTTTGTATGTAATTATAAACCATTTTGTCGGTTTGTTTTTGATCTTCGGCCGAATAATACATCGGGTCGTATGTGCTGGTTTGCATATTGATTTGACAAGAATTAAATATGACTGTGCCAATAATAAAAAGACCAATTTTTGTTTTTGAATTCATAGTGCGAAAGAATATAATGAGATTTTGGACTATAGAACCTGTTTGTTTTTTTTGAAATAAAACGTATTTTTTTGTAAATATACAGAAAATGTAAATGTCTTAGTTTTTTTTATGTAATAAGTACTGTAATTTTGCAAGCTTCGAATAAAAGTAAAGAATTAAAAAAGTACAATAAATTTTTTAGAAATTTTAACAAATATTATACCAAAAATGGGCAAGGGAATTACTAGTAGACAAGAAAATTATTCGCAATGGTATAACGAATTAGTAGTTAAAGCCGATTTGGCCGAAAATTCTGCGGTTCGTGGTTCTATGGTGATAAAACCATATGGTTATGCCATTTGGGAAAAAATGCAAGCACAACTCGATAAAATGTTTAAAGAAACAGGACATCAGAATGCATATTTCCCGTTGTTTATTCCCAAATCATTTTTTAGTAAAGAAGCCAGCCATGTAGAGGGTTTTGCAAAAGAATGTGCTGTAGTTACACATTATCGACTTAAAAATGGTGAAAATGGTATCGAAGTGGACCCCGACGCCAAACTTGAAGAGGAGTTAATTGTGAGACCAACATCGGAAACAATTATTTGGCATACCTATAAAAACTGGATTCAATCGTATCGCGATTTGCCAATTTTGGTAAACCAATGGGCCAATGTGGTTCGATGGGAAATGCGTACGCGTTTATTTTTAAGAACTGCTGAGTTTTTATGGCAAGAAGGGCATACTGCGCATGCCACAGCTCAAGAAGCACTCGAAGAAACACAAAAAATGATTAATGTGTATGCCGATTTCGCACGAGATTTTATGGCCTTGCCTGTAATTATTGGCACCAAAACCGAAAACGAACGATTTGCAGGTGCACTTGAAACTTATACTATCGAAGCATTAATGCAAGATGGAAAAGCATTACAAAGTGGAACATCGCATTTTTTGGGACAAAATTTCGCAAAAGCTTTCGATGTGAAATTTGCCGATAAAAGTGGTCAATTAGAATATGTATGGGCAAGTTCGTGGGGCGTTTCTACACGCTTGATGGGTGCTTTAATTATGGCACACTCCGACGATAATGGCTTGGTACTTCCACCTAAATTAGCCCCAATTCAGGTCGTTATTGTGCCGATTTATAAAAATGATGATGAATTTAATCAAGTAAGCGAAAAAGCGACAAAAATCCAGAAGTTACTTCAAGCCAAAGGCATAAGCGTTAAATTCGATAATCGAGATACCCACAAACCTGGGTTTAAATTTGCCGAATACGAACTTAAAGGCGTCCCTTTGCGTATTGCTATCGGGCCACGCGATGTGGATCAAAATACTTGTGAGTTAGCCCGTCGTGATACGCTTACAAAAGAAATAATTTCACAAGATGTGGTTGCAGATCATATCCCCGCATTGCTCGACGAAATTCAAAGTAATATTTACAATAAAGCATTAAAACACCGCGATTCGACCAAGCATTTTGTCAATACCTTCGAAGAATTCGAAAAAGCAATAGAACAAGGCGGTTTTGTATATGCCCATTGGGATGGAACTATCGAGACTGAAAACAAAATAAAAGAGTTAACCAAAGCGACCATCAGATGTGTCCCTATCGATAACCCTTTAGAAAATGGAACATGTATATTAACCGGCAAACCATCTACACAAAGGGTATTGTTTGCAAAAGCTTACTAGAAATATGGAACATATCAAATCAAACATTATTAAAACGATTAAAGAAAAATCGATTACCAAACAGGTAGTATATGACCATACTTACGAAGCTTTCAAAATGCTTAAGCAAGAGGTGCAAGGTATTGTTGTCAATATCAACGAAATACTCGATTCGTGCGACGAGCGTGTTAAATTGAGTTATAGAGATAGAGGCGACTTTGAATTTGAATTAAAAGTTGCTGGCGACATTTTGGTATTTAATATGCATACCAACATTTTCGAGTTCGATGCCAATCATACTATTTGGAAATCGAGTTATTTGAAAAAGGATAGCATGGCTTCTTATTGTGGTGTTATTAACGTGTATAATTTCTTAGCCGATTCATTTAAATACGACAGACTCGACGATTTGGGTTACCTTATTGCGCGCTTGTTTGTTAATAAGGATCAGTATTTTTTAGTCGAAGGAAAACATCAAATAGGCTTCTTACACAATACATTTCTCGACTCAAAACTTAGTCAAGAGGAGATTAGAGGCTTTGCGATGGCCGCAATAGAATATTCCTTAGAATTCGATTTGTTAGTGCCGCCATACAAACATGTTGAAGAAGTGTCTGTGGCTCAAATGAATGACCACATTAACAAATCTAAAGCAGGTACTGGCAAACGCATGGGTTTTC
This sequence comes from Acetofilamentum sp., assembly GCA_020720565.1. Lineage (GTDB taxonomy): Bacteria > Bacteroidota > Bacteroidia > Bacteroidales > JAFGXI01 > JAFGXI01. The sequence continues at coordinate 15,620 of DYOK01000011.1, forward strand.
AGTTTTATAAAGACAAAAAGGATATTGTCTAAAATTTGAGGTATAAGTAAGCTCTTCGACCTATTTTTTGGTTTCGTAAACGACAACTTATCACGCTTCTAGCATAATAAAATACGATATTAAACTTTTCAAAATACTTACTTGAGATTTTATTTTGTACGATCTCTTCAGAATTTATGATTTGATAAATTTTGAAGAGATTTATTTTAGCATGATGTTGAAACCATCAATAAAAATCTAATAAAAGATTTCGATTACAGTAACTCAATTACTTGACCGATTAAATCAAAATCGTCGTAATCGCTTATTTCGACTGAATAGAAATGGCCAATTTTTAGTTTTTTATTTTTTTCGATGATTACCTCGTTATCAACCTCGGGAGAATCGAATTCTGTTCGTCCGTAATAAAACTCTGAATCTTCTCTATCGATAATGGTTTTGAAAGTTTGCCCAACTTTAGAAAGGTTGATTTTACGTGATATTTCTTGCTGTAGGGTCATTAGTTTTTCGAATCGAGCTTTCTTTATCTTATCGGGAACGTTGTCGGTGTATTCTATAGCAGCAAAAGTATTTTCTTCGTTGGAGTAGGTAAACCCACCCAATCTGTCGAATTGAGTCAATTTCACAAATTGCATCAGCTCGTCAAAATCATCGTTCGATTCGTCGGGGTGCCCAATGAGCATGGTGGTTCTTAAAGCTACATCGGGTATGTTTTTTCGGATGGTATCAATTAATTCGATTGTGTTTTGCTTCGAAATTCTTCTTCGCATTTTCTTTAACTGTGCATCGCTAACATGCTGTAAGGCAAGGTCGATATAGCGACACAGCTTAGGATTGGTTTTCATGACTTCGAGTACTTCGAATGGAAAATTGGCAGGGTAGAGGTAATGCATTCGGATCCATTCAATTCCTTCAATTTCGGAAATTCGTCGAATCAACTCAGCCAACTGATGGGTTTTGTCAATATCGATACCGTAATACGATAAATCTTGAGCAATTAAAATAATCTCTTTTGTACCTTGCTTTGCTAAATACTTGCACTCTGCAACAATACTTTCTAACGGACGGGACCGATGGGCACCTTTAATTAACGGAATGGCACAAAATGAACATGTTCTATCGCATCCGTCCGATATTTTGACGTAGGCATAATGCTTTGGTGTGGTTAGTACTCTGCGATTTAACTCGCTTTTAACAGGTGCAATTTGTAAATCGCTGTATATTTTATCTAGTTCGTATGTGCCATAGTAATTTTTAATTTCAGGGATCTCTTTTTCAAGTTCTGCCTTATATCGTTCCGAAAGGCATCCAAAAACTCTCACATCTTTTACTAAACCTTCTTTTTGGGCTTCGATCAGTTCCAAAATGGTATCAATGGATTCTTGTTTGGCATCGTGAATAAACCCGCAGGTGTTTACCAAAACCAAATCGGACTGGGCATAAGAATCGTCATGATTAATTTGATACCCATTCTTTTTTAACTGATAAAGTATTTGCTCGGAGTCAACCAAATTTTTTGAACATCCTAATGTGATTACGGTGGCTTTTTTTTGTAACATAAATGGAATTCTAAATGATTCTTTTTTCAGTTGCAAATATAGGATAATTGCAGGCTAGTAAAAATTCTTTTAAGTTTGGTTGATATACTGATTTTTGTTTGGTAATTTTGACCCCCGTCGGTTTAAATCTTGGGATAGTTTAAGGATGTAGCTTGAGTATTGCCACATTAACTGCAACGAAAAGTAATTTGATTCAATTAAATTTCAAAAAAAAAACTTTGTTACTCCAAATAACCAATACAAACATAGCCAAGCTCTTTTTATAATGAAAAAAACTTCTGTTCAAATCAAACTTCTGAATTTGTTTTTTCTCGTGTTTTTTTCAAGCACTTTGTTTGCACAGTCTTTTAAACAATGGAGCAAATTGGGCGACAAAGCTTTCGAAAAAGGGGATTATCTTTCTGCTCAGGATTACTACAAAAAAGCACTCGAAATTAATCCTATCGATAAAATATCATACCAATTGGCTCTGACCTATTACCAGTCTAGAGACTTTCAAAATTCGATGATTTTGTTCAAACAAATTTCCGAAACTCAAGCAGATATTTACCCCTTAAGCGAGTTTTATTTGGCAATGAGTTATAAATCGCTCGGTAAGTATCAACACGCTTTGCAAATTTTTCATAAATATTACGAAAAAAACAGAAAAAACAGAGACTATTATACTTTAAAAACCAAACAAGAAATAATTTCGACCGAGCAGAGTTTTAATATGAGCCTCGAATCGGATACTTCGCTTCTGGTTACCCTACTAGATACACTTTCTAAGCCAGAGCATTCGGAATTACAGTGGACAAGCTTCGATAAAAACAGCTCATTTTTAATAGCCAAACGGCCAATTAATGAGTTCGATAGCATATACACTTCGCGCCTATTTATGATAACCGATTCAATTAGATTATGCGATAGTACTTTAAATATTCCTTATTGGGAGCTTGGTGGCGTATCGTATGCAAACAATCTTAAAACTTTGTTTTTTTCGGCTTGCCATTATGTCGATAACAAACGAATTTGTGCAATTTATTCGAGTAAAAACGACAACAAATGGAGTAAACCAGTTCGTTTAGACGAAACAGTTAATTTCCCAAATTCCGACAATATTCACCCTTTCTTTTTTACAATTAAGCAACATTCTTTTTTGCTTTTTGCATCCAATGTTGCAGGTGGAGAAGGTGGATTCGATTTGTATTTTTCTGAATATGAGAATGGACAATTTAAAAATGCAAAAAGTTTAGGACGTAAAATTAATTCGATCGACAACGAAATTTGTCCATCGTACGATACTTTACGCAAGAAAATGTATTTTTCGTCTCAATGGTTCGATAACTTTGGAGGTTTCGACATTTTCGCTGCTAAGGGTGAATTTCCTCAAATCGATGAGCCAGAAAATCTAAAAAGTCCTGTTAATTCAAGTTACGACGACTTATATTACTCTTGGGATTATCAAAACGAACGAGCTGTTTTTTCGAGTAATCGACTAAATCCTCAAACTGCCCGCACGTCAACTTGTTGCAACGATTTGTTTACCTTTAAGTTGCCTCAGATTGCTAGAGATACAATCATCGATACCACATTAAATGTGAAGCGAATAGAACAAATGCAAGCACTTATCCCAGTCGATTTGTACTTTGATAACGACCAACCCAACCCAAAATGTTTGGATACAACCACAACTTTGAGTTACGAAGAAACTTACAACACATATTTTAAGCAACTTGAGTTATACGAGAATGAATTTTCGAAAGGACTAAAAAAAGAAGCTAAAGCCAATGCCATTGAAATGATCGATAATTTCTTCTTTAAAAAAGTGGAAGCCGAATTTGATAAGTTAAAGCAATTTAATACATTGCTTGCAAAATTGCTCGAAGAAGGCTATCGTATCGAAATTGTTGTTAAGGGTTTTGCTAGTCCGCTCAATAGCCAAGTATATAACACCAATTTATCGAAAAGGAGGGTCGTTTCTATTATTAACTATTACCGAGAATTAGATGATGGGTTTTTTGCGCAATTTATGAACAACTCAAATGCTGCTCCACTATTAAGCATAAAACAAGAGTCGTATGGCGAAGATAAAGCATCGGTTAAGGTGTCCGACGATGTTTTGGATGTAAAAAATTCGGTTTTTAGTCCTTGGGCTGCCGAAGAACGTAGGGTTCAAATTGTCGCTTTCAAACTTGAAAAAAATAAATGAAACATCCATGCCAAGTAAATTTTGATACACTTGATTATAATAGTAGTGAATAAACTCAACAACTCAACAAATAAACAATCATCACTTTCAACCTTTAATCTACCTGTGGAAGACAGGCTTGTAACATTCAACGAATAAACGAATAAAAAATGAGTTCTACTAGGATTTCTTCGCGATTGTTTTTAACCATATTATTGAATGTGGCAATTTCTTTATCGCAAATAATCGGATATTTTTTTTCTGGAAGTTTGTCGTTGTTAAGTGACGCACTGCATAATTTTTCTGATGTGGTTTCGCTGGTGGTTAGTTGGATAGCTGCAAAAATTGCACTCAAAAAGAACAATCTTAAAGCCACATTTGGATATCAACGTTCCGAGGTTCTTGCCGCATTTGTCAATACGGGTACCTTGCTTCTGGTTGCACTTTTTCTAATTAAAGAATCAGTAGAACGATTTGTTTCACAATCCCATCCGGTCATGAATGTGAAATGGATTATTATAGGAGCAATGGTCGGGATTCTGGGGAATTTCTTAAGCGTATTGCTTCTGCATGAACATTCGCACGATAATATCAATGTAAAATCGTCGTATTTACATTTACTCAGCGATTTATTTTCATCAATTGCTGTTTTAGCAAGCGGCTTGTTGATGTACTTTTTTGATGTAATGTGGGTCGATTCATTATTAAGTTTGATGATTGCCGCCTATTTGTTGGTTATAAGCTATAAATTGTTTCAGAAAACCTTTAATATTTTAATGCAGTTTTCACCAATTACCATTTCGCCCGATGACATCGTGGCAATTTATGCACCTTATCCAGAAATTGAAAATATCCATCATTTGCATATTTGGGAGATGACCAATGGTCGAGCGATGCTCATGGCACATGTCGATTTTCGACAAAATGTGGACTTAAAGACAGCCAATGCTCTAATGCAAAAACTAGAACAACAGTTTAAAGATAAGTACAACATTTTTGAGGTCAATTTACAAGCCGAATTCGACGTAAACGACGATAAATCGCTTATCGTTATGGGAAAAACATAGAGGGAAGTATTGAAAATAAAATGTAATAGTGAACAGAATATCGGGATAGGATTTGAAAATTAAGAATTAAAAATTATGAATTCAAAATTCAAAATTCAAAATATCCAATATATTAATCATTATAGAACCAGCGACTTTCTACTGTCCTAATTTTTTCAAGCCTTTAAAAACCAATAGCAAGTCTTTTTCGATGCTATAGTTTTTGGCATAATCTAAGGCCTGTTCGACATGAATCAGACTGTTCTTAAATAAGGGTAAATTCACATGTTTGACCGATTGATTGTCGAAGCCCACCATGGTTTTATGACCCATCATAACCGCAAATAAATTTTTAAACAAATTAATTGGATTTTGATTTATAAACACTAAAATTGGATAGGATAGTAGAAGAAGAATGCTTGCCGTCAAATCGAACAAACGTTTATTTCGTATGTTTTCTTCTGTTGTTATCAGATTCAAATTAATTTGATATAAATCACCGTTCGTGTTAGCCGAATGGCTACCAACAACCGTAACGCTATCGGGCGAAGCAATTTTAAAATCGCAATTTAGATGATTCAAATCGAGCATCAGACTTATTATGTCGCTCGACTCAATGTTTTTAGCACAAAAAATAACTTCATCAATTTTCTGGATTCGAATTAATTCTGCAATTCGAGCTGAATTGTTTTTTGAAAAAATGGAATTTAGACCGTTTGCTGTTTGATAAACCTCAACCACTGGTGAAGCCACAGCATGCTTTAATATATGATGTACTCTTTCGGTTTCTGTTAATTCGCCAACAATCAAAAAACGAGTTAGTGCTTGGGATCGAAAAGAAAATGGAACACTAGATATGCTGTGAAATATTTTTCGATATAAAGGCAATGCGATAAATGCCCAACTTATAGAACTTAAAATTAGCATTCTGGAAAAGCGAACCGTTTCGTCGAGTAGTGCGTAACTTGCCAAAGCAATAAGCGAAGCTATACCAATACCTCTAATTAATTTGCCCATTTTTACGGGCTGATCATATCCTCCCGAAATATATATTGAACCCACAAAGATGGCCGAAATGATAGGAAAGATATAGTGAGCCGACTGAGGATAGTATCCATGAAAAAAATGTAAATGCTCCCACGAAAACAAGGCCAGTTCGAGACCTAAAATCAGCGTAATAAAATCGAGAACTTGAATGAAAGCAACATGAAAAATGCGTTTAATTAATGCAATTAATGCCCGTAGATATACTGCAAACCGGATTAAAATAATGAAATATTTGGCAGACTGTCCAAAGTGCTTTTCCGCAAAAATAATCATGGCATTATAAAATGTTTTGACATAATTTAACGAGCCTTTTTTTGTACTTTCGCCCTTATAGTGGATAATGGTAGTGTCGGGGAAATAATAATTTTTGTACCCTCCTTGAATTATTCTGTACGACAAGTCGATGTCTTCGCCATACATAAAAAAAGTTTCGTCGAGTAATCCAACTTTGTCAAGTGCTGTTTTTCGCATCAACATAAATGCTCCCGATAAAATCTCGACCTCGTGTGTTTGATTTTTGTCTAAAAAACTTAAGTGGTATTGGCCGAAGCGTTTTGAATTTGGGAATAGCTTCGACAAGCCAAATATCTTATAAAATGCCACTGTTGGAGTAGGTAAAGCCCGTTTACTTTCGGGTAAAAAGTGTCCATTACCATCGATCATTTTCACACCTAAACCGCCACATTCTGTCTGTTGGTCCATAAATGCAATGGTTTTGATAAATGTGTCTTCTTCTACAATGGTATCGGGGTTTAAAAGTAGAATATATTCGCCCTTTGCTAGTCGCATGGCTTGATTGTTGGCTCTAGAAAAACCTACATTTTCTTTATTTTCGATTAAAATAAATTCTGGGAATTTGTTTTTTACCATCTCACACGAACTGTCAGCCGATTGGTTGTCTACAATAAAAACTTCGGCATCAATAGTGTTAACAGCTCTTCGTACAGAGTTTAAGCACTGCTCCAAGAAATCTTTAACGTTGTAGTTGACTATTACTATTGTAAGCTTCATGCTTATGGTTTAATCGATATAAAGATGGTAAAACTGCAAATGTAATAATATTTTTACCAGTCTACCGAATGGCAATAAGATAAATTTATTAGACTTTACGTAGTACTTAGAAATCATGCTTTGGTGGCTATGTGATGAAAGGTAAATTTTTTTAGATGGTTTTCAACTTATGCCATATGAATTATCAATTTACCCTCCCCCTCGGGAACACGCGACGAGATATACACTTGTTATTGAGAATAAAACCACAACTGTCAGCTGTCAGTTCGAGTAGCTTTCGCTAGAAAGCGTATCGAGAACGCGATATCTTTAGCGTAGCACATTCATGTCTCGATATATTCCCTTCAGGAACCCTCGACATGACATTGTATTGTTTTTTTTCTCATCTGTATAATAGCAAAGGTGTGAAAATTAAACTCGAATTAAACACCTGACTGCCGTTAGGCAGGATAGGGCAAACGCACACTTTTATTCAAATATCATATTTCAGATAATTAGCCATTTGAGGTTGTGTTCATTTTCTTTGCATGCCCAAAGAAAACGAACCAAAAGAAAGGGCACTCTCGCCACAGTGTTTTTTGCTTCGCAAAAACCGCAGACTGCGGGCTAAATTTTCTGCAAGGCTTCGAAAATTTTTAACGCCCTTGCTGCTAAACAGAAGCGAGAGCTCACACAAAACAATTTCATATCAAGTTTTTACGAAGGAAATATACTGAGACAATCAATTTGGGGGTATTTAAAAGGCATATTTTATCGAATTGGAGTGATAAGTGTTGACGTAGTAACAGCCGTGAAGTTCTGAGCGTGCGAAGAAATCGCACGGCTTACTTAGGCTACACGCCATCACGAAAAGAAGATAAAATCTAGCCTCGATTTTTTTTTACTTTTGTATCAGGACAAAAGTAAAAGAGAAAAAATTTAGATAGAATTCAAATCACAATAAGCTTTATAAATATTCTATCATTATTTAGACCAATCCTAATATTTAGGATGTTTGAAACTTGGTCAACGCTTATATAAATCGTTATCTTTTTGTAAATCAATACTAAATACTTAACCTTTTAAAAATGATTCATGCAACTTTAAACAAACCACCGCTAAAAAATCTATCAATAAAAAGTGTGCGGTTGCCCCCTTAGGCAGGATAGAACATTTTTTTAATCGAACTATTACTTTTATGAGGGTAACCATCCTGATAAATCGGGACTGGGTTATATCAAACAAACCTCTAATAAAATGGAAGTATTATTTTTATCTTTTTCCCTTAGCGATGAAGATGATACAATCGATGAAAAACATACGATTTGATCGTTAAAATTAGCCTTATATGTGTATTAATGAATATTTTATCACTTTACGTCTAATTCATCTAAAATTTTAAGCAACCCTTTATAAATTATCTCGTCTCATCCATAAGTTAAAGAATATGTTTTCTTTCAAACCTTTAACATTAAACATTATGAATCAATTTGAGAATGACCTTAAATCAATTTTGGAATCGTATTCTCCGGAATATAATCCAAGTGCGTGGGCTAGAATAAAGAACCAATTTAGAAAGTATCAAATTATTAAAGTTGGTGTAATTGCTTCTGTGGCTGTATTGATATCAACAGCTACTTTATTATTTTGGAGCACAGCAGAAAAAACCAATAGTAATGATTCAAAAGTGCAATTATCAGATATTAGCACCAAAACAATTAGCACTCCTATAAATAATTACAATAAACAAAAAGTTAAGGAATCATCACCCATAGTAAATTCAACTATTCAAACGCCTAGTAATGAGGCTCTAGAAGTGCTAGAGAAATCTTATGAGCAAACAAGTTCATCAATAGATAAATCAATTGAAAAAAGTGAACTTAATACACACAACGATAATCAAGCGGTACTTGCAAACAACGATTCGCGTAATATTCCAACCATTAAAATTGAAAAAACACGAGCATGTGCTCCATTCGATTTGAATGCAAGCTGTATCAATATGCCTGCAAATGCTAATGTAAAATGGTATTTAGATGGCTCACTTATTTCGAATTCAGATAAATGTGCCACTGAACTCAATCAAAAAGGAATGTTTTTACTAAAAGCAACCATTAAAACATCAGATGGACATGAATTTAATGTCTCTGAAAATGTAGAGGTTCTTGAGTCGCCCATTGCTCAGTTTTCGTACTCAATAGCCAATCAAAAATTGATTTTGACCAACCAGTCGAAAAATGCGACAAGTCAAATTTGGAATTTTGTTGGTATAGAAACCAATGAAGACGACCCTCAATTTGAGGTGATGTACTCTGGCGAATATCCTATCTCGCTGCAAGTAACCCACTCGAATGGTTGTCAAAATACGATGAACCAAATCATCACATACAAAGTATCGCACGATATTTTTGCACCAACGGCCTTTTCGCCAGATGGGGATGGTGTAAACGATGTATTTTTGCTTAAATACGAGGTCAAACTAGGCTTTGTGTACACTTTACAAGTGTACAATAGCCAAGGGCATATGGTATACCAAGGTACACAGCCTAACGAAGGCTGGGATGGGAGAGGCTATTCGATGGCCAATGCCAACGAACGTTTTGTTTGGAAACTCAGCATTACAGACCCTAGAGGACAATCGGAACATAAGGAAGGTTATTTTGTTATAAAATAATCAGAAAACAAATTGTGAGATTTTAACAGAATTTCACAATTTGTTAATTACTTTAGTAAAGTTTTTTAAATCAAACCCATTGATAAACAAAAAATTGAATTATTTTAGTATCTATATTTCTGAATTTATTTATATTTTTAAAAATACTTAATATTTTTTATTATCGCTACTATTAACTTGCTCCACATAATCTATTTAACTATGAAAACTAAGTTTCTACTATTGTTTAGTATTTTTAATCTAACTTATCAGTTAAGTTATTCTCAAATTTCGATTGAAGAATCATCAAAAAAATATGATGATGGCTCGATGATGATTTACATAAGTAATCAATTTTATTCATCGCTCAACGATGCAAATTTAGTTAAAGAATGGATTCTTTTACATGATAAAGGAGTGAAAAGGGTTGATGTTTATGATAAAAATAACCCTAATAAAATGGCGATTTCCATTGATAGTACTTCTGATGATAATGAGATTCAAAAAGTAATTGAAGATCTATATTTTCAAACTTTAGAATGCGAGGCAATTCGAGATGAAATTAGAAAAATGAATTTATCAAAAGAAGAGTGGATTAATCAAAACGAAGAAAAATATAAGCAATTAATTCGCTGTAATCCATTTGATAGTTTTAAAACCATAAATAAATAGTGATGAGAAACATTTTATTTTCTTTACTCTTAATATTGGGGGTAAGTAATACATTCGCTTGTAATTACACATTAAATTTGAGTGATTCATACGGTGATGGATGGAATGGTTGTTCATTAACGGTTCTAGTGAATGGGACTTCACAAGGAAATGTAACAATTGACGATGGGTATAGTGCCAGTTACTCTATTTCTGTAAATAATGGGGATTTGATTTCTTTGAATTTTAATAATGGTTCTTGGGCGTCAGAAACATCATGGGCTTTGATTAATTCATCAGGAACAACCGTTTGTACAGGAACTGGTAGCGCTTCCCCAGCAAATCCGGTTTGCAGTGTTACAGCAGTTTGCCCTGCTCCTTCTGCTGGCTGCATAGGAGGTTCAAATAACACTTGTGCTGCAGCAGACCCATTTTGCACAG